>NC_010571.1:341666-683333 GCF_000019965.1 Opitutus terrae PB90-1
TCGGTCACGGTGCAGGCCTTCAAGGGCAAGCAGGGGCCTTGCCTCGAGCGCAACCAGGCGGTCGTCTACCTCGGGCCGTTCAAGGAGGTGCTCGACGACGACGGCCATCGCCTGGTGCGCGGTCGCCGCCACGCCGTGTGCGACAAGACCTACCGGCTTTACCAGCAGGAGCCTTATCGTACCCACTTCGCCGCCATCGATCCGCTGCACGAAGTCCCGCTGACAGACGCGAAGCCGTTCGACTGCGCCGGCGCTCGTCTGCGGCATCCGCGAGAAACCAAGGGCCAGGACTACGATGCGACGACGACCGCCGCGCAATCCCGCGCCGGAGGTTGCTGCTGATGGCCACCTCCGCTCGTCATATTCGCCGGGCGCTGATCGCGATCGTGCTCGAAGTCTCCCTGGGATGCGCGGGCTTCGCGCAATCGTCGGCGATCGAGATCCGCAGTCCCGCCCATCACGTCACGCTGCTCGAGCTCTATACGTCCGAAGGCTGCAGCAGTTGTCCGCCCGCAGAGGCCTGGGTTGGCGGTCTGCGCAACGATGCGGGTTTGTGGACCGAGTTCGTGCCGCTCGCGTTTCACGTGGACTACTGGGATCACCTCGGCTGGCAGGATCCCTGGGCGGAACGGAGCTACGCGGATCGGCAGCGGCGGTATGCGGCGGAATGGGGCTCCGGCACCATTTACACGCCCGGATTCGTGCTCGACGGACGGGAATGGCGCGACTGGCGGAGCCAGCGCACCGCGCTGAAGGCGGTGGCCGCGAAGGCTGGTGTGCTGACCGCGTCATCGACCGATGGCCGACAATGGGCGATCACCTTCGATGCCGCCGACGCACCGGATCGCGCCGACGTCCATGCCGCGCTGCTTTGGAGTGGCGTGCATTCCGATGTGAAAGCTGGTGAAAACCGCGGCCGGCATCTGTCGCACGATTTCGTGGTCGCCGCTCTGACGCGCGCCCCCCTCACCCGACGGGGCGATGCGCTCCACGGCGAGGTGGCGCTGCGACCGGATCGGAAACCTCCCGCCGAGGCCCGGCTCGCTCTGGCCGTGTGGGTCACTCGCCCCGGCGAGTTGTCGCCGCTACAGGCGGCCGGCGGCTGGCTGCCTGGCGCCGCAGATTGAGCACATCTCACGTGGCCATGATCACTGTCATCGTTCTCCTCGCCGTCTGTTTTCTCGCCTACGCCAACGGCGCCAACGACAACTTCAAGGGCGTCGCCAGCCTCTTCGGCAGCGGCACGACGAGCTATCGCACCGCGATTTCCTGGGCCACCGTCACGACGTTCGCCGGCAGCGTGGCGGCGATTTTCCTCGCCGAAGCGCTCGTCGGCAAGTTCTCCGGCAAGGGTTTGGTGCCCGATGCGCTCACAGCCTCGCCGCCCTTCCTTCTCGCCGTCGCGCTCGGCGCCGGCGCGGCGGTGATACTTGCCACGCTGCTCGGGTTTCCTGTTTCCACGACCCACGGGCTCATTGGCTCTCTGGTCGGGGCCGGCACCGCGGCGGCGGGGCCCGAGGTCGACTTTGCCGTGCTGGGCCAGGCCTTCGTGCTTCCGCTGCTCGTGAGTCCTCTCCTCGCGATCGCCACCGGTGCCTGCGTCTATGGGACGCTTCATCGCGGGCGAATCCGCTCCGGAATCACACGAAACACCTGCGTGTGCGGCGGTCTGGAGAATCCCGTCGCTTTGCCAGTCGTCGCCAGCGGAGCCGCGGCATTTTCCCGTCCATCGTCGACGCTTACTCTGACCGTCGGTGACAACGCGGCCTGTGCCGCGCGTTACGACGGACGCGTGTTCGGTGTCGACGCAGGTCGGCTGCTCGACGGCCTGCACCTGCTCAGTGCCGGCGCGGTGAGTTTCGCCCGCGGATTGAACGACACGCCGAAGATCGCGGCGCTGCTGTTCGCGGTTCATGCGCTCGATCTCCGCTGGGGACTCGCCGCTGTCGCGAGTGCGATGGCCATCGGCGGCTTGCTGAATGCGCGCAAGGTCGCCGACACCATGAGCCATCGCCTCACCTCGATGAACCCGGGGCAGGGCTTCGCCGCCAACCTCTCCACCGCGGCGCTGGTCACGACGGCGAGCCTGCACGGCCTGCCGGTCAGCACGACGCACGTGAGCGTGGGCGCACTGCTCGGCATGGGCCTGGTAACTCGACAAACGAGATGGAAGCCCGTTGTCGGCGTGCTCGCCGCGTGGGTTGTCACGCTGCCCTGCGCCGCCCTTCTGGGCGCGCTGGCCTACGTCCTGATCCGGTGAACACGTTTCGTCCCGCTCCATGCGCCAGCGACTCATTCTTATGCTCAAATTTCCGCGGCCCGGCACGGTGAAAACGCGGCTGGTGCCGGCGCTGGGCGCGCACCGCGCCTGCGAGCTCTACTGCTCGCTCGTCCGACACACCCTCACCGAGGTTGAACGTTTCAAGGCCAGCGCTGAAGTCGCGGTCGAAGCGCGCCTCACGGACGCGCCGGATGAGGCCGCCGCTCGCGCTTGGCTCGGCGGTGACATCGTGATTCGGGACCAGGACGACGGCGATCTCGGCCAGCGCATGGATCGCGCCGTGCAGGTCGCCTTCGCGGAAGGCGCCGAAACGGTCGCCGTGATCGGCGGAGATTGTCCGCAGCTTACGGACCGTCATCTCGCGTCCGCATTCGCCGCCCTCGAACAGGCCGAAGCCGTCATCGGCCCGGCGGCCGACGGCGGTTACTATCTGATCGGCCTCCGCCGGCCGCTGCCGACGCTTTTCCGTGGCGTTTCCTGGGGCGGCGCCGACGTGCTGGCCCAGACGCTCGCCAACGCCCGTGCGTTCGCAATCGAGATATCGCAGCTCGCGACTCTGCGCGACTTGGACGTGCCCGACGATCTTCCGCTCTGGACGCAAACTCCGGTCGCGCGCGCTGCAGGTCGTGGCGGCGTGTCGGTCGTCATTCCGACGCTCAACGAACAGGAGCAGCTACCCGCCACGCTCGCCGCGGCGCGCCGGGAACATCCGCACGAGATCATCGTCACGGACGGAGGCAGCACCGACCGAACGCTTGAAATCGCGCGCCGTCATGATGCCCTCGTGCTCGAGGGGTCGGCAGGCCGGGCCCGCCAGATGAATCGCGGGGCGGCCGTGGCCACGGGCGAGTATCTGCTTTTCCTGCACGCGGACACAGTGCTGCCCGCGATCTATCCGTCGCTCGTGAAAACGACGCTCGCCCGACCGGGCGTCGTCGGAGGCGCTTTCAGGTTTGCCGTCTCCGGTGAGTTTCTCGGCCGCCGACTGATCGAGCGCGGTACAAACTGGCGCGCGCGCTACCGGCAACTGCCCTACGGCGACCAGGGAATCTTCGTGCGCGCCGACACTTTCGCGCAGCTCGGCGGTTATGCCGACTTGCCGATCATGGAGGACTACGAGTTCGTGCAGCGGCTACGCCGATTCGGCCGGCTCGCACTCGCGCCTGCCGCGGCGCTGACCTCCGGGCGCCGCTGGCGCGAGCTTGGACCGTTGCGCACGCTGCTCGTCAATCAGCTCGTGATTCTGGGGTATTGCCTCGGCGTGTCGCCGGTCAGGCTCGCCGACTGGTATCATCGGCCTCGGTCGTGGCGGACGTTCCGACCCACGCGGCCAGGGAATAAA
Organism: Opitutus terrae PB90-1; assembly: GCF_000019965.1. Classification (GTDB taxonomy): domain Bacteria; phylum Verrucomicrobiota; class Verrucomicrobiia; order Opitutales; family Opitutaceae; genus Opitutus; species Opitutus terrae. Next base: position 345,290 of record NC_010571.1, read on the forward strand.
GTCCCGGTTACGACGTCCCTCTTTCCAGAATGATCTCTTTTGACCAAAAACTCGCCGCGCACGGCCTGACGTTGACCCGCCGCAGCGTGCAAACGCTCCAGATCAACGTCGGCCGGAAGTGCAATCAGGCCTGCCGTCACTGTCACGTGGATGCTGCGCCGTGGCGGACGGAGATGATGGACGCGACGGTCGCCGCACGGGTGTGCGAATGGATTCGGGCGCACCGCCCCGAGGTCGTCGATATCACCGGCGGCGCGCCGGAGTTGAGCGAGCATTTCCGCACGTTCGTCGAGACCGCCCGCGACTGCGGGTGCCGGGTGATCGATCGCAACAATCTCACGATCATCGAAACGCCCGCCTTCGCGTGGCTGCCGGACTATCTCGCCGCTCACGAAGTCGAGGTGGTCGCGTCGCTGCCCTGCTACAGCGCGGAGAACGTCGACGCGCAACGCGGCGAAGGCGTGTTCGCGAAAAGCATCCGGGCCCTGCGCAAGCTCAACGCCGTTGGTTACGGCACGCGCCTGCCGCTCAGCCTCGTCTACAATCCGCTCGGCGCGAAACTTCCGCCGCCGCAGCCCGAACTGGAAGCCGAGTACAAGGCGGAACTGCGCACGCGTTTCGGCATCGAGTTCACGCGGCTCTTCGCCCTCGTGAACCAGCCTATCGCCCGTTTCGCGCAGGACCTGCGCGAGCATGGCGAGTGGGACGCCTATCTCGAACTCCTCGCCAACAGCTTCAATCCTGCGACGGTGGACGGTCTCATGTGTCGCTCGACGCTGAGCGTCGGCTGGCGCGGCGAAATCTACGACTGCGATTTCAACCAGATGCTCGGCCTGCAGCTGCGCAACGGCAAGGCGCTCCACCTATGGGGCGTGACGCCCGCCTATCTGGCCGGCGGTGCGATTCTCACCGGAGCGCACTGCCTCGCATGCACGGCCGGAGCGGGCAGCAGTTGCACGGGCGCGCTCAATTGAATCGGCCAACGCCGGCACGATTCGGGTTTTGACTCGCGATTTCCGTGCTCGGTCGGCGCGGCGTTCAGCCCGTGCTGCGCCACCGACTCGTGCAGCATGCGGCGGAGGATCGCCCGGTCTCCACGCCGCCGCGGGCGAATCGCAGTTTCGCCACCGTCGTCAGAATCCCCCAGCCCGCGCGCCAAACGCCGGCAAGGTTGCCCGAAATCTTCGACTCGCCGGCGGCCCGCGGATGGAAATGCACCGGCACCTCCGCAATCCGCAGTCCGTGCTCGAGCGCGCGCACCTGCATCTCGACATTCCAGCCGAAGCCGCGATCCCGTAACGCCAGTCGTTCGAAGGCGTCCCGTCGGATCACGCGCAGCGATGCGAGGTCGCGAAACCGTCGTCCCCAGCCGAGCGCGATCAACGCGCAACCCAGGGCATTGCCGAATCGCTGCATCGGCGTCAGCCGACGGCGTGAGTCGGGCCGGGTGACGCGCTCCCCGAGCACGAGCGCCGCGCCGCTGTCGATCTCGGTTTGAAACGCCGCCGCCGCGCCCTCGATCCGGTCGCTGCCGTCGGCGGAGCTGAACAGGATCCATTCGATGGTTGCCGGCAAATCGCGGGAACCGGTCCACGCCGCCGCGCCGTATCCGCGCCGCGGTTCCGTGCGTACCTCCGCACCGGCTTCACGCGCCCGCGCCGCCGTGGCATCGGTGCTCCCGTTGTCCACGACGCGAACGAGCGCAGCCCCCCACTTTTGCCAGTAGTGCACCGTGTCGGCGATGCACGGTGCTTCGTTCAACGCCGGGATCAATACGGCGGTGCGTCCCAGGAAATCGGGATTCACCGCAGTGGATCGACGAAGGAGAGGCGTCATCGCCAGATGGGACGCCGCGACCGGACGGTTATTCCGCCGGAATAAATCCGGCGGGTCGCCGTCTCATGCTCGCATGATTCCGTTCCGCAGTTTGCTGTTGCTCCTCGCTGGTCTGGCCTCGCTCGCGCCCATCGCCCGCGCGTTCGACCACAGCCACGCGCTTTTCGATCGCGTGCTGAAAGCGCAGGTCCGCGACGGGCGGGTCAACTATGCGGCGCTGCAGGCCGCGCCAAAACCGCTCGACGACTACCTGGCGCAGCTCGCGGCCGTCACCACGACCGAGTTCGATGGCTGGTCGCAGCCGGAACGCCTGGCGTTTCTCATCAATCTCTACAACGCCGCTACGTTGAAGCTCATCATCGATCACTATCCGGTGAAGAGCATCCGCAGCATCGGCTGGCTGCCGGGCGCCGCGTGGAAGCAGGAGGGAGTCGAGGTCTTCGGCCGAAAGATCTCACTCGACGAACTGGAGCACGGCATCATTCGCCGGGACTACCGGGAGCCTCGCGTGCACTTCGCCCTCGTCTGCGCGGCGCGCGGCTGCCCGCCGTTGCGCGAAGAGACGTTCGTCGGCGCACACCTCGACGCACAGCTCGAAGACCAGGGAAAAAGATTCCTAGGCACCGCAGCGAAGAACCGGGTCGATGCCGCGAGCCGCATCGTTTATCTTTCGCCGATCTTCAAGTGGTTCGCGGAGGACTTCGGCGGGACGGACGGTGCGGTGCTCCAGTTCGTGGCACCCTTCTTGTCCGAGGAGGCGCGACGCGTGCTCGCTGCCGGCGACTGCAAGATCAGCTACACCGACTATGACTGGTCGCTGAACGATCAGGGGAGCCCATGAGCATCGTCCGGAAAATCGTCCTCGCGCTCGGGATTGCGGCGGTGCTGGCAGCGCTGGTGGTCTTCGATGCGCGAGCGCTTCTGCACGAAGCGCTCGGATGGATCGAACGTCTCGGAGCGTGGGCGCCCGTTGGGTTTATCCTGCTTTACATCGCCGCCACGGTTCTCTTCGTGCCCGGCTCGGCGCTCACGCTCGGCGCTGGCGCGCTCTTCGGCGTCGGGTTCGGTTCGGCGCTCGTCTCGGTGGGCGCCACGCTGGGCGCGACGGCGGCGTTTCTGGTCGGGCGGTATTTTGCCCGCGACTGGGTGGCGGCGAAGATCGCGGGCAACGCGTCCTTCGCCGCGATCGACCGTGCCGTCGCCCGCGAGGGCTGGAAGATTGTCGGACTCACGCGGCTTTCCCCGGCGTTTCCCTTCTCGCTGCTCAATTATGCCTTTGGGCTCACCCGCGTCTCGCTGCGCGACTACGTGCTTGCCTCGTGGATCGGCATGATGCCGGGCACGGTGATGTATGTGTATCTCGGTTCCCTCGCGCGGGCCGCGACCCAGCGCCAGCGCACCCCGGCCGAATGGGCCCTCTACGGCGTGGGTCTCGTCGCGACGGTCCTCGTGACGGTCTTCGTCACCCGCCTTGCGCGCGCAGCCCTCGCCAAACGCTCCTCGCCGTCGGTCGTGCCTCAGCCATGAAACACCCGCCATTGCTTCAACCGTGGGATGAGCACAATCGCCGGCTGCAGGCGCACGTCCATCCGTCAGACTGGAAAAGTCCCACGCCAGCGCCGCGCTACAATCTCGTCGTGATCGGCGGTGGGACCGCGGGCCTCGTCACGGCGGCGGGTGCGGCCGGCCTTGGCGCGAAAGTCGCGCTCATCGAGCGCCACCTGCTCGGCGGCGACTGCCTGAATGTCGGCTGCGTGCCTTCCAAAGCGCTCATCCGTGCCGCACGGGCGGCGGCCGAGGCACGCGCGAGTGCCCGCTTCGGAGTGAAAATCACCGGCGAAGTGGCGGTGGACTTTTCCGCGGTGATGGAGCGGATGCGCCGGCTGCGCGCCGACCTGAGTCCGCACGACTCCGCCGCGCGCTTTCGCGAGCTGGGCGTCGATGTCTTCATCGGCGAGGCGCGTTTCGCCTCCGGCGACACCGTGCAGGTCGGCGGGCAGGCGCTGCGCTTCGCCAAGGCAGTCATCGCCACGGGTGCGCGTGCCTCGGCTCCGCCCATCACCGGCCTGGCGGAGGTGCCTTATCTCACCAACGAAACCCTTTTCTCGCTGACCGAGTTGCCGCGCCGCCTCGCGATCGTCGGCGCCGGTCCGATCGGTTGCGAGATGGCGCAGGCTTTCGCTCGTTTCGGCGCGGAGGTCACACTGATCGAATCGGCGGCAGGCATTCTGCCGCGCGAGGATCGCGAGGCCGCCGAAATCCTGCGCGCCGCGCTCGAGCGCGACGGCGTCAGGATTCTCTGCGATGGACGGGACCTGAAGGTCGCCCGCGCTCCCGACGACGGTGTGATTTGGCAGCTCGCCTCGGCCGGCCAGCAACAGGCCGGCCACGCCGACCGGCTCCTCGTCGCCGTCGGCCGGGCGCCGAATGTCGAGGGACTCGGGCTCGAGGCCGCCGGAATCGCGTTCGGCCGGCAGGGGGTGAAGGTGGACGATTTCCTTCGGACAACGAACCGACGCGTCTACGCCTGCGGCGACGTGTGCTCGCGTTTCCAGTTCACGCATGCGGCCGACTTCATGGCGCGGATCGTCATCCAGAACGCTCTCTTCAAGGGTCGCCGCCGCGTCAGCGCGCTCACGATTCCGTGGTCGACCTATACCTCGCCGGAAGTGGCGCAGATCGGGCTCGGCCCCGCCGACGCGAAGGTGCGTGGTCTGGCGATGGACACCTTCACCCAGCCGCTCGCCAAAGTGGATCGGGCGATCCTCGACGACGAAGCGGACGGCTTCGTGCGGGTCCACGTGCGTCGGGGCACGGACCAGATCGTCGGGGCGACGGTGGTTGCCGCGCACGCCGGCGACACGATCGGCGAACTCTCGCTGGCCATGACCAACAAGATCGGTCTCGGCCGCGTCGGGGCCGCGATCCATCCCTACCCCACGCAGGCCGAAGCGATCCGCCGAGTCGGCGACCTCTACAGCCGCACCCGACTGACTCCGTGGGTGAAACGGGTTTTCTCCTGGTGGCTCGCGTGGCAACGGGCCGAGTTCGGCCAGCGCAGGTCACCGCAAGCACGACCTCACCCGCTCATGGCGCCCTGAGCCCGCACTGACAGACGCCGCAGGGTTTTCGCCATCAGCGTTGAGCCCGGCCAGCGCACTGTGCCACGCGCTACGGAGCGTGCGACGCGGACGTGAGTGCGCGTTCCTTCCTTGCCGCCAGGACGAGCAGCACGACGGCAACAATCGCGAAAAGGGTGTTGCCGACGAGATCGATCACGCCCTTCGAGCCAGCGACCGGTTCTTGAGGAAAACCATGGCAGGCATAGGCGAGCATCGCGCCCCCAGCGACCGCAACCGTGTGCAGCGGAGTCCACGCCGCACGACGCGCGAACACGACCAGCAGGACGAAGCCGACGAGGTCGAGCGCCCACTGAGCGCCGGCCAAGAGCCAGTCTTGCACCAGCCGGTTGACGGACATGAACCCCAGTCCCCACAGCAACGCGAGCGCGCCCATGACCCACACGCCCGGCACCGCGCCAGCCGGCCGCGTCGCCTTCGGCCGGCAGCGGAGCGCGAGGATGACGACCAGCGCGAGCACGATCCAAGTCGAGACCAGCTGAACGTTCGATGCGGTGAACGGGTCCTGTTTGCGCGTGGCACCGTGCACGAGCAGGGCGCCGCCGATCATCAACCCGGCGGAAATACCGAGGCCGATCCTTCCCAGCCAGGGCTGCGTTCGCCGCTCAGGGAAGAGCGCCTCCACGATCGCGATCGGCACCGAAATACTCCACACGGTGTGCAGCGTCAGGACGAACGGCGTCCACCACGCGCTCATCCCAAGCGCCGGCACGTAGCCGTGGCGGAGCAGGTGCAGGCCAAGATAGTTCGGGTTGAAGAGTGTCTGGATGACGATGCCTTCCTCGAAAATGCCGTAGGCCAATGCCAGCAGCAGCAGGGTCGCCCACCCGCGACCGAGTCGCCGCGCCGTCTCGCGAACGATAACTGCGCCGCCGCCGTACAGCGGGCCGACGACCAGGACGATCCATATGGCATCGATCGCGAAGTCGCCGAGAAGCATTTCGGCCACGAAGGGTGACAGGAAGAACAACGCGAACGCCGGAGCAACCCGGCGGAAGCCGCGCGGAGCGGACGAAATCGAAACATCATCGTTTGCATTCATAGCGAATCCTCAGCGGCGTCCGCGCGATTTTGCGTGGAGAAGTCGAAGATCGTTAAAATCTACTCGGCGTAATCTGAAAGCGAAATCGCCGAGTCCGCTGCGCATTGGCCGAACTCGCCATTGATGGCGTGCATCAACGTCGCAGCCGTGGGTTTCACCGCGAAGTCACGGAACTCGCCGTTCTTCTGCCCTTCCGACAGGAAGCGGCCGAGAATTCGCAGATTGGCCTTTTCGACCTCGTCCCGCAGATAGAGCCCGCCGGCGCGATTCAGATGATTGAGCAGGAGAGGCGAAATCGTCAGCAAACGCGCGCGGTGCTGCTCCAGAACGCCGAACTCCGGCGTGAGGAAGGCCGCTGCCGTCCACGCGTAGAGGTTTCCGCCGCCACTCTCGGCGAATAAGTCCCAGATCGCCACGTGCCGGAAATAATAAGTCGCCACAGGATGGCTTCTATTGGCTCAGGTACTGACCTGAGCACTGGCCTTCTCCTTGGTGTGCAGGTACAGAAATCTGCGCCAGATCGGGTGTCCCATTAACTCGCAACGCGGCAGCTAAGTTTTGCGGCGAGAGAGTTCTTCCGCTTCAGGCCAGCTTCAACCATCCCCAACGCCCTTCTCTGCCATCCCCGATCGCGGCTTGGCTCTGCCATCCCTGCATGCGCCGCACAGGTAGCAAAACCGGCCTCGTTCTTCGTCCAGACTCTCCCCTATGAAAAACACTGTCTGCCGGCTCGCACTCGCGTTAATAGGAACGACGCTCTTCGCGCCTTATGTCGGGTCCGCAGCCAGCGTCACCGGTGGCGCGACCGCAGAACTCCTCGACTGGACCGCTCTCGATGGCAAGGTCTATGACGTGGTGAGGCTGACCGGCCCGACGGCGACGGTGTCCGCAGACGCCGGACAGCACGTCCGCGTCCGGTTCCTGGACAAGCACGGCGATTTGGTGAACGTCGATTTTTCTGGGGCGGGAACCCTCACCATCGCCTTGGATCCGGCCACTGCCAGCAGTGCACCTATTCCCGCGGCGCTCTACAACCTTCCTAGTGTGGAGTTCATGCAGGGAGATGCAGCGCTGACGATCGTAAACGCTAATGAAACGTCCAACTTGACGGTGTTTCCGAGCGGTCGCGGAACAGAAGTGGACCGGTCATTTCTTCGCAGCGATATCACTTACGAGGGCTGGGCCGATATCACGCGTGTGACGATCGTCGGCCGGGCTCCTTTTCCCAGCAAGTTCGGGTTCCTCAACACTGCCTACGTCCGATACGGTGCAACCTCAGGGATCACTGGCATTTCAGCCGGGGATGTCGAGCTATGGGGTTCGGTGCCGATCAGTGATGTTGAGGCTTCGGGAACAGCAACGCCTTGCCTGATGTTTGGCACGACCATGACAGTCCGGATATTCGGGGGCGATCTCGCCCAACCGAATGGAAAACCGATTCTTCTGCGCGGGACGTCCCCAGCGATCCTACATTTCAATGAGGGATTCGATTCAAATGACGTTATGTTGCCGACCCAGCCGAATCGAGGCACGTTCACAGGCCAGCCTCCGTCGTTCTGGACACACCCATCGAGCGCGATCGTCGTGGAGGACAGGAGTGGCGTATTCGCAGTGAACGCCGGCAACACGACCACCTACCAATGGGCGCGCAACGGTGTCAGTCTAGTGGGAGCGACCAGCCAGACTCTGACGGTCAGCCATGCACAACCTGCATCCACCGGCGTTTATCAGGTGCTTGCTACCAACTGGTGTAGCGCAGACTCGAGTCTGCCGGCTATTCTGGGCATCACCACCACGAGCAAGGTGCTGGGCGCTGGACAGGAGCTGGAACCACATAACCTCGTCCACCCTGCCGGATATACCTTCGATCAGGTGCTCGTCACTGGCGCGGCGCTGAGCGTCACCTCTGATTTCAATGTCACCAGCAATTCTTGGGAGGTCACCCGGCTGCTGTTCATCGACCTCGACGATGACCTGGTAGCGGTGGAATTCAGAGGCCCGGGCACGCTCTCGGTCGTATTGGATGATGCCGTCGGCCCGGCGGCTCCGCTGAAGTACAACCAACCGAGCGTCCAATACATCAAAGGCCATGCCGGGCTGATCATCGCCGGAGCGGACGAGCGTACGCATCTGTCGATCACCAGCGTTGGCCGCGCCACGACGTTCGATCCGACGGGCACATTCGACATTACGGCCCCAATCACCGCAATCAATGACCCGGCGAACAACGGTAGCCCTTTGTTTACGGGCCAAGAAGCGACCGCCTACGACGGTATCGCGGACATCGCGTATATCGCTGTTCTCAGCAATAACGGGAAGTTCGGTGGAATCGATGCCGCGAATGCCAACTGTTTCGCGTCACGCGGGCTCGCTGGTATTTTTGCGCCGGGCGTCGTCTTCACCGGGCCCGTGTTGCTCGGTAATGTGACCGCATTCGACAGCGCCACGCCGGTACTGGTTTTTGGCACAACGGCTGATCTTGATCTGCGCATCGTGGGTGGAAATCTAGCGCAGCCAAACGGACGGAACCTGTACGCGAGCGGCTTTGGGAGCCCCTCCGATATCCAGTTTGTCGCAGGCGCAGATTCTCATGGACGTGCGATCGCAGCGAACACGAACGAAGCTGTATTCGAACCTTACCCGGTGACTGGACAATCACCCGGCATCATCAGCGCGGCCTCAGCTACCTTCGTCGTCGGCCAGCGAGGGACCTTTGCGGTGGAGGGCACCGGCACACCCGCACCAACTATTTCCGTGCAGGGACTCCCGACTTGGGCGAGCCTTAGCAATGATGGCGTAATCTCTGGAATCCCGCCGATCGCGGGGCCATCGACACTGACGGTCACCGCAGCTAACGGCGTCGGCGCACCGATCAGCCAGACATTCATCCTCCAGGTCCTCGACCCGCTGGTCGTCGAACCGCCCCGGGCCGGCACGGTATGGGCCGGTAGTAGCATCACCCTGTATGCAAGCGCCTCGGGCGGCGGCGACCTGACTTACCAATGGCGCCATGAGGGGCAACCGATCAGCGGAGCGACTTCGAGCAGCTATACCATTCCGAGCGCGACTATGAGCGATGCCGGACTCTACGACGTCGTCGTCTCTCGATTTGACCGGCAGCTCGTCTCCGGTGCAGCCGTTCTCTCCGTTGCGCCCGCAAGCTATGCTTTCCCTGGCATAATGCGCGTCGATCCATCGTTCCACCCGATGATCGAGAAACTCGGGGGGCAGATCTATGCGCTCGCACAGCAGCCGGACGGCCAGTTGATCATAGGAGGTGAGTTCAGCCGGCTGAACGGTGTCGTGCGCCCGAATATCGCACGGACTGACGGTACCGGAGCGGTAGACCTCACGTTTGACCCCGGCAAAGGTCCCAATGACTCGGTCCGTCGGATTGTGCGGCAACCCGATGGGAAGATCCTGGTTGCGGGGGATTTCACGAGTTACGGAGGGTTCCCGCGCTACCATGTCGCCCGAATCAACGCGGACGGTACTTTGGATCACTCCTTCGACCCCGGAGCAGGTCCGAATGGAGAGGTAGTCGCCCTCGCATTGGAACCGAACGGGAAGATTATTCTCGGAGGGTCATTTTTGAGCTGCGACGGCCTATCACGCCCACGCGTGGTCCGGCTGAACTCCAACGGCGCAGTGGACACAACGTTCAATCCCGGTTCGGGCGCTAACAACCCGGTCTCAGCAGTCGCCCTGCAACCAGATGGGAAAATTGTGATCGCTGGTAGCTTTATTCAATATAACGGCGTACTTCGCCCGCGAGTCGCAAGGCTGCATCCGGACGGTTCACTTGACACTAGTTTCGTATTCCCGGCTGACGGATTGCTTCTTCCCACCAGCCTCGCGCTGCAGCCAGACGGGAAGGTTCTTGTCGGCACGTTCTCCGGTCCGAAGCTCCTGAGGTTGAACGCCGACGGTTCGGTAGATGACTCATTCTCCGTTGCGCCAACCAATCCGGTATTGACGCTCGCGCTGCAACCGGACGGGAAGATCGTAGTAGGTGCCGGATATGACCCAGGAAGCGGACTTCCTACCCAATATATCACTCGTTTCAATCCGACAGGTACGGTGGATTCCGGCTTCAGTCCAGGCAATACGTTGCCCATCCATGTTCGAGCTCTGGCGCTGGCAGCGGATGGCAGTGTGACGATCGGTGGCACCGACGCATTCGCCGGCTCGAGCGAAGCGCGAGTTTTGAGGCTCACAGCCGATGGCACAGCCGATCCATCATTGGCAGTCGCTTTACGCTCTCTTGCGACCATTCAGCGAATGCAAAGACAACGCGATGGGAAGCTTATCATTGTCGGAGATTTTCAGTACGTCGACAACGTGGAACAAAGCGGCATCGCCCGACTGAATGCGAACGGCAGCAGAGATGAATCCTTTAGCGCCGGTAGTGGCGCTGATGACAAGATCGCTGAATTGCTGCTGCAGCCTGACGGGAAAATTCTCGTCGCCGGGCGATTCAGCCACATTGCGGGCGTGGCGCGCCAACGCATTGGCCGGCTCCTCAGCGATGGCAGCCTCGATCTCAGCTTCGATCCTGGAACGGGGCCGGATGGCGAGATCAAGGCGATGGGACTTCAATTGGATGGGCGAATCTTGATTGCGGGGGGATTCGTGAGCTATCGGGGCGAACGGCGACTGTATGTCGCGCGGGCCGAGCCAGACGGCTCGCTTGACTCGACCTTCCAGACCAACGGCACCGGGCCGGGTGGACTCATCGAGCATCTGGTGCTGCAGCGTGACGGGAAGATCGTGCTTGGGGGAACGTTCACCACCTACAATGGCACGCCACAAGCGAAGCTGGTCCGACTCAATCCGGACGGATCGCTGGACATGTCGTTTTCCTCGGGGCTGCCCACCGACCGTACGCTGCTGGGGATCTGGGCGCTTCCGAACGAAGAGCTGCTCGTTAGCCTCGAGGGTTCGGAAAGCCTAGTGCGGTTGAGGTCGTCCGGTATGTTGGATTCAGACTTTGTGACGGGAAACCTTGCGCCGGTTTTGGTGCAGGCCGGATCGGTGTTGGTCCAGGCTGACGACTACGTCTTGGTGGGCCGCTCCCTGGATATCGCTACCCCGGCGGATCCTGCTCCGCCGGGGCTGGTGAGAGTGCGTAGAAATGGCACCGTTGATCCGGGCTTTGCCATTCCCGGTCTCCGCGACGCACAGGTTTCGCAGATTCTCATGCTAGATGATGGCCAGCTTCTCCTCGCCGGTACTCATTTCTCCGACGGGTATGTACATCAGGGAGGAGTAGCTAGGCTGATGGGGGCGTTTCACCCGTGGTTCACCAGCCCAGATGAACGCACGTTTACGGTGGGCACCCAGAATGTGGCGACGGTTACCGCCGGCGGTGTGCCTGCACCGCGATACGACGTGACTGACGGCCAGTTTCCATCATGGGCCAGTTTGAGTCCAATAACGGGGGTGATCTCGGGCACGCCTTTCTCATCTGCGGGCTCGCCCTTCACGTTTACGATCAAAGCCAGCAACGGAGTCGGAACCGACGCGTTTCAGACATTCACGCTGCGGGTGGCGGAGGGTTCCATCTCTATCGCCCCTCTCCAAAGCGAAACCGCGACCGCGGGCGAAACTATCACGTGGTCGGCATCGGTCACCGGCGAAACGCCAGCGTCGTATCAGTGGCGCGTGAACGGCCAACCTATCGCCGGTGCGACTTCAGCGAGCTACACGATTCCGGCGGTCACCATGCATGATGCGGGACACTACGAGGTGGTGGTGACCAGCGCCGTCGGCCAATCGTTCATCTCGGTCGCGGGCAACCTCGACGTCGCGCCCACACGATATCCCGGCGCGATGCAGCTCGATCCCACATTCGCCCCGCTGATTGAAGCTGCGGGCGGAACAATTCTAAGCATCGCCCGACAACCCGATGGGAAACTCGTCGCAGGCGGATCATTCTCCCGGATCAACGGCGTGCTCCGTCGGAATCTGGCGCGACTGAATGCCGACGGTTCGGTCGATCTCACATTTGACCCCGGGCTCGGGCCCGATCAGCCGGTCTACAAGGTGCTCGTGCAGCCCGACGGAAAGATTCTGTTGGGCGGCGAGTTCGTGCACTACGACGGCGTCACTCGTGGCCGGATTGCCCGGGTGAACAGCGATGGTTCACTGGATCATGCGTTCGCGGACGGCATCGGCGCCGGCGGTCGTATCGAGGCAATCGCGCTGCAGCCGGACGGAAAAATCGTCACGGGCGGATGGTTCCAGACATTCGGTGGGCTCAGCCGTTCACGCTGCGTGCGACTCAACCCTGACGGAACCGTGGATAGCTCGTTCGACGTAGGCGATGGCGCGGGCGTGAAGGACCTCAAGCTGCTCTCGGACGGGCATATCCTCCTCGCGGGCCCATTCACCAGTTACAATGGCCAGCCGCGGGCCGGCCTCGTCCGATTAAAAGCCGACGGGAGTGTCGATCCGGAGTTTGTGCCGGACACATGGAGCGGGCTCGACGCGACGAGCCTCGCCATTCAGCCGGATGGAAAGCTCATTGTGGGCGCCAGCAGTTTCGAGCAGAACGGACCCGACCTGCTGCGTCTCAACCAAGATGGTTCGCGCGACACCGGCTTCACGCCGCCACCCTTTCGGAATATCGATGCGCTTGAACTTCGAGCGGACGGCAAGATCCTCATCGGTGGAAGCTTCAGAAGCGCGGGCACCGTTCGATACCAGGTGGCTCAGCTGCAGAGCAACGGAGCACTCGATTCCAATTTTGGTTCCAGCGGCAGCCTCGACTTCGACGTCGAGACGATCGCCCTGCTTCCCAGCGGTGAAATCGTGGTCGCCGGCGCCAGCCTCATGCGTGAGGGCTCAACCCATAATGCGCTGGCCCGGCTGAAGGCATCGGGAAGCATGGATACAAGTTTCGCGGGCGAGGTGCGGTCGCCAGGAACCGTGGAGGCGCTCCTTCGACAGCGCGACGGAAAGCTCGTCCTAGGCGGCTGGTTCAGCCACGTGGACGGTGCGTCGCGAAAAGGAATCGTGCGACTGTCGGCGGACGGAGCCCTCGATGTGGATTTCGCCCCAGCCGTGACACTGGTCGGTGGTGCCACGGGAGCGAGCGCCAGGGTGAGCGCACTGGTCAGCCAACCTGATGGGAAGATCGTCTTTGCCGGGTTCTTCGACCGCGTGAACGGGCTGGTTCGCAATCGCATCGCTCGACTGCTGCCGAACGGGTCGATCGATCCCACGTTTGATCCGGGTTTTGGAGCGAGTTCATGGATCGCGACGGCCGCGCTTCAGCCCGACGGCAAGATCCTGCTCGGCGGCCTCTTCAGCGCCTATGCTGGCGTCACGCGCAACACCCTGGCGCGAATCAATCCGAATGGATCGCTCGATCCGACGTTTGACCCGAAGCAGGGCGCCAACTGGAGCGTATCGCAACTCGTGCTGCAGCCGGATGGCCGCGCGCTGGTCTGCGGCGGCTTCACCAGCTTCGCCGGGGTGAGCCGAAAGGGTGTGGTTCGCGTGAACACCGACGGCTCACTCGATACAAGCTTCGGCGCAACCAATGGCCTTGCATCAACGGCCGAGAGCGTACTCCTGGATCCCAGTGGGCTAGCCTACGTCGGCCGCTGGGATGGCGTTACCCGGCTCACGGCGAGTGGCAGCATCGATGCAACCTACTCCAACGCGGATCTCTCCGACGTGGGCAACATCGGTGTGATTTACCGGCAGGCCGACGGCCGGCTGATCGTGGGTCAGGACATCAACAGCGGTAGCGATGGACCGACGATCGGCATCGCACGCGTGAACGCCAGCGGCACGCGTGACGCGTCATTCACTGTCCTCGGCCTTGCTGAAGCGCACCTCAGCGCCATCGAGGTGCTGGAAGACGGTCGAATGCTGATCGCAGGAACGACATTCAACGACGGCACGATGGAGCAGTTCGGTCTTGCCCGGTTGATGTTTGTGCCGGCGCCAAGCATCACGCAGCCGCCGGCGAATGCCACGATCAATGTCGGACAAACAGGCACGTTCTCCGTCGTGGCCGCCGGTGAAGGGCCGTTCACCTATCAGTGGAGGAAGGCCGGCAATCCAATCACCGGCAACGCCTCGGCCACAACCGCGACGCTGACGATCACCAACGTCCAGCTCGCCGATGCCGGCGACTACGACGTCGTGGTCACCAACATGGGGGGCACCACGACGAGCAGTCTCGCCACGTTCGTGGTATACCTCCCACCTCAAATCACGAGTCAGCCTGCCAACCGCACGATTACCGCCGGTGGGAGTGCCAGCTTTTCCGTGGTCGCGACGGGCAGTCCTACTCCGACGTATCAGTGGCGCCGCAACGGCGCCGCGCTGCCAGGAGCAACCGCCGCATCGTTGACCCTCGCCGACATCCCGGCCAATGGTGGCGGCGCCATCACCGTGGTCGTCACCAACGCTGGCGGATTCCTGGAAAGCGATCCGGCTACGCTCACGGTCAATCCTATCGCGCCGGAGTTCGCGACCGGCCTGCCCGCGACAGCGACAGCCATCCAAGGCCGCGGGTTCTACTTTCCCGTCGTCACGAACACCACGCCCGCCGTGTTTACGGCTCCAGGCCTCGAAGCCGCCGGTGGAACACTGACGATCAATTCCAGCAGCGGCGCGATCAGCGGCGTGCCGGCCAATCTCGGCTCGTTCGCCGTCACGATCATCGCCACGAACTCGACGGGCAGCGACACACACGTGCTCGATCTCGTGGTGCAGCCGCCCCCGCCTGTGATCACCAGCGCCGCTGCGGCCAGTGGTCGGACCGACACCGCTTTCAACTTTGCTGTCGTTGCCACGAACACCCCGTCGACCTACAGCGCCACAGGGCTTCCAGACGGACTCGTGATCGAGGCCGGCACCGGCGAGATCCACGGCACCGCCACTGTGGCGGGAACGTACACCGTCGTGCTGACGGTGACGAACGCCTCAGGCGCCATCACTCAGCCATTCATCCTGACGATCGCGCCGCCGCCCAACACGCCTGCCTATACGGGTACCCTCTCGCCCGCGGGCGTTCAAGGAGTCGCGTTTTCCTTCACGCCGGCGTTCGGCACGGTGACCGCACCGTACGCGCTCATCGGGTCGTTGCCGGCCGGGCTGTCGTTCGCACCAGCGACTGGAGTGATCTCGGGAACGCCCGACGCGATGGGGTCATTTCCCGTCAAGCTTTCCGCCACCAATGCAGCCGGAACTACCACTGTCGACCTCACGATCGTCATCAATCCGGCGCCGAATGCACCGGTGATCACCAGCGCGAGCGTCGCGCCGGTGACCCGCGTCGGTGACACTTTCAGTTTCACCCTCACCTCGTCGGGCACGCCGTTGGCCAGCAGCTACAACGCAGCCCCACTTCCTGCAGGGCTGACATTGGATCCGAGCACGGGCGTGATCTCCGGCGCACCAGCGGCCTTCGGGACATATTACGTGGACGTCGCCGCAACCAACAGCATCGGCATCGGGCCCGAGGCGGTCTTGGTTATTACAATTGTTCCATCGGTCGGCGCCCCGGTGGTGAACAGCGCTCCGATCACGCTCGGCCACGTTGGCGTGCCCTTCACCTACACGCTGGCGGCGAGCAACGACCCGGCGAGTTTCAGCATCACGACGGGCACGCTACCCGACGGGCTGCAACTCGACACCACCAACGGAACGATTACCGGAACCCCTGAAGCCACTGCGGTGGGGGAATCGCGCGTGTGGTTCAACGCGACCAATGGGTCCGGCGTTGGAATCCCGAGCGAGGTGCTCTTCCGGATCGCGCCCGCGCTGACGACGCCCGTGATCATCAGCAACGGCACGGCAATCGCGCAAGTTGGCCAGCCATTCCAGTACGCCATCGCCAGCCGCAGCGACTCCGCCGTGACCGGCTACGAGGCGGCCGGATTGCCGGCGTGGCTGACGCTCAATGCAACGACGGGCGTACTCGCGGGAATTCCAAGCGAACCAACCAGCGCCCCGATCAGCGCTTCTCTCAGCGCCACGAATGCAAACGGGACCGGCAGCACGAAGGTCCTGCAGCTTACCATTATTCCAGCTCCTGGCACGCCTCGCATTACCAGTTCGCTGACTGCACTTGGGCGCGTCGGGACCGCGTTTAGTTATCAAATCTCCGCCAGTGATTCGCCGACTTCGTTTCTCGCCACCGGACTGCCAACGGGACTAGCGCTCGATCCGCTCTCCGGCCTGATCACGGGAACACCGGCGTCGGCCGACACATTCGAGGTAATCCTCCGGGCCGCCAATGCCAACGGGCTCGGTAATGCGGCGACGCTGAAGCTCGGTCTCGCGCCGGCGCTGAATGCGCCCGCCATCACGAGTGCCGCAACCGCCACCGGCCAGGTAGGAGCGGCCTTCACGTATCAGATCACTGCGAGCAACGGCCCGATCCTGAGCTACGCGGTCAGTGGCGCGCTGCCGCAAGGGCTGACGTTCAATTCCGCCACGGGGGAAATCACGGGCAAGCCGGCCGACGACCCGCGCATCTATCCGGTCAATTTGACGGCCTCCACGACGGCCGGGACCAGCTCGCCGCAGCCTCTGCTGATTGCGATCGCGCCCGCCATCGGCGTGCCGGTGCTGACCACTTCCGAGTATGTAACCGCTCGGGTCGGCGAACCGTTCTCCTACACGATCACGGCGTCCAACCTCAGTGGGACGGCACCGTATGCACCTCCCATCCTTTTGGATGCCGTGAACCTGCCCGCGGGTCTCGCGGTGAATCCGGCCACCGGTACTATTCAGGGAAGTCCGACGGAAGCCGGAACGAGCATTGCCACGCTCACGGCAACGAACGCGGCAGGCACCAGCGCCGCCCGGGATCTTACGTTCACCATCCGGCCGGCGGCTGCCGCACCTCTTTTTGAACCAGCAGGCGAAGTCGCCGCGCAAGTGGGGCAAGCGTTCAGCTATCAGATCATCGCAGGCAATGCGCCGGACAGTTACGAGACACTCGACGCCCCGGGCTGGATGCACGTGAACGCCACCACCGGATTCATCACGGGTGTGCCGGAGGCGCCGGGCATGTGGGTCATCCGACTGGTGGCGGCGAACGCCGCGGGCAGCAGCAGCCCCGTTCCGTTGCGTGTGATCGTCGCTCCGGCGGCGAACACGCCGCTCGTGACCAGTTCGCGCACTCACGTCGGTACGGTGGGCACGGCGATGAGCTTCACGATCGAGGCAGCGCCGACCATGCCGGCCGTGACCTTCGCCGCCACCGGACTTCCGCCTGGCCTGACGTTGAACACCGCGACTGGCGTCGTAAACGGCACACCGGTCGAGTCCGGCACGTTCGAAGTGATCGTAACTCCCACCAGCAGCAATGGCACGGGCGCTCCCGTCACCTTCACCATCACCATCCGGCCGAACGTCACGTTCGGGTCCTAAACACCCGTCGCATTCGTCACCAAGCACCCGTCGTTCTCCGTTATGATCCAGTTTTCTTCATTTTGTCGCTTCTTCGCAGGGACGCTCCTGGCCTGCTTACCGGCTGCACTGACCGCGCAACAGACCATCACCGGCACCCCCGGCCAGGTGGGCGCGAACTACAGCTTTCAGGTGACGTCGACGGCGACTCCACCGGTGCAATACCAAGCCACCGGACTGCCTGCCGGGCTGGCGATCAACGCGAGTTCCGGGTTGATCACCGGCATGCCGACGACCCCGGGGACGAGTCTTGGCGACGTCTCGGTCACGAGCAATGGGCAGACCAACCACGCGGCGATCTCGATCACGATTGTGGCGGCATCGGGCACGTCCATTATCACCAGCTCAACCACCGCGAATGGCACGGTCGGCCAAGCGTTCAGCTACACCGTCACCGGGAGCAATGCGCCGACGAGTTTCAACGTGTCCGGGCTGCCGGCTCAGCTCGTAGCAGATACGAACACGGGCGCGATCAGTGGGGTGCCCGCGACGGCAGGAACGTATTCCATTGCGCTCAGCGGCAACAATGCGAGTGGTACGGGAGCCCCCGTGACCCTCACCCTTACGGTGGCTGCTCCGGCCGCGGCACCAGTGATCACGAGTCCGACCAGCGCGGCGGTGGCTGTCGGCGCCCCTTTTAGCTACACGATCACCGCCACGAACACGCCGAGTTCCTTTGCCGCGGCGGGACGGCCATTGGGGGTGGATCTGGATTCGGCAACCGGCGCGCTGAGCGGCACGTCGTCCATCGCCGGCGTCTATACGATGGCGCTGACCGCGACCAACGGAAACGGCACCAGCGCCCCGGTGAATCTGGTGCTTACGGTGGGCTCACTGCCAGCCATCACCAGCGCCACCACGGTGCTGGCCAGCGTCGGTCAGCCGTTCAGCTACGCGACACTCGCGAGCGCAGCTGCGACCAGTTTCAACGTCAGCGGTTTGCCGCCCGGACTCACCGCCACGCCAGCTGGGGTTATTAGTGGCACGCCGACGTCAGCGGGCGTTTTTCCCATCCAGCTGAGCGCCAACAACACCGTCGGAACGGGCCCGAGTACCACCCTGACGCTGACGACCGGCGAACGGCCGGCGATCACCAGCGCCAGCTCTGCGAGCGGCAAGATCGGGACCGCCTTCTCCTATCAAATCACGGCTACTGGCACGCCGACGAGCTATGCGGCGGCTGGATTGCCGGCGACACTCTCGTTGGATGCAGCCACTGGGCTGATCAGTGGGACGCCGACGGGCACGGGAACTCACTCGGTTTCGCTCACCGCCACAAACCTGTTTGGTGCCGGTGAGGCCAAGACGCTGACGATTCAGATCGGCTCATCGGGAGGAGGTGGCGGCGGGGGAGGTGGAGGAGGTGCCGGCGGTGGTGGCGGCTGGCCAATTATCCTCAACGAAACCGCGGTGAACGCGTTGGTTGGGGTGCCCTTCGAACTGCAAATCAAGACATCGATCCCAGCGATGCACTTTGAAGCAGTCGGGCTTCCAGAAGCGGTCTCGCTTAGTGAGCGGACCGGTTTGATCTCAGGCACGTTCACCGCTCCCGGAATCTACAATGTCGATTTGGCGGCCACGAATCTTGGCGGGACTCACCGTCGGATGATCACGATCACCGCCAGCGTGCTTCCGGTGTTTACGCTTCAGCCGCAAGGAGCGTCCGTGGACCTCGGCGCCAAGATTGTTTTGAGCGGCGCGGCCACAGGCACGCCCACGCCGACTTATCAGTGGTTGAAAAATGGATCCGCCATTCCCGGCGCGACCGACGCCTCCTTCACCATCGCCAGTTTTCAAGCCGCCGACGCGGGATCCTATGTCTTGGTGGCCACCAACGCGGGCGGATCCACCTCAAGCGCGGCGGCCGTGCTCGGTGTTCACACCACCGCCAAGGTTGTGGGCTTGGGCAAGGTCGTCGGTGAGGACATCAAACATCCCAACGGAAATACCTTCGATCAGGTACTGATCACCGGGACTACCGCCACCATCACCGCGGACCCCGGCCAGATCACGCGCATGTCGTACGTCGACCTCGACGATGATATCGTCCAGATCGAGTTCAGTGGCGCCGGAACGGTCACGGTGAGCCTCGAGAATGCCACCGGACCCGCCGTGGCGACAAAGTACAACCAACCGGACATCACCTATATGAAAGGTCACGCGTCACTGGTCGTCTCTGGTGTGGACGAGACCACCTATCTTTCCGTCTTCAGCGTGGGCACGATCACCGCGGTCAATCCAACGCTCTTCAAGCCAGGCGAAACCTACGACGGCATGGCCGATATCGGACTGATCTCGATTAGCAGCCGCGACGGCAAAATGGCGTCCCTGCGCCTCGCCAACGCGTCCTTCTTCCGCGCGGCAGGCATGACCGGCATCAATGCCCCAGGGGTCACGGTCGTGGGAGCAATCTATGTCGGTGAACTGACTGCGGATGCCGATGCCGAGCCGATCCTAGTCTTCGGCGGCACGGGTGATTTCCGCGTCACCGGCGGCGATCTTCATCAGCTGAACGGACGGGCGGTGGAGGTCGATGGCATCAGCAACGTGAGTTTCACGGCTGGAGCCACGTCGCACGGAGTGGCTTTACCGGCCCAAGCCAACCGGGCGAAGTTCGAGAAGAATGGAAAGGATATCACCGGCGATCTCGTGCCTCCTCCTCATTAAGCATGCTCGCGGCAGCATTCGCTCGTCGCACAACGCAAGGTTGGATCGGCCATTTCGACCTGCTTCAGCTTGATCCACTCCTGCTCGTGACGCGCAGCAGCCGTCGAGATTGCACCCCTGATGATCGGCGGATCGAAGGAGTGCGACGTCTCTAGCTACGTGCCCGCATCGGTCTTCGCAAAAATCCGAGTTGCGCAGCGCTGGCCCCTTTCGTCATCTCGCTTGGCTGGGCGTGCAGCTGTCACGGTGAGCCTAGGCACAAGCCAGCTGCATTCACTCGCCGTGTCCGGCCCCAAAGCGGACGCCAGCGACCCCACCCCTGGAGTGCTGGCGTCCTAGGGCTATCTTGAAGACAGCAAGTCTCGCCGTAGCAGAATGCCTGAACACCACCTCGGCGAAACACCACCCTAACGGCTCCACCGTCTGCCACCCGTCGTCATCCTTCAACGAGGCATTGGTCATAGTTTTTCTATGGCCACGGTAGTATCCCGGGCCGTGCTTCGTGAACCGTCCACCACGGCCAAGGGAGGAGCACACCTTATCCGGCACACACTCGCCGCCGGGTCAGATCGCCCGCCAGCCGGCGTCGATCCGGCTGCCGGCGGCGCCCCGGCCGACCTCAGCGCCCTATGATTTGGCGACGGGCGGCTTTGGGAGCAGCTTCGCCACCACCACCAGCAGCACGACCACGACCAGCCCGAGCGCGGCCCAGAAGAACATCCCCGCCCGCGAACCGCCAACCGCTGCGCCCCAGCCGGCTTGGCCCGCCTGCTCTTCGGCGCCGAGCGTCGCGACGGATTTCTCCGCCGCAAAAATCTGCCCGCCGACCAGCGCCAAGTCGTACCGCGGCGTCGTAGCGGCCGCGTTGCCATAATAAAGTTCAAGCGGCTCTGCGTCGGTCTTGAAGAGCAGCCGCACGACGGGATAGGTCGCCGCCACCGCGGTGAGCGCGATCGGCGGATTGTCGCCGTCGTCCGTCTCGAGAACGAACGTTCCCGTCACCGGTGGCGTGGGAAATGGCAGCGTGAGCGGTCGCACATCCCCAGGCGTGTGGCTCCACGTCGCGTTGCCCAGCGAACGCTCAAACGAATCGCCACGCCTCTCGTCCACGACTTTTTCGTAGAGCCGCATCTGCCGTTGAAAAATCGGCGTCGACGACGTGAGCGTCAGCTTCGTGACCGGCAGGCTCGCGCGCGGGAGGGTGATCTGCCAGCGGCTGATATGCGGCCGCTTCGGATCGCGAAGGATTTCCACGGCCAGCGGCGTGGTGCGGGCCAGCGCCGTGCGCTCGAGCAAATACGGCACCTGCGCGTCGTCGTGCACCAATCGGAGATCGGCGAAACCAGGCTGCGCGCGCGCCAGCACGTCGAGATCGAGTTCGAGCTGTTGCACGCCCGGCGTGGCGATCCGCACCGGTTTGCGGAAACGCCATGGTGCCGGATCGATCGCCGCGCCCAGCAATGGTGTGTCGGCCAACCCGTCCGTCGCGCGATAGCCCGGATTCGGTTGCGCCGCACCCGGCGTGAGCGCGCTCGGCGCCAAGTCACGCAGCTGCGCAGCGAGGGGAGCCAGATCGTAGCGCGGCGCCGCGACCTGCGCGTTGCCGGTGAGCAGCGTATAGGTGCCCGACTCCGCCGCCCGGAACACGAACCATAACGGCCGCTGCCGCGCGGTCACGCGGTCGATTGCGAGCGGCGGGCTGTCGCCGTTGGCGACATGCACGAGCAGTTCGCGCGAAGGCGTGGTGAAAGCCGCCGCCACAGTGAGCTGCGCAGCAGGCGCCACGCCGTCGGCTTCGATTCGCCAGATCGATCCCGTGACGAGCGTGCGCTCCACGGCTGCTTCGTCGCGCAGCTCCCGCGTCGTGAGGGTGATCGTCCGCGCGAACAGCGGCTCCGCGGTGACGAAACCCAGTTCCGCCAAAGGCACGTGCGCGCCGCCGAGGTCCAGTGTCAGCACCGACTCGCCGGCGAATTCTTCGCGCCGCACGATCCGCACCTCGATCGGCGCGGTGAATTCCGGCTGCTTCGTGCCGGCCAGCAGCAGCGTCGCGCCCGTGAACGGCACGGCGCGGTGTCGCGTGTCGTCGATGGTGATGCGGATGTAGGCGGCGGTCCGCCGCTCAAGCTGAAACTGCAGGTGCTCCGCGCCGAACTGACGGAACGTGGCGCGGCGGTCGGCGAGCAGTTCCCAGTGTTCACCATCGGCGGAGATTTCGACGCGCGCGGGTTTGAGGAAATGCGGCGCGGGCGTTGCGAGCGCGACCGCCTCGAGCGGAGCGGTGGTGCCGGTCGTGACGAGCAGTTCAGTCGCGCCATCTTGCAGTGTGGCGCGAAACGCCACCGGCGCCCGGCTCACTGGCGGCACGGCCGGCGCCGGCGTGGTGAAGACGAACGGCACCTCGCGGCCAGCAGGATCGAGCAGTCGCAGGTCCTCGAGGTTCGATCGCGCGAGCCCGAGCGTTTCCGGGGGCAGCGCCAGCTTGAGCACGCCGGGCTGCTCGACCGTAAGCGGCTGGCGGTATTTCCACTCGGTGACTTCCAGCGCCCGCGCCGTGCCGATCGCGACGAAAATAGACAGCGCAACGACCGCGAACAAACCCGCACACCGTTTAACCACAGATGAACACAGATGGACACAGATTGATAATGAAGCAGTCAGGTCTGCTCGGTCATTTGTGTTCATTTGTGTCCATCTGTGGTTCAGCTCGTTTTGGAAAACGTGATTTCACGATTTCGGCGGGACATTTTTCTCATTGGCGGGCAGGAAGCGCTGGTAGGCGAACGACGCGAGGATCGCGATCACCGCCACGGCGAGGAGGGCGCCGACGCGGTAGAGCGCATCGAGTCGCGCGAGGTCGTGGAAGAACAGCTTGAGCAGCGCCACGCCCAGCAGCGCGAGCGCGGCATAGCGGCCGGCGCGAGCCTGCTTCCAAATGCTCATGAGCAACAACCCGAGCGCGAACAGCGCCCACGCGATCGTATAACTCATGTCGCGACCGAAGTTGCCGGAGAACTGGAACGTCAGCACGCGTTGACCCGGCACGCTGAAGAAGTCGGCGATCTCGATGTTGACGAGCATGAACAGCAGCACCGTGCCCAGCGTGCTCAGCAGCGGTGGAGCCTTCACGCCGAGCGCGCGCTCACGCGGCGGTGCGAGCAGCCACGCGCCCGTAAACAACGCGACGGTGACGAGCCCGTAGCTGTAAAGATACCAGTTGAACACCGCAGTCTCGCTGCGCGCGTGATACGAAAACACCGCGGGGTTGAGCGCCAGCCGCGCGAACGCCGTGCACAGCAGGACCACGCCTACCGCCCGCAATCCGGCGTGCGGCACGCGACGGAAGAGCCAGAGCAGCGCCGCGCCTTCCAGCGCCCAACTGACCGTGAGCCACTGGCGTTCGAACTGGATCGGGAAAATGAGCGTGATGAAGAGCAGCGCCACCCCGCCGAACCACGCGAGCTGGTTGAGCCGCGCACG
Source organism: Opitutus terrae PB90-1 (assembly GCF_000019965.1). Classification (GTDB taxonomy): domain Bacteria; phylum Verrucomicrobiota; class Verrucomicrobiia; order Opitutales; family Opitutaceae; genus Opitutus; species Opitutus terrae. The sequence continues at coordinate 368,894 of NC_010571.1, forward strand.
CTCGTTGACGACCGTCGCGCGCAGGATCGCCACCAAACTCAGCAGCGGCAGGATGGTGAACGCCGCCGGCAGCAGCCCGGGAAATTCCGTCGGCCAGGCCGCCGTGACCAATCGGTAAACCAGCGGGAACTGCGCGGCTCCGGCGAGCGCAGCGATCGCCCACGGGCCGGTCACCCCGGCAAACCGCCGCCGGAACACAAACGGATAAATCGCGAACGCCACGTAGAAGAGCAGATACCACGCGAGCGGCGCGGTGGCGCTTTCGACCGCGAAGTGCCGCGCGTGCCAGGAGTATTCCAGCCCCGCCACGCCCGCGAGCGCGCACGCCGGCAACCACGCGAGCCCGAGGATCGCCGCGAGCCCCAGGACCATCACGACGAGCAACAGCGCGAGACCGAAGACCGGCGACGGATTCACCAGATTGAGCCGCGCGGTCATCATAATGAGCAGGACGAACGGTAACAGCGCGGAGAACGCGGGGATCTGCGAGCGCGCGTCGCCAAACAGCGCGTGCGTCGCCGGTCCGCCACCGCTCGCCTGCAGCCGGTCGCCGAGCCGGCGGACCAGAAACAGCCCGGCCGCGAAAAACACGACGGCAAAGCCGCCGATGACGAGCAACAGCGCCGGCGCGGCAGTCAGGGTCGTGGGCAGGTTGAACAGCCAGGCGCCCGTCGCCACGAGCGTGAGCACCAGCACGGCAGCCACGGCGGCCAGCGAGGCGGTGACCAGCGCCAGCCCGATCGCCAGCAGGTCCACGAGCAACACGCAGGGCCAGAACACGAGCGAGATTGTAGTGAGCTTGAACAGCGGCAGCAGCATCAGCACGAGCGCGAGCGGCGGGAACAGCTGGCTCCACCAGGTGGCCGTCGCGTCCGGTCGATGCCGTTCCAGCGCGAGCGGAAACGCCGTGTGCAGCACCGCATGCAGCAGATAAAACGCGAGCGCCCAGGGCAGCAGCGGCGCCGTCAGGCATCCGGCGGTCCACGTGCCGAGCAGCGCGAACAGGAGGCCACCGGCGACGAGATGCAGCCGCGGCATCTGCTCGTCGCACCACGCGATCGTCAGCAACGCCGCGTCGGCCAGCAGCGCAAACGTGAACAACAGCCCCGGTCGCTGCGCGAGCTCCGGGTAACCGAGGAACGAGAAGGCGAACGCCAGCGCCAGCAACGGCAGTGTGATCGCCGACCAGGTGATCATCGAAGCGCCGCGCTCGGCCCGTCGCGCGGCGAGATAGACCACCAAAAAAAGCACGCCGAAGCCGAATGTGACCAGCATCAGCGTCGGCCCAAGCGCCGGTGTGAAAATCGTGAGTCGCCAGAACGCCAGCACGGCGCCCACTCCGCCAACCGCTGTCGTCACGAGCGCCGGCTTCCGTTCGAACCAGGCGAGCACGAGCAGCGCGAGCGACAGCGCCAGCACGAACGGGAAATACAAGCCCACGCGCCCTCCCACTTCCGGATAGCGCAGGAAATACAGCGCGAACCCAAACCCGATGAGGGGCAGCGCCACGGCCGACCAGGTGATGGCCGGCGAACTCCGGTCAAACCGTCGCGCCACGAAATAGGTGACGAGGAAGAACGCACAGAACCCGAGACACACGCCCATGAGCGTAGACGCCAGCGCCGGCGAGAAAATCTCGGCTGTCCAGTTGACCAGCAGCCACGCCGTGCCTGCTGTGGCGACCGCGACCAGCGCCCCCAGCCTTCTGAACCACGCCAGCGTGAGCAGGCAGAGGTTGGCCAGCAGCACAAACGTAAACACCAGCCCAACGCGACTGCCGGCGGCACGGAAGCCGAGAAAATATCCGGCGAACCCGTAGCATACGCACGCCATGACGACCGCAGAGAGCGTGATCTCCGGCCCATCGTGCCCGCGCCGATGGGCGAAAATCGCCGCGCCGAGGAAAAGCACGGCGAACACCAGGCACACCACGACGGCGACGCTCGCCTGCCCGGACGGGTCGTTCTCGAAAAACTTCGCCGCCCACCCGATCTGCAGCGCAATTGTGCCGATCGCCCCCAGCGGCACGAGGTAGAACCAGCGCCGGTGCAGCGCCACCGCCACGAGGCCAAGATCAAGCAGCGCGATGTAGCCAAAAAGCCCGAGCGGATTGTCCTGGCCGGTGCTGACGAGCACCGGCGTGAGAAAACCGCCGAGGATGCCGAGGATCGCCACGACCTGCGCCTCGAGCCGGACGGCAAGCAGAAACGCCGCGGCGGTGATCAGCACCATCACCAAAAACGTCGGCAACGGTCCGAAGAACTCGAAGTGGTAGATCGAGCGGCACGCGAACGTGACGGTGTAGAGACTCACGATGCCCGTCGCGATCAGCGTCTGTGCGGTGACGGCGTAGCGCGCGCGATCGATTTTCAGTCCGCCGATCACGAGCACGATCGCAAACACGAACCCGATCGCCGCGCGCGCCGCCGGTGGAACCAGATCGTGCTCGAAGGAGTATTTGACGAAGAACCCGACTGCGAGCAACGCGGCGAGCCCGCCGAGCCACGCGAAGAGTTTCGCGCCCATGAACTGCTCCCAGTTGATGCCGCGCACGAACGACTCGACCGGTGATGCCGTAGGTTCGAAGACGGGAGGAGCCGGTGGCTCGGGCAGCGGCGTGGCTCCTGTCGTCTCTTGTGGGCTGCCTTGTTGAGCCGGCTCATCTGCCGGGCCACTTGCTTGGCCTAAAGGAGGTGGCTCATTCGCCAGTCCGCCGGTCTGGCCTTCGACCGACGGTTCACTGACCTGCCCGACCGTATCGGGCGCCTGTTCTGCGACGGGCGGCTCGACCATCGGTGGCTCGCTGGCGGGACCCTGCAGGCCGGCTCGTTCAGCCGGCTGCTCAGCCAAGTCACCGACCTTGCCTACCACCGGGGACTCGCCGATCGTCGCCGCGGGCGACGGCGATGGCATCGTCACCGCTGGCTCCGCTGCGCGCATGAGCGGCGCTACGGGTAACGGCGCGAGCGGAGGTTCTGCGGTGGGTTTGGCCGCGGTAGCGGCGGGCGCCGTGCCCTCCGCGAGTTTTCGCTCCAGCTCGCGGAGCTTCTGCCGGTGTTCTTCGAGGCTCGAAGCCAGCGCGTCGTTTTGCGCGCCGAGCGAACTGATTCTCACGATCACCCAGATGGGGAAGACGATGAGACCGAGAAACAATGCGAGGCCGAGCAGGGTAAGGAGGCCTTCCATGTCTGCGCAGGTTCTGCCGATCAACGCAGGTGATGGCAAGCCTTCGGCTGCTTGGACTTACCGCGGGCTCGCGCATTGATCATCGATTTTCGCGATTCCCTCGGATTCGCGTTCGGTGTTTCGTCCCGCTCATTCCACGACACCTCATGCACCCGCAATTTCTCCGCCGCTTCGCGTTCTCCGTCCTCGTGATCGCCCCCACTCTCTTTCCAGCCACCCTAAGGGCGCGCGCCGATGAACCGCTGGACCGGCTCGTCGATGCAGCCGTGAAGACGTCGCTGGAACGACTGGCGCGCAGCACCGAGGAGGTTGGCACCGCCGAACGCTATCCCACCTACGCAACCCAGGAGCAGAAATGGAAACTCGAGGGTTCGAGCGACTGGACCAGCGGGTTCTACCCCGGCTGCCTCTGGCTCGCGTTCGACCTGAGTGGCGACGCACGTTTCGAGCGCTGGGCCCAACAGTGGACCGCACCGATCGAGCACGAGAAGAACAACCGCGACACGCACGATCTCGGCTTCCGGTTCATGTGCACGTTTGGCCAGGGCCTGCGGCTCGGAAAAGGTGACGCGTATGCGCGCTATCCGGCAGTGCTGCACGAGGCAGCGGCCACACTGGCGCACCGGTTCAATCCTCGCATCGGAGCGCTCAGCTCCAACTGGGATCGCGATCCCCTGCCCCACTCGGTCCCCGTCGTCATCGATATCATGATGAACCTGGAACTGCTGCTATGGTCGGCGAGCCACGGCGGTCCGGCGGACTACGTCGAGATGGCGCGCCGCCACACCGACACGACGCTGCGCGATTTCGTGCGGGCCGACGGCGGCACCTACCACGTCGTCCGCTACGACGAGCGCGATGGTTCGATTCTCAACCGCGGCACGCTGCAGGGCGCCGGCCCCGAGACGACCTGGTCGCGTGGCCACGCGTGGGCGCAATACGGCTGTGTTGTCATGTATCGCGCGACGAAGGAACCGCGCTACCTGCAGGCGGCGCAGCGGCTGACCGACTACTTCCTCGCGCACCTGCCACCGGACCACGTCTCTGCGTGGGATTTCCAGTCAGACATCGCATATCGCGATGTTTCCGCGACGGCGATCGTCGCGGCGGGTCTCTTCGAGCTGGTGAAATATGTGGAGGAGTCTGCGCTCCGGGCGAAATACCAAATCGCCGCGGAGGCGATGCTCCGCTCACTCTGTCAACCACCCTATTTTGCCAGCCGCGCCGACACGAACTGCCTGCTGGACCATTCGGTGCAATACCTGCCGATCGGCAGCAACGTCGACGTGCCCGCGATCTTCGCCGACTATTACTTCCTCGAAGCGATCCTCCGCTACCGTGCGAGCCGCTGAGCGACGGCGTCGCGGCACGTTGGCGCGGTCGCGACCGCCCTGTTCACCAGCGTCTCAGGCTGACGGCCGCGTGGGGCCGGGGAACGTCAGCACGAACGACGCGCCCGCGCGACGGTCGCGCTCGAGGGTGATATCGCCGCCGTGCGCCAGCATCACGCGTTTGCAGATGCTCAGCCCGAGCCCGTAGCCGCCGGTGTTCTTCGAGCGCGAGCGATCCACGCGATAAAATGGCTCGAACACCCGCTCGGCTTCGGTCACCGGAATTCCCGGACCGTCGTCGGTCACGCGCACGATCACCCGTTCGTCCTGCTGCATCGCGAGCACCTCGACCGGCCGGCTGTCCGGCCGCGAATATTTCACGGCGTTCTCGATCAGGTTGCGGATCACCGTCCGCATTTTTTCGGCATCGATGTCGACGCACAGCTCCGGCACGGAGATGAACACCTGCACGCCGGGCGCGACGCCGCGATACGGCTCGGCCGCGGCGCGCAGCAAGGGCACGAGATCCTGCCGGGTCTTCTGCAACCCGCTTCCGCTGCGCAGCCGCTCCAGTTCGAGCAACTCCGCGATCATCCGTTCCATCTCGCGCACATCCGCCGCCATCCCGGCGCGCTGCTTGTTTTCCGGCAGCAATTCCAACGCCACCCGCAGTCGCGTGAGCGGCGAGCGCAACTCGTGGCTCACATCGAGCAACAGTTGTTCGCGGGCATCGATCATCCCCCGCACCCGGCCCACCATCCGATTGAACGCCTCGGTCAAACGGCCGAACTCGTCACCCGTCGCGCTGGCGAGCGCCACGTCGAGTTCGCCCGCACTCAGCCGGTTTACGGCTTCGTTCAGCCGGCGCAGCGGCGCGAGCAGCCATTTCAGCGCCAGATACGCCACGACCACGACGAGCACAATCGTCACGAGCACCATCGTAATCGCGAGTGAGTGCAGCTCGCTCAGCCCGCGGCGCGGCCCCCACGTAAACAGATAGGCGCCGCCGTCCGGCGCGGCGACGAGATGATAGTGGAAGCGCGGAAAACCCGACGGTCGTTCGCCCATGCGGGCCTGCTGCAACCGCGCCGCGTCGATCGTGGGCAGCGCCTCATTCGTGGTCCAATTGCCCGCGGGCCCGGCATAGCGCGTTTGCAGGTTGAGCTGCTGCCGCAATCGCTGCGCGGTCGCGAAGTCCAGCGAGGTGGCCGCGAGCCGCGTCGTGTAGTCCTCGAGCACCTGATCGAAGCTGCCATGCACGCTTGGCCCGAGCACCAGCCAGAACAGCCCGCTGACCAACAGCAGCAGGACCGCCGCGAGCGTGACCATGATCACGACGAGCTTGGTGAAAACCGAGCGATGCGAGCGACGCCAGCGCGTCGCCGGCCCTTGCGCGGTGGAGTCCGCCGTCCCCGGCGGGCGGGTTTGCTTCTGCCGCGCGGCAAGCCCGCCCGGGACAGCGGTCTCCACCTTGTTCCGCGTCTCACTCACGGCCGCCTCCGATAAAACTATATCCGACTCCGCGCACCGTTCGGATAAAGGTCGGCCGTTTCGGATCATCGCCGAGTTTCTGCCGCAGCCGGCTCACCAAAATGTCGATCGAGCGGTCGTAAGCGTCCCAGTCGATCCCGCGCGTGCCGTCGAGGATCCGATCGCGGCTCATCACCCGGCCGCGGTTCCGCGCCAGATAGCCCAGCAGCTCGAACTCCGCCGTGGTAAGCTCCAACTCGCGCTGCGCCAGCCGGACCGAGCGCGTGGTCCAGTTCACCTCCAGCGCGCCGAGCCGGAGCGCCTCGGCGTCATCGCGCGTGCCACGCCGCAGCACGGCCTGGATGCGCGCGACGAGCTCGCGCGGCTCAAACGGCTTGGGCAGATAGTCGTCGGCGCCCATCTCGAGTCCCACGATCCGGTCCGTCACGTCGCCGCGGGCGGTGAGCATGATGATCGGGATCCGGCTGTCCGCGCGCACTTCACGGCAGACCGCGAGCCCGTCGGTGTCCGGCAGCATGACGTCAAGAATCACGAGATCCGGCGGATCCGCCTTGAGCGCGCGGAGCCCGTCGCGTGGGTGCGCCGCGGCTCGGACCGTAAAGCCGAACCGCCTGAGATACTCGGTGAGCAGCGCGGTCAGCCGCTCGTCATCATCGATGATCAGGACGCGCGTCGGGTCGGGACGGCGTTTGGCGCTGCGGGGTGAGGAAGGCGTCATCGCGTTAACAAGGCTTCGATCGGCGGGATCCGCGCCGCGTTGCGGGCAGGCAGCGCGCCGAAGCCAAGCCCGATGCTCACCGCCATCGCCAGCGATGTCACGATCGACGTTGTCGGGATGCCCATCGGCCAGCTCGTGCCGAGTGCGACCACGAGCGCCGCAGCTCCGCCCACCGCCGCGCCCGCGAGCCAGCCCGCCACCGCCAGCGCTGCGGACTCGATCAGGAACTGGATCAGGATGTCGCGCGGTTGTGCGCCGACGGCGATCCGCAGCCCGATCTCGCTCGTGCGTTCCCGGACCGACAGCAGCATCAACCCGAGAATGCCGCTGCCGCCGACACCGAGGGCGATGGCCGCGAGTCCGCCGGCGTAGCGGCTCAGCGCCGCGATCAGCTCCTGCTGCAGCACGCGCGTTTTCGCCATGTTCTGAATCGCGAAATCGTCGGGTTGCGATGCGTCGCGCCGATGACGATCACGCAGCAAGGCCTGAAGTTCGGTCGCCGCTTCGTCCATCTGCTCGGGAACGGCCACGCTGACGTAGATCGCCGTGAGCCACGTCGTGTTGAACATCCGGCGCAGGGCCGTCCGCAGCGGTACGACGATCAGATTATCCTGATCGGCGCCGTCGACGGTTGCGCCCTTGGCCCGTAGAACGCCGATGATCTCGAACGGCACGCCCGCGATCCGGATTTCGCCGCCCAGCAGCAACACGCCGTGACCCAACTCGTCTGCGACGCGCGCGCCCAGCACCGCGACGCGCCGGGCCGCGCGCTCATCCTCATCCGCGATGAACCGGCCGGCCGCGAGCTGATAGCCGCGGATTGACTGGTAAGCCGGCGTCGTGCCGCGGACCGTCGTGCGCATGGCGATCGCTCCCACTTTCGCCCGCATCGCACGGTCCACCGACGGCGCCACCGCGGCGATCAATGGGAGTCGGGCGAACGCGGCGTAATCCTCGAGATCGAGCGTGGTGGCGAGCCCGGCGATCTGCGGACGCGACACCAGGCGCTTCACCGGCACCGGTTTGATGATGAGAAGATTCGTGCCGGTCCGCTCGATCGTCGTGCGCATCTGCTGCTCCGCGCCGGCGCCGATCGCCCGCGACACGATCACCGCTGCGACGCCGACGGCCACACCGGACAGCGCCAGCAACGCGCGCATCCGGTGCGTCACCAGCGGACGCAACGAAGACGAGAAGCGCCGGCGCAGCTTCATCGCAACGCGTCCGCCGGCAGCAGCCGGGCCGCGCGGCGCGCCGGCAGCACGCCCGCGAGCAGCCCGGTGGCCGTTGACAGCAGCAGCCCCAGCGCGATCGCGAGCCACGGGAAGGGACTCTCGAGCTTGAGGTGATCCGCCACGATCTGGCCGACGACGAGTCCGAGCACGATGCCGGCGACGCCCCCACCGAGCACCGTCACGGTGGTCTCGATCAGGAACTGCCGGCTGATATCGCGCGGCTGGGCTCCGACCGCCCGGCGCAGTCCGATTTCCGCGACCCGGGCGTTCACCGCACCGAGCATCAACGTGGCCGCGACCAAGCCGCCGACGAGCAGCACGACACTGGCCGCCAGGGGCAAGTAGAGCGACACGACACGCCGCATCATGGCCATCATCCGCTGCACTTCGATCGGGGTGAGCAGATTGAAATCGTCGGGCTGGCCGGCCGCGAGTCCGTGCCGTGCGCGCAGCTGCTGCGTGACGTCTTTCGCCGTACTCGCGACGTGGGTGCCGTCCTTCACCAGCAGCTTGGCGGCAAGGATCGTGTCGACGTTGGCGAGCCGGCGCATGAACGTCGTGATCGGAATCACCACCTCGTTGTCGCGATCCATCCCGTGCAGATCGGTGCCAAACCGCTCGAGCACGCCAACGACGGTGAATGGCGCTGACTCAATCTGAATTTCGGCACCGATCGGGTCCTGGTTATTAAATACATCTCGAATCACCGTCTCGCCCACGAGCGCGACGCGATCGGAACGCTTCACGGCCGCGGCATCGAAATGCACGCCCCGCGTCACGCGGCGCGACCAGACTTGCTCCGCGCGCTCCGACGCTCCCAGCACGCGCACCGTGCTCGCCGCGGCGCCACGGCGCACCGAAGCGTAGAGCACCTGCTGGGGATCCCACGCAACGACGTCCGGAACGCCCCGCGCGACCGCGTCGATGTCGTCGAGCGTCAGTCGCGCGGCGCCCGGCCGCGGACCGCCCATGAGCTGGTGACCGCCGGTGATGACGAGGATCGAAGAGTCGCCGAAGATCTGCCGCACCGTGCTGAGCATCTTCGCGCGCGCGCCCTGGCCGACGGAGAGCACGAACGTCAACGCCGCGGCGCCGATCAGGCTCGAGAGCATGATGAACCCGCTGCGCAATGGATAACGCGCCAGCGCCCGCACACTGTGAAGAATGAGCCGCGTGTTCATCGCTGTTCCTCCTCCGCCGCCGGTTCGGTTGTAGGCCGCTTCGGTGGTGAGGCGGGTGGGTTGGTTCTCGCTGGCCTCGCTGAGGCCGGTGCCGGGTCAGCGACCCGGCCTACAGCTGAAAGCGACCCGGGGTCGGCGACCCGGGCGACACTGTCGGATGCCAGCCGGCCGCGCTCGAGGCGCACCACCCGCTGCGCCCGCGCCGCGGTTGCGGGATCGTGCGTGACGAGCACGATCGTGCGGCCAGCGCGATTCAGCGCCACGAAAAGATCGAGGATCTCACGGGCGGAATCGGCATCGAGGTTGCCAGTCGGCTCGTCGGCGAGAAGCAACTCGGGCTCGTTCACCAGCGCGCGGGCGATCGCGACGCGCTGCTGTTGTCCGCCCGACAGCTCCGACGGCGTGTGCTCGATCCGGTCCGCCAGTCCAACCGCCTCGAGCGCCCGCCGGGCCAGGCCGTCGGTTGACGCGCGCTCTGAATAGAGCAGCGGCAGTTCGACATTCTCCAGCGCCGTGGTCCGCGGCAGCAGGTGAAAGGCCTGAAACACAAACCCCACGTGCTGGTTTCGGAATCGCGCCTGCGCCGCCACATCGAGATCCGCCACGTCATGGCCGTCGAACCGGTAAGTCCCGCGCTCGGGCCGGTCGAGTAGTCCGAGGATGTTCATCAGCGTCGATTTGCCCGAACCCGACGCGCCGATGATCGCGACGAGTTCGCCGCGGGTGATGCGGAGTGAAAAGTCCGCGAGAGCCGCGACGCTCTCGCCCGTCGGCCGGGTGTAGGTGCGGTGAATTCCTGTCAGTTCGATCATGATCCTGGTTCTCCTTTCAAAGGGATGTCGCCCACGAGCACCTCGTCGCCGTCGCGCAGTCCGCTCGTGATTTCCCACGCCGCAGGATCGCGAGCCCCCACGCTGATCCAGCGCCGCGCGACCGCCCCGCCCTCGCGCACCAGCACGTAAGCACGGCCATTCTCCGAGCGCACGGCACCGGCCGGCAGGCTCGGCACAGCCGCATGGAGCTCGATCGCGATCCGGACGGTCGTGGTCATCTCGGGCCGGAGCACGCGGTCGCGCGGCTGCTCGAACCGGACGACGGTGATGTAGTTCACCACGTTGTCCCGAATCTCGGCCTTGGGATAGATGGCGGTGACAACGCCCTCGAATTCCTCCTCGCCGTAGGTATCGACGGTGAACCGCGCCGGCTGGCCGAGCTCGATCCGTCCGATGTCGGTCTCGTCGACATAGGCCCAGACCTCGAGTCGCGTGAGGTCGATCAGCGTCACGAATGTTGGCGCCGAGAAACTGGCGGCGACCGTCTCGCCTTCCTGCGTCGCCACGGACGCCACCACACCGCCGATCGGCGCGGTGATCCGCGCGTAATCGAGCTGCGTCGTCGCATACGTCAGGTTCGCGCGCGCGACCGCCACCTGCTGCGCCGCGACCACCGCGGCGCGTTCCGCCAGATCGAGTTCGCTCGCCGTAATGACACCGGACCGGCCGAGCTCGCGCCGGCGCTGCCACTCGCTCTCGGCGAAGCGCAACTCGGCCAGCGCACGCTGCAGCTCGGCCGCGCTCTGCTCCCGGCGCGCCGCGAGATCGCGGTCGTCGATCTCGGCGAGCAATTCGCCGGGCTTGACTGCGTCGCCCACCCTCACGTGCAGCCGGTTGACAACGCCCGACGTGCGCGAGCCGACCCGGACCTCCGCGCCGACGCGCGGTTTGATGACGCCGGTGGCCTTCACGACCGTGCCCACATCCCGGCGGCTGACATGAACGGTCTCCACAGTCGCATCCGCCGCGGCAGTGCGCGGCCACCACGCGTGCGCGCCAAGCCCTGCCGCGATCGCCACGCCCGCGATGACGAGCACCTTGAGCGCCGGTCTTTTCAAGGCTCCGACCCTCCGGCGCGAGCAAACGGTTCGTTGTCCATGCGCCGCTTATCTCACGCGGAGGTCTCCGCACTGCGTCGCGATTGTAACGAAGTGTAACCATGATCGTCCCCGGACGGCCCTGCCCCGGTGCGGCCCGATGGACGGATTGCTGGCTTAAATTGAGCCACCGCACGGTCGACTGCCCGCGATCCATCATGAAACGCCACTCGCACATCGCTTTGCCGCTCCTGTTGGAGAGTTGAAGCGAAACCCGTAGTGTGCCGGACACGTTCGCCTCCCGCACATCATTCTGCGTCACCGACGCCACGACGGGGTCGCGCCCGTGCCGTCGATTTGAAATCCCGCGGGCCCGGGCGACACTCGCGGCATGCCCGATCGCGCCGAATTCCTTGCCCGCACATTGATCGCCCGGTTGGTCAGCCTGCAGGAGAGCCGCGCCGAAGACGGCCGCAGCGCACCTGATCGCGCCGAGCGGATCGCCACCCTCGAAAAGGTGCTGGTCGTCGAGTTGGGCCTGACGGATAGCAGCACCTTGTCGCTGATCGAAGCCGCCGTGCCGGACCTCGCGCTGGCCCAGCACGACTCTGGCCGCGAACTCGCCGCGTTCGCGGAGTTCCTGCGGCGACGACTGGGCGCCCAACTTTCCGAGCCCGGGCGGCCGTGATCGATTGATTTGCAGCTGCCGAAACGGCGACTCGCGCGGGACGGAGGCCTAGCCCTGCGCTGATCCGGACCGGCGCGGCAAGATGAGCGCCGTCACCACACCCAGCCCGGCGAGCAGCACGAGCGTGAACACCACGCTGAGCCGGTGCAGCCGGCCCAGTTCCAACCTGAGCGTCAGCGGCGCCGCGCCGTCGACCTGCAGGCTGCGGGTGAACGTCAGTACCCGGCCGCGTTCCGGCAGCGTGACATCGATCGCCGCCGGCGCCGGCTCCGCGGCCAGTTGCTGTTCCACCAGCCGCGCCGCGATGCCGCGCAGCGCGGTGTTCTCCTCGACGGTGTTGCCCATCAGCATTTGTTCGACCTGTTGGGGATCGAAGTTGACCCGGCCCTGCATGAACGGGTTCAGGTTCGCCGCCTGCTCGAGCTGCTCGTTGCGAGCGCTGTCGGCGCGATTGTCGAGATACAGGCGCTGCCGGCGCGTGTTCAGTCCGAGCACCGCCTGCTGGGTCTTCAACTCGCGCAACTGCACGCGCGCGTCCTCGTTCGCCGCCTGATCGAGCGCACTGTTCTTCGCGGCGCGACTCAGCACTTCGGCGGCCTGTTGCTGCTCGCCTCGCTGCACCAGCCCGCTCGCCTGCTCGAACAACTCCGCCGCTTTCCGGGCCTCGGCCGAATGCGTCGAACTGACCAGCGCCTGATACTGATCGATCCCAAACAGGCCCGCCGCCCGGCTTTCGCGCAGTCGCAGGTTGCCCGCGTAGTCCTCCATCCGGTAGCCCGGCGGGAGCACGATCCGCCACCGCACGTTCTCCAACGGCACGCTCAGGCTTGGCCCGGTCAGCGCGATCCGCCGCGCCGTCTGACCTGGCGTGGAATAAACCAGGCGCACCGTCGCCGAATGATCGGCGGCGGAATTGGGAAACACGTGGAACAGGCACTCGTCGCCCTCGCGGACCACCGAGACGCTTTCCGCATTCACGAACGTGTTGAAGAGCCGCGCCTGGGTCGGGAGTTTGATCCGCAACGTGCTCTTTTCGACCACGTCCATGTTCAACTCGACGGCCGTGAGCGAGGCGCCCTCGGGCGAAAACAGCGTGGTCAACTGCCCGCCCGTCACGCGCAGCTTCAGCGCCTGGGCGACATCGTGCCGGCGCACCGCCAGTCCGAGCGCGCCTTCCGGTTCCGCAACCCGGTAGCACAGCACCGGCACGGTGCGATCGCTCGGGTTCTGCAGCTCCCCGGGCACCGCGCTCCAATCCGTCCGCTGCCAGCCGCGCGGCAGTTCGGTCGCCTCGAGTTCCACCCGGCCGCCGCTGCGCACGGCGACAAACAACGTGCTCTGCCGGGCGGCCGAGAAGACCGGCGTCGGGATCGTCGCGCGCGCTTCGTCGTTGCCCGCGACACCTTGGAATTCGATCTGCACGTCCGTCTCGCCGGCCATTCCGCGCTGAAACACGACGTCCCACGTGTCGCTCTCGCCGGCGACCTTGACGAAGTCGCTCACGGCCGCGCCACTCCCGCGGACGGTGCGAACCTGGTCGGCGCTGAGACCCGGCAGGCGCACGCGCAGATGCTTGAGCGCCGCGTTTTCGATCCGATAGCGCGCGGCGATTCGCGTCAGCGTCTGCCCCTCGCGGACGGTGACTTCCTGCAAGGCCTGCACGGTGACCCACGGCTCCAGCGTCTCGATCCCAACCCGCAGGGCCCAGTCCTCCTGCAGCAAGCGGAAAGCGAGCGTTCCCGGTTGCACGCCGCCGATCGACCGGGGATCGAGTTGCGTGGCGTTGTCGCGGTCGACCGCGCGCAGCCGAATTCCTTTTCCCGGCACCAGCAGCAATTCACCCGTGTGCCGCGTGGCCTCGCGCAGTTGCACGTGTGGGACCGGCCACGCTTCCTGAGCGGCCGGCGCCGCGCCCGCGAGTGACAGGTTGAAGCGCTGCTCGCCCATCGTGCGGCCGTTCAAGTGCAGCGTAACAATCCGCTGGTTCGCCTCCGTCGTTTCGGTCCAGTGGTTCAGCGCCGGACCGCTCAACGCTTCCACCTCTAACCCGGCCGGCAGAGCGAAACTCAGCCGGAACAATCCGACTCGCGTGATCGCCACGTTCAGATCCAGCGCGGCCACGAGTCGGTCATCGTCGAGCGTGAACAACTGCCGGCTGGTGACCCGGATCTCCGCAGCCACCGGCGCCACGCGCAAGGCGATCCGGCCGGCGTCCTGGCCATAGCGCCAGGCCTGTTGCACCGTCGCGAGCGGTTGGCCATCGCGATCGCGGGGCACGAGCGTGGCATCAAAGTCCTCCAGATTGATCGCGGAAAGCCCCTCGCTGCGGACACCCTCGGGCTGCGCGTCGCCGCCAAAGCCGAGTGCCAGCATTCCCACTTCGCCGGCCGCGCCCAGGACGCGGACGGGCTCCAGCCCGAGCTCCTGCGGCAGCGCCCCGGTGCCGAGTTGCATCTCCAGCTGAAAACTGAAGGCGGCGGTCTGGACCGGCTCGATGGCGACGCGCAGCCGGCGACTCGCCGGATCGAACCGCCACGCGCCCAGCGGTCCGCCCGTCACGTCGCCCACCGTGAAACCAGCCGGCACGCTCAACTCGACCTCGCGCACGCGGCCCTGCGCCGGCCGCACGGTCACGCGCACGACTCCGTTCACCACGCCCGGCGCCGGCAGGTAGAGGTTCGCGACTTCCGCGAAAAACTGCGTGGCCTCGGTCGCGAGATCGCGCTGCCGCGGCTGCAGCTGAATCTCTGCCTCGGTCCCCGGCGTAAGGGTGAGCGTGGCCCCGCTGTGATTCTCCGCCAGCCCGGCGGCAGGCATCACTTGAACCGCGTGCGCTGAAGCGAATTCCCAACCCGGCTGATCGAGATCCACCGTAATCCGTTGCAGTGCCGCCGGGCCGGTCGGCACGGCCACCGCGCGAGCCTCGCCGGCCAGCGCCATTTCGAATCGCGCGTGCGCCGACCACGTCCCGTCGCGGTCCAGCACGATCAGATACACGTCCTCGTCGCCCCGCGTGACCTTGTTCACGCGCAGGGCCTCGCCCCGAAACTCGGTCATCACCGCCGGCGGATGCAGCAGGACGAAGCTGTCGCCCGCCGCGCCGCGCACCGTCACGTCCAGTTCAGCGAACAGCCGTTGCTCCCGGATCGACCACGTCTGCACGATCGACTGTGCCGCGGGCGTGCGACTTTCGCTCGCCTCCAGCGAAGCCGGGACCTCCTGCGCGCGGGCGCTCGGCGCAGCGCCGAAGCCGGCTCCGCTCAACAGGAGGAGCAGCAAGGCCACCGTAGCGGTTCCCGCCGTGGCCGCACTCTGCGTGCGCCCAGCCTGCCACGCGCGGAGCAGCCGCATGCTTCCCGGCATGACGAACATCAACACCAGCCCGACCGCCAACATGGCGAAGAACACCGGCGCGCCGAGCCGCTGCGCCAACACCCCACCGGCGAAGATCACCACGCCGGCGACCGTCACCACCGCCCTTCGGCGCCAGCGTCCGACCGCCGCTGCGACCAATCCCACCACCAGCGCGACGACCCCCCAGCCCGAGAGCATCGCGCGCCACGGCGCGACGTTCGCCAGTTGCACCATCACGGCCTCGCTCGTGGGCATCATCGTCGTTGCGTAGCTCAACTCCACGAGGTTCGGTCGCCGATCCGCCAGCGCGTGCAGCGCCAGGAACAGCGCCAGCACCGTGGCAATCGCACAGGTCGCCACCCCGCTGGCCAGCCGCGGCGTCTCGGTGCCCCGCAGCAGGAGTCCGCCGAGGGCGACGAGCGCCAGCAACACGCCGACGGCCTTGCGGCCGCGCGCCGCGATCCACTCAAACCCGCTCTCCGTGAGCACCGGCTGCTCCAGCGCGACGTTGCTCGACTCGGGCACGAGCAGCCGCTCGGCATCGCCGCGAACCGTCCATTCATCGATGATCACCGGCACGCCCAGGCTCGGGGCGACGAGTCGCACCCGCGAACCGGCGTTCGCCGGCTGGCCGAGCCGCAGGGCAACTTCGACCGGAATGCTCGGATTGGCCCGCGCCGGCAGTGGCACGACAATCCGGTCACCATCGCTGCGCGCCGTCACGACCTCGCGATCGACGCGCACTTCCCACAGCCGGACGCCCGCGGGCAGCCCGACGCGCAGCGCCTGGCGCCCGCGCGTCTTCACGAAAAATCGTGCTTCCGTGACCACCTCGCCCTCGCGCGAGATCTGGCTCGCGAGCTTTGCGTAGTCGACGACCTGCTCAACCGTCTCGGCCGGCGCATACCATTCGACGTTCATTTCGAGCGCGAACGGCCGCGCCGTGTATTGGTAAACCGCCAGTGACGGCGAACTCGTGAGCAGTCGGAATTCCGCCGGCAGCTCCAGCGGCTCCAGTTTCAGTAGTCCGCCGTCCGCGCGGGTCACCGTGTGCTTGATCTGCAGCGGGCTGACCACCTGCACAAACCCGCGCTCGCTTTGCACGCCAATCGGCCGCAGCTCGCCCGGACGGATGACTCCACCCCGCGCGCTCATCGGCTGCTCGAACGTGACCAGCAGCGTGGCCGCACCGAGCACGGGTTGATGCAAGGTCACGATCACCTCGTTGCCCTCACGCCGCCAGTCCCGCCGCACGTCCTGGCCCACGATCTCCAGGTTGCCGACGGATTCCGGCACCTCGATGCGCCATTCCGCCGCAGGCGCGCCGATCACGAAATAGTTGAACAACACGCTGCCGTAAACGACGCCCTCCTTCAGCGAATACAGATGGAAAACATCCGTCTGCACGCTCTGCCCGAGTTGCTCGAGTCGCACGGTCGCGGCCCATTCGGGTTCGCGCAATCGCCAGGCCTGCTGCAAACCCGGCCGCTGCCGTGGAAAGAAACTCAGCGGCACTTCCGCGAGCTGCTCCGTGCCCAACGGCACCATCCGATAGCCCGGCACCGCGACGGCGCCTACGTGCCCCCGCACCGACTTTGCGTCAGGAAACCTGAGCGGCGGGAGCCGCCATTCGCCGGCGCCGGCCGGCTGGTTCTTCTCCAGCCGGAGCTGCAGCAGCTGCCGCCCCTCGACCGCCCGCGCAAACAGAACCTTCAGCTTCCGCTGCCCATCGTGCGCCTCCGACTCGAGCGCGTGGTCCGTCACCTCATTGCCGGCGATCGACACCACGGCATAGCCATCGGGAATCAACAACGACCATTCCCGCAGCGGCGCCTCGCGCACGTCCAGTTCCAGCTCGGCGTTGATCACCCGATCCGTGTCGGTGAGCTCGTAGGTCACGAGCTGCGACACGCTCACCTCCGCTTGGACCTGATTCGCGACCACGCGATAGCCGTAGCTCGCCGCGGGAAACCGATACACGAACACCTGACGCGCGCCTTCCTCGACGCCCGCCCCCGGGAATTGCGTCGGCGCGAGCTGCATCATGCCCGTCGCGTCGACGACCTCGAGTCGCACCGCGCCGTTGTTCGCGATCCGCACGAACCCCGAGTGCCGCACCGTGCCGGTCGGCGTGAGCCGCACCGGTTCCGCCCGGACGGGAAACGGCCCGAGCGCCGACTGGCTGCGCACGACCAGGGTGCCCTCACCCTCCAACGGGCGGCTGAGCCGCACCTCGAGCAGCCGCGAACTCTCGTCGGACGGGCGGACGTTCCAGCCCACGACATTCTCGCCCATCACGCCCAGGATCTCGCCTGGTCCATCGAGCCGCAGCTGCACGTCCGCCAATTTCCCCTGCAACACCCGCAGCGTCACCTGCGACTCCTGCCGCAGCAGCCCCGCGCCAACGCGCACTTCCGTCTGCTCGAGGCTGGTGAACGCAAGCACGCCTTCCGCCGCTTTCCGCGCGTGCTTCCAAGCGACGTCCGCGACACCACTGGCGGGCAGGAAGCCCTGCCACCCTCCGGCCGTCGCGCTCGGCACCACTTCAGCGTCCTCCTGAAACTCCACACCGTCCGGCAGCCCCTCGAGCCGCAGCGGCACCACCGCCCCTGCCGGCATCTGAAACGCGAGTTTCCGCCAATCGCCGGTTTCGGTCACCGCCGCGGTGAAACCCAGATCCACCGGCCACGCGCCTTCACGATCGCCCACCAGCTCATACCAAAAGTGTTCGTCGTCCCGCGCCAGCTCGACGTGCCAGCCATCGCCGGCGACCTTGTCCGCCAACGCCGCCATTCCCGCCAGCATGCGCAACCGCACGCCGGCTTTCTGCACCCGTAACTGGCCGCGCAGCCGGAACTCCACGCTCCGCGTCGGCTCGTTCACCCGCCCGGCAATCTGTGCGCCCACCATTTCGGCCGGCGCCAAAGCCGAACCGCGGGGCGTAAGTCGCACCTCGATGCTTCCGTCGCCCGTCGATGAGAACAGCTGCGGTCCGTGCGCCGCGCCGGACTCGCCCACGGACACCACGCCCACGGCCGAGGTCACGCGCAGATCAACCGAGCTGTCGGGCTCCAATCGCACGTTCGACGCAAACCCCACGGCTTCGCCCGGCGTGACGAGGAGCACGCGACTCGTGCCGGGCACCGGCGGCTTCCGTAGCCGTGTGTGCACCACGAGCCGCAAGTCTCGCGGCGCCGCGAGCGCCGGATGCACATCCAGAAACCTGCGATTCGCCGGCTCGGCCCGGTTCCGACCGGTTTCGGCGACAACCGCGGTTCGCACCGCCCAGTCCCGCAAGCCGGCGCCGGCCACGTCCACGATCTCGCCATCGCCCGAAAGCCCGAGCGAAAGAACGTCAGGCCGGCCTTGGACAACCTGCAGTCGCAGCTGCACCTCGCCGGTGACTTCGGAATCTGTCAGCCGAATGACATGATCCGCCGATGCAGAAAAAAAGAGCCGCGGCTCCGGCGGGACACCTTGAGCCTCGATGACGATGTGACCGCCCTCGGGCAGGAGCGCGCCCGAGATGTTCGCCCGGTCCGCCTTAGTCGGGGCGCCGGTCGCCGGGCCCGCAGCAAACGCTGCCGCCCCGAGCAAAACACCCAACCAGCCGCTTCCGCGGCGCGTGATGGTGGTCGTTTTCATGATATTCTTTTGAAGCCGAAGAAACCGGTGGGGCAGGTGGAGCGCGTTGCGCTCACCCGCCTCGCAGCCGCCGCCCGAGATTCCAGCCGCACGGGATGCAGCCGCACGCCGCAGGAATCCAGTCGCCGTGTCGTGCGCCGTGCGCAGCTGGATGCGATGTCATCTTCACTCTCCCGCACGGCGGCGGAGTTGGTCGAACATCGCGATCAACTGCTGCACGCGGAGGTTTTGGCCGTAATGTCCGCGCAGTCGATTGACGACCCCGGCGAGTTCGTTGAGGTGAATCTGCCCCGCGGCCTCGCCTCCGCGCAGCTTCTCCGCGACCAGTGCCGCCACACCCGCCAGCTGGAGCGACGGGCTCGCGCGCTCGAACGCGGGCGCGCGGGGTTCATGCAGCATCGTCCAAGAGCGTTCGATCATCGCGCCGGTGGCCGGGTCGCGGAACCGGGCAAACACGTCGCCCAGCTCGCCCTCGCCCTGCGGGAGCACTTCCACCTGATACAGCGCGACCGCCGACTCCTCGGCCGCGAGTTCGGCGGCGTCGACCTGATCGTTACGAAAATCCTGTTCGCGCAATCGGTGCTGTTCGAACCCGATCAGCCGGTAGCTGGCCACCCGCGCGGGATTGAATCGCACCTGAACCTTGATGTTCTCCGCCGCGGGCCGGAAGGCGCCGGCCAGCTGCCGGGCAAAGCCCGCGTCCGCGTTTTCCGGCGCATCGAGCACATAGTAGCGGCCGTCGCCCTTGCGGGTGAGCGCTTCGAGCACCGCATCATCCAGTCCATCGGTGCCCACGCCGCACGCGTCGAACGCGATGCCTTGCTGCCGCAGCGTTTCGATTCGCGTGGCGAGCTGCGCGGGATCGGCATTGCCGAGATTCGCCGCGCCATCGGTGATCAACACGATCCGGTTCTGCGCCGCGGCGTTGTGGTGACGGCGCGCCAGCTCACCTGCGAGACTGAGCGCGGCCTCGAGGTTGGTGCCGCCGGTGAACGGCGTCGTGCTGGCCAGATCGACCAGCTGTCGCGCCTGATCGCCCGCCAAGGATTCGGCGAGCAGCCGCGGCTGCCGCGCAAACCCGATCAGCGTCACCCGATCGTCCGGCGTCAGCAGCGAGGCGAGCACCCCGAGCGCCGCCCGGACGGACGTGGCGCGATCCGTGCGTTCCATCGAACCCGATGTATCGAGCAGAACCGTCAGGTTCAGCGGCTGACCCGCGCCGCGACCCGCCGCCGGAACCTTCATCGCGATGCGGACGAGGTTGCGCTGTTGCAGCAACGGATGCGCGGCCTGCTCGATCCGGCAGGCAATCTTGTCCGCGCTCGCCGGCGTGGGATCACCGTAGTCGAACGCATTGTAGAACTCCTCCGGCCGGATCCGCTGCGGATCAGGCATTTCCCCGCGAGCCAGGGCGGCCTGGGCGAGTTGGAACGAGACATCGCTCACGTGCAGCGAGAACGTCGACACCGGCTCTTTCGCTGTGCTCACCTCGGCCTGGGGGGCGTCCAGACCGGTCGCTGGCCGGACCGCGATCATCCGCTCCGACAACTCCGCATCCACTCCGACCGCAGACGCGTCGGCCCGCGCCGTGGCCGCGACGGGCGCCGCGGCCGCCAGGGTTTTGGCGCCGCTCGACAGAAATCCGTCGTTCCGATCAAAGGTGACCGTCTTCGCCGCCTTCTGCCGCGCGAGGCGGTTGACGTCCTTCGTGAAATCGGGGATCGCCGGTTTGCCGCCGAGAGCGGCACCGGGCGATCGGAGGTTCGGACGGACGCGCGCACCAGCCAGTGTCGACGACGCGGCATATCCCCCGAGCGGCTCGCCTTTGACTTCAAAAGGTGAAAGCACCACGGGCTTGTCGCTAAAGCTCAGCTCCGGAGCCGCGGCCGCCCACTCCTTGCCAGCGTCGGCAGGGGCAGTGCTGTCGGCCGAAGTAACGCTTGCCGGACTCGCGCTTCGAGCGCCGCGAGCTCCCGTCGTGCGCGAAGCGCCCACGTCCTTCAGGAAATCAGGTGTCGCGAAGGAGAGTTCCGAACCGAGATCGCGCACCGCAGCCCGCGGCGGCGCGAAGGCCGCGACGCCCTTGCCCAATCCGACCGGTCGAGGTGAGGGACTCGTCACGCCGCCCACGACTCCAAAATGCCTCGGCACGCTGATCGCCAGCTCCGATGCCGCAGGCGGAGCGCTGAAATACGCCATGCCGGGGGCATCGCCCTCGCTCGGCTCCTCGGCGACCAGCGCCGGCATCTGCATGAGGTGCACCGCGCTCTCGCGCGTCTTTGTCTCGCGTTCTTCCCGCGCCTTGGCCAGCCGTTGGTTGTTGGACGAGTGCATCGTCATGAGCACCATCGCCACGAGCGTGATGCACGCCGCGAGTCCGTAGGAGCGAATCCACTGGAGTCGCCGCTTGCGTCGCGCCGCCGCCAATTCCAGCAACACTGCAGGGGCCGGCCCCGGCTCGGCTGCTTTCGCTGCGGTGGCCCCGATCGTCTGCAGAATCTTCGCCCGTCGTTCCGGCGCAAGCTTGAGCGGTGCCGGCTCGCGCCGGACCGCCTCCCCGACCAGCCCGTGCACCGCTTCGATCCGCCGCTTGAAAATCCCAATCTCCGGCTTCTCGCCAATCAGCCGATCCAGCTCCGCCGCCTCGAAGGCCGAGGACTCACCCAGCACCGCGGCGACGACGCGGGCCTCCAACTCCGGCTCGATGTAAGTCTGCAAATCTGGTTTGTGGTCGTCTTGATTCATCGGTGCTCCAGAGGCCTACCTCCGGCTCCCTTCTATGCCCGCACGACGCAACGCGTCCGCGAGGCCTTTCAGCAGGTGGTGCAGTCGATATCCGACATTGCCGACGCTCAGTCCCGTTTGGCGGCTGATGTCGCCGTATTTCAGGTTATCGTGGTATTTCAGCTGGATCAGTCTCCGGTCCTCCTCACTGAACTCAGCCAAAAGCAGCCGCACCATTCCGACCGCCTCCATCTGGCCCAGGATCTCAGGAGCGAGATCGCCGTCCGCGACTTGGGTGGCTTCGTCCAACTCGGTCTCGCGCGCATGGTCACGAAGGTGGTTGAGCGCGAGATTGCGCAGGCTGCGATACAACCAACCGCGGGGATTCTCGACCTCGTCCCATACTTGGTGCAGCCGCAGAAACGTCTCTTGCACGAGTTCCTCGGCGACGGTCCGGCGGCCGACCAGGCCGATCGCGAATCGGAGCAGCCCGCTTTCCTCCGTTTCAAACAATCCGGCCAGGGTCGGCTTTTCGTGTGGCCGCGCTGCCGCCGGAGGAGCGTTGGTAATCATTTTCGTTGCTGGCGGCAGCGCGGCACTCTGAAAGGCCAGGGGTTCCATGAAGAGGCGTCAGAAATGCGGATCCACTGATACAGACACACTTCGCCGGAAATCCTTAGAAACTTCGATCGGATTTTTTTCAGGAACAGCCGTCCTGTCGGCCGCACGCTGCGGCACCCACCATTGACTGTGACAGGCGCAACCGAGGAGAATCCCGGTCATGCCCCAACCGCCTTGCTGCCGTTCTCCACGTATGCAGCAACGTCCGCCTCTCGCCTGGTTCGCGTGGGGTTTCCTGCTCACGCTCGCGCCGCTCTTGCGCGCCGATGGGCTGACGGGCCCGTTTTTCTGGACCTCGACTGCGCCGCTGATCGCGCCGGTCGCCGATGCGACGCATCCGATCGTCTCGATGAAAGATCCGACCGTGGTCTACCACGGCGGCAAATGGCACGTCTACGCCACCACGGCCGATACGAGCGGCAACTGGAGCATGACTTATCTGAGTTTCCGCACGTGGGCGGAAGCGTCGGCCGCGCGGCCGTATTATCTCGATCAAAACCCCAATCTGCGCGGCTACCATTGCGCGCCGCAGGTCTTCTATTTCCGACCGCAGCAGAAGTGGTATCTCATCTACCAGTCGCAGCACCCGACCTACTCCACCGCCGACGATCTCTCGAAACCTGAGACCTGGACCGCGCCGCAGTCGTTCTTCAACGGCACGCCATCGACCGTCGTGCAGGGCTGGATCGATTACTGGATCATCTGCGACGACACGCACGCCTACCTGTTCTTCTCGGACGACTACGGCCGGTTTTATCGTAGTCGCACGCGGGTCGAGAACTTCCCGCGCGGGTTCGAGGATCCGGTCGTCGTGATGCAGGACGCGAATCGGTTCAATCTCTTCGAGGGCGGCTGCGTTTACCGGCTGAAAGGGCTCAACCAATATCTCTGCCTCATCGAGTGCATCGGCGGGCCCACCGGCAAACGCTACTTCCGCGCGTTCACCGCCGACCGACTCGACGGCACGTGGACGCCGCTCGCGCAGGCGAATTCCTGGGACACGCCTTTCGCCGGTCCGATGAACGTCACCGCCGACGACGGCCGCACGCTCTGGAGCGTCGATATCAGCCACGGCGAACTGCTGCGCGACAGCAATGACGAGACGATGACGCTCGATCCGTCGCGTCTCTATTTTCTCTATCAAGGTCGCCGCGAGCTCACGCCGGACCCGAGCTACTCCCAACTGCCCTACCAGCTCGCGCTTCTGCAATCCGACCGAGCCACTCGCGCGGCCGACTCGCCACCCGGCGCGGTGCTCAGCGTAACCGCGCCGCAAAACACCACCGCCGCGATCGGCGGCAGCGCGACGTTCTCCGTAACGGCGACCGGCACCGGCTCGCTGGTCTATCAATGGCAACGCAACGGCGCCGATCTCCCCGGCGCGACCGGCCCGTCACTCGCGCTCCCGAACGTGCAGTCTGCCAATGCGGGGCTCTACACCGTTGTCGTTTCGAACGGTGTCGAGTCCCTCGTCAGCGCGCCTGCGTCGCTGCACGTGACGCTCGCCGGCCGGGTCGTCGGCACCGCGGTGGAGTTTCGTTCGGATGTTCACCATCCCAACGGCAACATCTATGACCAGATGCTGCTCACAGGAGCGGCCGCAAGCGTCACCGCCGATCCCGGACAGATCGTCCGCACTTCGTACATCGACACCGATGACGACATCGTGCAGGTGGAATTCTCCGGCGCGGGCACGCTGTCACTGACGCTCGACAGCGCTTCGGCGCCGGCACGTCCGACAAAATACAACCAGGCGATCGACTACGTGAAGGGCCACGCGGCTATCGTGGTCACGGGCGCCAACGAGACCACGCATCTGTCGGTGTTCAGCGTGGGCCGCGCCACGGCGGTCGACCAATCGCTGTTCCGCGACGACGTGAACTATGATGGATTCGCGGACCTCGCCTACGTCACGATCGCGAGTGCGAACGGTCGCTTCGGCGGGCTACGCGCAGGAAACGCAGGTTTCCGCGCGGCGAAGGGACTCACGGGAATCTACGCGCCGGGCGTGCAGTTCGACGGACCGGTTTACGTGCACGACATCACCGCGTTCGACTCAGCCGCCCCCGTGCTCCAACTCGGCGGCGCGAGCGACGTGCGGATCACCGGCGGCAATCTCGCGCAGGACAACGGCCGCGCGGTGGCGGTAAGCGGCGTGGACCGACTGCAGTTCACCGCTGGAAGCAATTCGCACGGCGCGCTGCTGTCGCAGCAACCCAACCGCAGCCGGCTCGAGCGCCACGGACTCGATGTCACCGGGCTGATCGCGACGGCCGCGTGGGATTTCGCCCCGCAACCGATGACGCCGCTGTCGATGGACGACATCACGATCTACGCCATGAGCCAGTCGGTTCACAACGAGACCGACCCGCAGCTGCTCGAGCTGCGGCCGGACATCAGCTTCCGGACCTGGATGCGCTGGAAGCGCTACGGCATCGACCCACCGGAATACGCCTTCCCCTACATCGCCGACGCACACGCCGCCGGCATTCGCGTGCTCGGCGGCACGACGGCGACCGTCGTGTTCCGCGAGGAGTTCACGGCGGAGGAATTCGAGCAGATTGTCACGCGCGACGCCGAGGGGAATCTCGTCCCGCACGACAACGTCGAAGCCGGTGCGCACCGCGCCAGCCTCGCGAATCCCGCCTATCGCGCCTACCTCGAGGCCCTCTGCCGGCACCAGATCGACGGCGGAGTCGACGGGCTGTTTTTCGACGAGGTCAACCACGGCTACGATGGCGCGACCTACGACAACAACGAAGGCTTCGACGACTACCATCTCGCCGACTTCAACGCTTACCTGCTCGCGAAATATCCGCGCGGCACCGACTTCGCGGCGCGGTTCCAGATGACGGCGGACAATCTCCTGCGCCACGATCTGCCACCCGGCGATCTGCGGCGAAATTTCAACTACCGCCGCTATCTCGCGCAGCACGGGTGGTCGCGCACACCGCTGACCTCTGCGAACCCGCTGGCCGCCGAGTGGGGTCATCCCTACGACGACCAGCCCGAGCCCGGCGCACGCACCTTCGTCAGTACCGCCGAGCCCTATCGATATTTCGGCGAGATGGTCCGCAACCTGAAAACCTACGCGTGGGAGAAATATCAGCGGCCGCTGCTGGTCACGGCGAATGGGATACTGCCGAAAGTGGATTTCCAGAGCGTCGGGCTCTGGAACAGCAACCGGTTTGGCGACAACGGCACCGAGGCCGAGTGGGTCCCCGTGATCGACGGCCACCTGAATGGTCGCGCCTCGCTGCAGAGTGTGTTCCGGCGGTTCCGCGCGCGCTCCGAGCTGCTCGCGCCCGGTGCGCCCGTGGTGGTGTTCCTCGACTGGCCCACGGCGACACTCAACCGCTACACCGCGCTGCCGCAGTCCGAGCGCGAGGATTTTTGGCGAATCTACGCTGCCGAAGCCTACGCGAACGGAATCTTTTTCGCCTTTCACCTTAAAACCACGACGGGTGAACCGACGGCGTCGGCGCAAGGCATGATGCCGTTTTTCAAAACCTACGCGGCGTTCTACCGCGCGCACGCCGACCTGTATCACCACCTCACGGCGTGGCCGTCGGAGTCGCAGATCGTGGTGGCGCAGGCGCAGATCATGACCGCTACCTGGCAGCAGTCGGAACCGCGCCGGCTGCTCGTGCATTTGGTGAACCACGATTACGACCGCGGGCTCAAACCGCGCAGCAACGTCACGATCACGCTGCCGCTGGCAAGCCCACCGCGCGCGGTCCGTGAAGCCTCGCCGGATCTGTCGCAGGACCGCGCGCTCAGCTACAGCCACGCCGACGGCAAGCTCACCGTCACGCTGCCGCAATTGACCGCCTACTCCGTGGTGATCGTCGACTACTGACCGTTTTCCCGCGAGTCATGTCGCAGGCCAGATCCGTTGGCCCCGCGCGGCTCGACGGCCCGCCGTTGTGCTTGCGCCCCATGCGTCCACCTGTGCTTGGCGCGGGGGACAAGTCGTTGACGGAAGCGGTTGGCGGGCCTGCGATAGTGGCAATTGGTTCCGGCGGAGTTCCACTTCGCTGGGGATCGTCTTGGATCTTTCTCCGCTTCATGAATGCGAAAAACGTCAGGCTTCGTCCTCTCCGCGCAGCCGCATACGCTCTGCTCGCCGTGGCCGTCATTGGCGGCGGCTGGGTCCTCTGGCGATCGGTGCCGTTCGATCTGCCAAGCTATGCAACCTGGGCCGGTCTCGTGGTCGCTCTGGTGGCCATCGTGTCGTTGCTAAAGCCGCAGCGCTGGCTGGGGATCGCCACGCGCGGTCGCGCTGCGATCTTGCTGCTCGTCGGCGTCGCCCTCACCACCACGGCCGCGCTGTGGCCATCCTCGCTGCACCGCTCCGCCCGGGAAAAGCACCGCATCGACGATTTCCTGCCCGAGTATAACTTCGCCGAGTATCACGAGGCGCGCACCCGCGCTCCGATCGACCGTGTGATCGAGGCCACGCGAAACGTTTCCGTGGCCGACATGCCGACGGCCCGGCTGCTGATGACCATCCGGCGGATGGCCGGTGGCCATCTCTCCGTTCCTCCCGCCGATTCCAAACCGTGGATCAACGACGTGAGGGACCAGAAGACAGGTTTCATGGTTCTCGAGGAGAGCGAACGTGATTCGGTCTTCGCGCTCCCTCTGGGCACCAAGGCTTCCGGATTGCCGCACCCGGTGCGTTGTTCGCCGGCGGAGTTCGCCGGATTCACGGGTCCCGGCAAGGTTCGGGTCGTCTTCGATGTGCGGGTTGCGCAGGAGGACGACGGGCTCGTCCGCGTCACGACCGAGACGCGGATCCTCGCCGACGATCCGGAGACACGACGGGCCTTCGCCTGCTACTGGCGGTTCATCTACCCCGGCAGCGCGATCATCCGCCGCGTCTGGCTCGACGCCATGATCGCCCGCGCCGAGCGCGCAACGCCGTCGGAAACGTGATCTCAACCCGATCTGCGCCCGCCCCCGCCGGCATTTTCCGCCGGCCGCCGGGTTGAGCCAGCTGCGGCTGGCCGCGCGATCCAGTGTGCGTGTGCTGCTCGGCGACCTCGCCCGGCTGGCCGTCTCAGCAGACGGCGAAGAATTGAAACGCGAACTGGTTCCTGGAATGGACGGGCTGCGTCCACCGGATCGGAGTCGACGCTGGCAGCTCGCCCCGATTCTCGAGTTCGATCCCCATTTCCACCGCGTCCACGAAATCGACGCTTGGATCGATGGCCCCCTCCTGCCCGCCTGAGTCAGAGCGCGGGCGACGCGCGATAGGCTTTGCTCCCACGAGCATCACTACGATGGAACGGAGGCGGCGGGCGCCGATTCGGCTGGGCTCAACACCGCGTCGCGGCCGGCACAGAACGTTACGATCAACCACATCCTCCCTCGTAAACGCCCGAGCGGCGTTCACGGTTTCGCCCCATGAGACGCATCCCCCTCAGCCTGCTGCTGGCGCTCCTGACCATCCCGGCCTTCGCCGTCGAGCCCCGAACCCTCACGGTCGCGCTCGATGCGCCCTCCAAGCCGATCAGCCGGGAGCTGTTCGGGATCTTTTTCGAAGACCTCAACTACGCAGCCGATGGCGGGCTCTACGCCGAGCTGCTCCAGAATCGCTCGTTCGAATACAGCGCCACCGAGCAGGCGAACTGGGGCCCCTTTTCCTTCTGGGACCTGGTCAAGACCGGCGACGGTGACGGCCAGCTCGGGCTCGGCGATGCGCGGCCGGTCCACGTCAACAATCCGCACTACCTGCTCCTCACGGTGCTCGAGCCTGGCAGCGGCGTGGGGATCAGTAACCAGGGTTTCGACCGAATTCCGCTCGTGGCCGGCCAGGCTTACGAGGCCTCGTTCTGGGCCTACCAAGCCTTCATGGGACGCAAATGGCGCGGCACCGATGAGGAGCAGCGCAAGCCCATGCCCGTTACCCTCCGGCTCGAGACCAGCGATGGCCGCGTGCTCGCCGAAGCCCGGGTGGAAGTGTCCGGCCGCACGTGGACCCGGCACGCCGTCACGTTGACTCCGACTCAATCCGTGCCGGACGCCCGGTTCGTCCTGCTCGCGCATGAGCAGGGCGCACTCGCGCTCGACGTGGTCTCGCTGTTTCCGCGCGACACCTTCAAGGGTCGCCCGAACGGTCTGCGTCGCGATCTGGCGCAGACGATCGCCGACCTGAAGCCGCGCTTCGTGCGCTTTCCCGGCGGCTGCCTCGTGCACGGGCCCGGCATTCGGCACTACTACGATTGGAAGGACAGTATCGGCCCGATCGAGCAACGTCGCGCCCAGCGCAACTCCTGGGGTTATCACCAGACCCTTGGACTCGGATATTTGGAATACTTCCAGTTTTGCGAGGATCTCGGTGCGATCCCCGTACCCGTGGTGACAGCCGGCGTGTGCTGCCAGCACGCGGGCGACTCGCCCAATCGCGGCCAGGAGGGCCTCCCTCTGGAAGAAATGCCCGGCTACATCCAGGACGTGCTCGACCTCGTCGAGTGGGCCAACGGCCCCGCGACGTCGCCATGGGGCGCGAAGCGCGCCGCCGGCGGACATCCTGCCCCCTTCGGGTTGAAATACCTGGGCGTGGGCAACGAGGACGCGATCACGCCGATCTTCAAGGAGCGCTTCCAAATGATTTACGACGTGCTGAAGGAAAGGCATCCGGAGATCGTCGTGATCGGCACCTCCGGACCGTTTCCCGACGGCGAAGACTTCGATCTCGGCTGGGCCTTCGCGCGCGACCTGAAGCTCCCCATGGTGGACGAGCACTACTATCGACCACCGCAATGGTTTTGGGACAACCTCGCGCGCTACGACAGCTACGACCGCCGCGGCCCCAAAGTTTACGTCGGCGAATACGCTGCGCACGACGAGGGTCGCCGCAACACGCTGCGCTCCGCCCTCGCCGAAGCCGCTTACCTCACGAGTCTCGAGCGGAACGGCGACGTCGTGATGCTGGCTTCGTATGCGCCGCTGCTTTCGCGCCGCGGCCACACGCAATGGACACCCGACATGATCTACTTCGATGCGACGAATGTTTTCCCGAGCCTCAACCACACCGTGCAGAGCCTCTTCGGTCGCTTCGCTGGTGACGCCGCGGTGCCGACGACCCTCGCCCGTTCCAACGGAGCGAAGCTCGCCGTCTCCGCGGTGCGCGACGGTCGAACGGGTGATCTCATCGTCAAGATCGTCAACGGCGACGATACCCCGCAGCCCTTGGCGGTTCGGCTGGACGGCGCGCGAAAGTTGCCCGCGACCGCGGAGCGGACGGTCTTCGGCGGCGCGCCCGCCGACACAGCCAACACCGATGACGCTCCGCCCGCCGTCGTGCCGCACACGGACACCCTGCCGCTGTCGCCAGGATTCAGCTACGACGCGCCGGCCAACTCGCTGACGATCCTGCGAATCGCCACCAGATAGTTTCATCTCGGACGGCCCGGCGGGCCACTGTTCCTCCACCACGGCGAAGCGTCTCGCGTCTGTGCGAGATCGAGGGCGGAGCGGCGACAGCTTCGGCACGCACGCTCAGCGGGAACGCGGCCGCTGCTCTTCGAAAAACGTCCGCGCCAGTTCGGCGACTTCACGCAGCTCGGCACGACGCTGCTCCGCGGCGATCGGCCGCAGATAGTGTCCGCGCTCGCCCGGAACAACCACCAGCCGCGCGTGCGGCAGGTGCGCGGCAAAGTGTCTCGCGTTGCCGTCCGCCGGCGCGATCAGGTCCGCGTCGCCCACCACGATCAGCACCGGGACGTTCACGTCCCGCAGCCCCTCCGGTGTGAACCCCGCCCCCATCGGTGGCGCCAGCGCAAACACGGATTGGATTCGGGGATCGCGATATGAGTTGTTCGCGCGCGCGACCGACGCCTGCGCGACGTGATCGGTTTGGGAGAACGCGATCAGGCCTTCGATCGCCGGCGCGATCATCGGCGGCGGGGGTGGTGAATGGCGCCGCAGTGTCTCAAGGTCGAGCCGCGCCCCCGCGGTCCAGAGTGCCGTGGTCGCTCCGAGCGAAAATCCCGCCGCGCCAATCCGCGCTGGGTCGATCCGCGGCGAAAATTCCGGATCCGCGAGCAGCCGCGTCAGCGCGACCGACACATCCTTCGCTCGTTCCCAACCGAAGAAATCGGTTAGCGTAGGGGCCTTGCGGCCAAGTTCTTCCTCGTCGGTGCCGTTGTGATCCAGCGCCACCACGAGGAAGCCGTGTTGCGCGAGAAAGTGCCCGAGCCAGAAAACCTGCGCCGCGTTGCTCCCCGAGCCGTGCGACAACATGATCAGCGGATATCGCTCGGGCGATGCCGCAATCCGACCCTCGCGCTGCACGGTGACGCTCTCGCCCTCGTTGCCGATCTGCTCGGCTGCTCCCCCACCCGCGCTCGGGTACCACAGGGTCACTCGCACCGGCCGTGCACCGGTGCCCGCCCAGTTGCTCCGGTCCGGATCCGTAAACTCCCGGTGCGCGACGCCGACGAGGTCAGCAACCGCCCGTGGACCAGGCTCAGCCCAAGCGACAGCACCCAGAATGCAGAATCCGAAAACCGAAAGAATGCGACGAGTCATAGCGGCAAAGAGGCTGGTTATGCGAACCACCGAAGCCGGATGGCCCGGTCGCGAACAAACACCGCAACCCAGCAAGAGTTACATGTCCGCGAGTCATGCACATCAGCGCTGCGCCGGGTGCATGCGTGCCATGCTGTCAGAAAAGCGCTGCCTGCCCCTCCACCTCCGCCGGCTGCGGCGTCCGCGTGGGTGCGGCCGCGGCTGCGCCTTCGGACAACACCGCGCGGTAATCCCACGGGCCGAACGAGACCTCCTTGCCCGCCTTGTCCGTCGCCGTCCAGGTCGGTCCACGCCACGTGTCCGCGAAGCTGCGAATGACGCAGACGCGACCGTCCTTCAGGAGCACCGTTCCGCCGATTTCTGGGCTCATGGGCCGCAAACAAAGCATGGCGCGTCGCGAGGGCGAGCGCAATGCGCGGCCCACATCCGAGTATTTGATGGCTCGTCCGCAAGGAACCGTAAATCTGATGACATGGAGCCAACGCGCCTACTGGAAGAAGTCGCCGCGATCGCCCGCGGCGCGGGGGAGATTGTCATGCGGCATTTCGCCGCACCGATTCCGATCAAGACCAAAACCAGCCGGATCGACATCGTCACCGCGGCCGACCGTGAAGCCGAGGCCTTCATCGTGCGCGAACTGGTGCGCCGGTTTCCCGGCGATCACATCGTCGGCGAGGAGGGCGGTGGCCAAGGCGCGCCCGCGGCCGCGGCGCCGCGGCACTGGTTCGTCGATCCGATCGATGGCACCGTGAATTTCGCGAGCAAGTTTCCCCATTTCTGTACCAGCATCGCGCTCGCCACGCCAGACCGGCAGCCGCTGCTCGGCGTCGTTTACGACCCGACGCGCAACGAACTCTTCACCGCGACGCGCGGCGGCGGCGCGTTCCTCAACGGCCGGCCTCTCCGCGTCACGGCGACAGCCGAACTGATCGACGCGGTGATCACGAGCGGGTTCCCCTACGACAAGCACACGAATCCCGACAACAACCTGAAGCAGTGGGCCGCGTTTATGCTAAAAATCCGCGGCGAGCGCCGGCTCGGCTCCGCGGCGCTGGATCTCTGCTACGTCGCGGCCGGCCGGCTCGACGGCTATTGGGAAAAAGATCTGAAGCCCTACGACGTGATGGCGGGCCTGCTGCTCGTCCGCGAAGCGGGCGGAACGGTGACCGATTACGAAGGCAATCCGAATCCGCAGCATCAGGATCGCGGCCGCTACGTCGCCAGCAACGGCCGGCTGCACGCCGCGATGCTGGAGGTGCTGCAGAACGCAGGTTGAGGCGACGCAGGGACGTGACCACCCCGACCGCTGGGTTTGCGGCTCCCTCCGCGTTGTAGGCCACCTCGCTGAGGTGGCGGCCATTGCGCCACGTCACCGACCGGGCCTACGGCGCTCCGCCCGGGTAAAACCGTCGCGTCGGGCCGCATTTATCGTTTTCGCGAATCGCGCCGATATAAGGGGCGTGGACTGGTTCCGCGCGTTCCTGGTCAGCTTGGCGCTGGCTCTACCTCTGAGCGCTCTTCGGCTCGCCGCCGATCCGCCCCCGATCCTGCCTGACTGGGAAACTGCCCAACTCTTCGAGGGCTGCGCGGTCCAGGCCGACAGCTACGCCCGCCGGCTGCAGGCGCTCGATCGAACGTGGGAGGTTCAACTGCTCACGCTCAAGCTGCCGAACGGCTCGAAACACTCCGTCGTGCTCGCGAGCCGCGGCCGGGAGCGCTATCTGCGCGACGGCACGCTCGGCGTGTTTCCTGCCGACGTGAATCCGCAGGCCGCGTTCACGCGCCGCCTGAAAGCCTGGCGCAACGAACATCCGCTCACCTCGCCCAACGCCTCGCGCAACCATCAGCCGCCCGCCACCGAAGCTGCGACGGCCGCGGCGATCGAGATCGCGGCGCGCGGACTGGCCACCGACACGCAGCGATATCTCGTTGTGGATGGCGAAACTCGATTCTGGGTCGTGTCATGGACCACCGTCGACGGGCAACAGGCGCTTTATCATCCGCGCATCGGCACCACGCTGACGCGCACGTCGCCACGCAGCAGCCGCGAGGCCATCGCCCGCACGATCCTGCACACGCTCGGGTTCAAGCGCTCCACGCTGATCGGTTCGTCGCAACGCTGAAGCCACCCGACCGTTTCTCACGGAGCCGCGCGCGCTGCAGCGATCCGATGATGGAGACGCGACGCCCTCGTCGCGTCCCGTGGCCAGAGGCGGCCGCGCTTCCAACCTAGTTCACCTTGCTCAGGGCCGTGGCGAGCGCCGCGAGTAGCGGCGCCTGCCGTGAATCGCGCGCCCATGCGGCATGCATGGTGAAGGGGATTCCCGGCGGCCGCAGCCGCGCGAACACCACGCCCGAGTGCGGCAGCTTTCTCGACATCGGCAGCACGCAGCCAACCGCGCGACTCGTCGCGACCGCCACGAACATCGACGCGACGCTGTCGACCGTTCCGACGATTCTTGGCGCGAATCCCGCCGCGCGGGCGGCGTCGCGCAGCAGTTCCGCGCGGCCGGGAAAACCGGCCTCGTCCCACGCGATCCAATCCGCGTCGCGCAGATCCGCGAGCGCCAGCAGGCGTCGCTTCGCCAGGGGATGATCGGCGGCGAGCGCGAGCTGCATCTCGAGCGTGCAGAGCGGCTGCGTCGCAAACTCGCGCTGCAGCGCCCGCGTGACTGTTCCGATCAGCGCGATGTCCAGCTCCTGCCGTCGCAGTGCCGCCACGAGTTCGACCGGCATCAGCTCGATGGGCTGGAGCGCGCAGCCCGGATGCTGTTTCGCGAATCTGCGCAACGCCGGTCCAAAACATTCGGTCCACAGCGTGCCGTAGTGGCCGAACCGCAGTTGCCGGCCCGCCTGTCGCGCCTCGCTCACCGCCTCTCCCGCCGCGGCGAGGATCTCGCGCGCCCGGCGGAGGAAAGCTTCGCCGGCCGGCGTGAGCACCGTGGCGGTGTGGTGTCGCCGCAGCAACGTTACCCCAAGCTCCGCCTCCAGATCGCGGATCTGGCGCGACAACGCCGGTTGCGTCACATGCAGCCGCTCCGCCGCGCGCGAGAAATGCAGCGTCTCCGCGACGGCGCAGAAATACCGCAGATGCCGGAGTTCCATCCCCGGATCACGCCGCATAACCAAAAGGCATGCGACCAGAAAAACACGGCATTGGTCGGGCGCGCGCCACACCGGTATTCTCAGCGCTTTCACTGCGATGAAACCGATCCTCTCCGCCCTCTTCGCCACCACGCTCGTGCCGCCCGGCCCCGCCGCCGCCACGCCAATCGCCCCGCCCACCCTGCTCCAACTCGCCGGCGTGCGGGCCGCGCCCGGTCGTCTCGCCGAAAGCGTGGTGATCCTCATCGATCTCCAACGCGATTACACGGCAGCCGGCAAACTGCCGCTCGCCGGCATCGCGCCTGCTCTGCGCGAGACCGCGCGATTGCTCGAGCGCGCCCGCGCCGCCGGCGTGCCGATCATTCACATCCGGCAGGTCAGCCCGCGCGGCCGCGGCCTGTTCGAGACCGGCACCCCCGGCGCGGAATTCGCCTCCGAAGTCACCCCGCTTGCCGGTGAGCACGTGATCGAGAAACGACTGCCAAACGCCTTCGCCGGCACGACGCTCGCCGATACGCTCGCGCAGCTCGGACGGAAGGAGCTGATCCTCGCCGGCGCCATGACTCACATGTGTGTCAGCGCCACGGCGCGGTCCGCGCTAGATCACGGCTATCACGCGACCGTGGTGGCCGATGCCTGTGCGACTCGCGATCTGCCGGCGACCGATGGCGGCGTGATCGCCGCAGCCGACGTGCACCGGGTCGCACTCGCCGAACTCGCCGACCGCTTTGCCACGGTGGTTCACACGGTCGAGAATCTTCCGGACTGAGCTAGAGGCTGTCATGCACTTTGATCGAGCAGCCCAAGGTAGGGCGCTCACTCCGTGAGCGCCGCGAATATCAGACGACTTCCCGGCGGGCAGCGGAATGCCCGCCCTACCTCAGAAACGGTTCTGCAAAAGTGTATGACAGTCTCTAGACGCACTTGCCGATCGATGCATCGACCATGGAGTTCCTGGAGACGCGACGCCCTCGTCGCGTCCTCGCCGGTGATGGCCGCCGCCGCTCCATCAGCTAGATCGTGCGCGCCGTAACCGGCGCGGCTACGCTTCGCCGCGCGCCCCATTCGCTACTTCGAACGGCTGAGCACTTTCTTCTTTTCCACCTCGAACTCCTCGTCCGACAGAATCCCGCGTTTGCGCAGATCGTCCAGCTTCAGCAAGTCGGCATACAACGCGTCGGTCCCGCTCCCGGACGGCGCGCTCATTGCGGGGGCCGGGTTCACGATGCCAGCTTTGTTTGCCTCGTTGGCCAGCAGCGCAGGATCGCCCGGCTCCAGCAGCTTCGCCTTGAGCGTGACGGCGCAAAATCCGGTCCCATACAGCGGTTTTTCCACGTCGACCGCGAGCACCTTGAGCTGCTTGCCGTGTTGCGCCCCGAAGTTGGTAGCGTCGGCCTGCGCCTCTCGTTTCAGCCGATCGATGTTACGAAAGAAAACGGAATTGGCCTTGCGCGTGAACGCGTAAGCGCCGTCGCCGAGCTCCTGCTGCGTCGCCGCGGTCGTCTCTCCCAAAACCTTGGCCGCCGAGGCGACGCTCGCGCTGGCGAGCAACAGGCAGGCCGAAAGAAGCACCTTGAAAAGCGCGGCCGGGTTCATGACCGGAGTTGAGCGCGCTGGCGTCCGCGGGTCAAGAAGCGGCGTGAGCGTGCTGCGCCGGCGACGACGCATTCGTCGCATTGTCCAATCGCGGATCGGCTTGGCCCAGGGAAATTCCAGAAAAGCGCCGCGGAACGCGGGTGTACGAGCGTCTCAAGATTGCCAACGCTCCGCTGACGGCCCGCGCGAGACTCAGCGCAGTTCGACCCACGTCGCCTCGCGCGCGCTGGCGAACACCGCTTCGATCACACGCATGTTGCCCACGGCGTCGGTCAGCGGAGTCGGCACCGGCGTGTCATCGAGAATCGCCCGCGCGAAGGCATCCGCCTGCAGCGTGTATTGGTCGCACGCCGCGAACGTCACCTCCTCGATCGCGGTGCCGCGCTGCAACCAAAGCCGCGTCGGCTGATCCGGTGGCGCGTTCACCGGAATCTCGATTTCGATCCGCCCCTGCGTGCCGTGGATCGTCGCGCGCTGATACGGCGAGAGCTGCGTCGAGCAGGTGAACGTCGTCGTACCGCGGCCAAAATCCAGCACCCCCGACGCGAGCCGGTCCGTGCCGAAACCGGGATCGCGGTCGACGAGCCCGAGCACGCGCTGCGGCTCGGCCTCGAACAGCCAGCGCCCGAACGAGACGCAATAGCAGCCGATGTCCATCATCGCACCACCACCGACGTCGGCGCGGTTGCGGATATTCTGCGGGTCGACGTTCCAGTAGGAGAAATGCGCATGGACCGTGCGCAGTTCGCCGATCGCGCCGCCGAGCACGAGCTCGCGCGTTTTCTGCCACTGCGGATGGAAGCGATACATGAACGCCTCCATCACCTTCTGCCGCGGAAACCGAGCCGCGGCGGCAACGAGTTCGATCGCCTCCGCGGCGGTCAGGGCGATCGGCTTTTCGCACAGCACGTGTTTGCCGGCTTCCAGCGCGCGCCGGGTCCACGGCACGTGCAGATGGTTCGGCAGCGGGATGTAGACGGCGTCGATCTCCGCATCCGCGAGCAACGCCTCGTAGGATTCGTGGACGCGTGCAATCCCGAGTTGTGACGCGACCGTGCGGCCCTTCGCCGCGTCGCGCGATGCGATCGCGTCGACGGTCCCGAACTGCGCCCGCTGCATCGCGGGAATCACCTTGGCGACCCCGATTTTCGCCGTGCTGAGCACGCCCCATCTGATCTTTCGCATGGTGGCCGAGTGTGGAAACGAGGCGCGGCTCGTGGCGAGCGGGGAATGGGTCCTAGGCCAAAAGCCGAGAGCT
This sequence comes from Opitutus terrae PB90-1, assembly GCF_000019965.1. GTDB lineage: Bacteria > Verrucomicrobiota > Verrucomicrobiia > Opitutales > Opitutaceae > Opitutus > Opitutus terrae. The sequence goes on from NC_010571.1 coordinate 405,435, forward strand.
GAGAGGCCAGAGCCGAGAGCTGAAGGTCAGTTGAGAGTTGAGGGATGAGAGTTGAGAGCCGGAGCTGCGGCGCGCCTGTACGTCGCCGATGGAGCGCGTTGGGCCCAGCGCGCTTCGCTCGCTCGTCGCGCACAGCGTCGTCGGGCGGATCCCGCCGTCAGGCCGAAGCCGACCCGCCGCCGCTGGTCCGCCGCGTTTGTAAACCGGGCCGGAGTGGGTACCGTTCCGGCATGAGCAAAGCGTTCCTGCGCGAATCCGATGTGGAGCCGGAGCCGACGGTGGTCCGGCCGGTCTTGCTCGCGCCCGGAGCCAAGCGTTACCTGACGGAAGCGGGCGCGGAGCGATTGCACGAAGAGCTCAACCGGCTGCGGACCGTGGAGCGCCCCGCGCTCGCCGGCGCGGCGGCCGATCTCGACGCCAAGCGCGAACTGCGCAAGCTCGACGAGCGGGCGCGCGAGCTGCAGCAGATCCTCGCCACGGCGGAAATCATCTCCTCGCCGGCGCCCGATCGCAGCATCGTGAGGTTCGGCGCCAAGGTGACCGTAAAGGAAGAGGACGGCACCACGTCGACCTATCGCATCGTCGGCATCGATGAAACGGAGTTCTACACCGGCGGTATCAGTTTTCAGTCGCCGCTCGCGCAGGCGCTGCTCGGCGCGAGCGTCGGCGATCGGATCCAGTTTCAATCTCCCGCCGGCCCGCGCCAGCTCGAGATCCAGCTGATCGAATAGCCGACGGCGGCCGGCTAGCCGCGCATCATCCGACTGCCGGTTGGTCTTGGCCGTGGGCCATCGCCCAGCCTAGTCCGGGGTTCGGTCTTCGGCTCTGGGAGCCGGCTAACTGTCGGTCTTCACCTGTTCCGGTACGCGAAACTCCTCCGGCGTGGCTGCGGTCAGCGTAACTTGAGGTCTCGTCGCGCCGGCGCCGAGCGTGCCGGCCCTCGGGGTGATCCGTTCGGTCTTGTACCAAACCCGCATCGATTTGTCGAAGGACAGCGGCAGGGAAACCTCCGAATTGCTGCCAAGATTCAGCCCGGTCTTAGTCTCGATGAGCTTTTTGATTTCAGCGTTGAGCGTCGCATTGGCGGTGAACGCGCTCTTCGTGCGGTATTCGACGGCGTCGGTGGCAATCGTCTCGCGGATCACATAGTAACGGTTCCCCGGCTTCATTCCTACTTCATCGATCAATGCCTGCGCTTTGGCGTCGGGCTTGTCCTGGTCGTCGATGTATTCGCGGCGCGCTTTGGTCGACCCGAGCATCACTTCGCGCGAGCGGCCCAATTCCGCCTGAAGTTGAGCCGGCACACTTTCCGCCGCCACGCCCATCGTGGCGAGGGCGGTGCGCAGCGACCAATTGGATTTCGACTCGAACTTCATCGTGACCTCTGAACCACTGCGCGGCTTCACGTCCAAATCGCCGACGCCATAAACCACGCCGGACTGGTCCACGCGGAAAACTCTCCCTGGCGGGTCGAAATCCCGCGGCGAATCAAACGCCTGGAAGCCAGACACGGGGGTGGGCGGGGGCTTGATCGCGGTCGACGGGCATCCGGCAAGCAACAGCGTGAGGCCGGTCCCGAGCAGAGCGGGCCATACTTTTGTGTTCATGGGGTTGGACTGAGTGGAAATTAGCGCGGCGCCGACGCGGGCTGCATCGCCGCTTCAAACGCCTCGGCCAGTTTGGCCATCTGTTGATCCAGTGCCGCCGAAATCTGCTCGTGGAATTTCGCCACGACGGCGTCGCCGTGCTCGCGGCAGGCGGCGAGCCGTTCTTCCACCGTGGGATAGTCGGCGCCCGACTGGGTGAAGCCCGAAAATTCATAGCTGTAGCGGAAGAACGTGTCGTACCCTCTCAGGTCGCCTGCCCCCATCAGCGAGAGGCCGCTGTGCGTATAAAACGTGCTCAGGAGCAGCGTCGCGTAAAAGTCCGCCTCATGCTCCAGTGCGCGTCGCACCTGCTGGTACTCGTTCCGTGCCACGTCATCCAGCATGTCTTCGGAGCGGCCGTTCAGCCACTGGCGCAGATGATCGTGATGCCGGAGCACGGCATGGCCGCGTTCGTGGGCGAGCAGGAACATCGCCGTGCCGGCGTACGCCATCTCGAGTTTGGGCGATTCCATCGAAAGATCCGCCATCTCGAACCACGGCGAATCCAGACCGCCGAACAGGTCTCCGATCATCGTGCGACCTTCGATCTCATCGATCTTTTGCACGGTCGCCATCAGCTTCGCGACCGCTTTCCGCTCGGCCTCACGCGAGACTGGCCCGAACGGAACAGGATCCGCCGGCTTGGATGGAACGAACCCGCCGAAACTGGCCAACTCGGCATGAGGGGCTGCCGTAAGCGTATCCGTGACCGCGGCGCGATATAGTGCTTGGGCCACCTTCACGTTCACCGTGATCACACCTTGCTCGTCGGTTTCCGCGATAAGCCGCGGGCCCCGGTCAAAACGCAGTTTCGTGCGCACCCGTTGCTGGACGTTCGGGAATACTTTCTGGAGATCTTTGTACAGCAGCTCGTGCAGCGCGACCACGGCCGCATGCCGCTGTTGCAGATCCGCCTCGATCGCGCGGAACTGGCGGGGCTCAAGCGCCGGCAATTCACCCAGGGTTCCGGCATCGCCCTGCGGGTAAAACATCTGGGCGGATCGGTACACGTATGACGACTGTAGCCGTCGTTTCATGGTGCCCGAGCTTTCTCCCTCGAAGGTGATGCACCCGGCAGACAGCAGTATCAGTGCTCCTGACACCGCCAGCCTTCCTACCGGAGCCTGCCGTGGGGTGAGCATCGAAAGCCGAAGCCAATGCCTTATCATCGAATCCCGGGCTTCCGTGCAAACACAAACCTGTTGAATTAATGTCTTATGGCAGGACCCGGGGCGATCCATGAGATGGATCGGTCTCTCGGCCGAACGAAGGCCGCCACTCAAGGATTTCGGAATGGATGACAATGAGGTCTGCGCGCACCAGCGCGCTGAAGCTATCATCGGCGGATTGCGTAGGGTCATACGCGGAGCCGCCTGATGGACGGCGCCCGTACATCTGCTAAGCTCGCGCGCCGCGGGGCATCTCGCTTCGCGTCACCATGGCCACTGTTCCTGTCCGCTTCACCTATTACACCAGCGTCGGTGGCGAGGCTTTCCCCGGACACGTCGCGCTGCTCACCGGCAACTGGGATGCGGCCGGCCGCGCTTCGCCGGACTGGACGCGCCGGCCGATGGAGCGATTCGTCGCGGACGATGGCGGCACCGCTTTTCGCGCCACGGTCGAGTTCGACGCCGCGGAAGTGGGACACGTTTTTCACTGGGGCGTCGTGCTGCGCGATCCCGCGGGTCGTGAACGCTGGGCGATCGCCACCGAAACGCCGGACGTCGACCGGATCGAGCGACATCGGACCTTCACGCTCACCGCCGCGCCCGGCAGCGAGGACTACTACCTGGCGCACTGCCGCCGGCTCGGCTCTCACAAGCGGCACGGCGGCGCGCACGCGGCCGCGCGCTTCGCGGTCTGGGCGCCGAACGCCCGCCGCGTCGACGTCGTGTTCGCCGCGGTCTGGAGCACGGATGATCCGACGCGCACGCCGACGCGGGCCTCGCTGCCGATCGATAAAATCTGCGGCGGCTACATCGCGGACGATGGCACCGGCATCGATCCCGCGTTGCCGGTGCTCGCGTTGCAGCGCGGATCGGGCGGCGTGTGGGAAACGGATCCTCACGATCCCGCGCTCGCGCGCTTCGCCGATTTCCGCCATCGCGCCTATTTGTTTCGCATCGAGCAGGAGGACGGACGCGTCGCCTATCGCACCGACTTGTATTCACGCTGCCAGCTCGGTTACGGCCGCACCAACCCGGCCAAAGCCACGCCCGGGCAGCCGTGGCTCGGGCCGATCTCGACGCTCGACGGCGGCGTGAGCTGCACGACGGTGGTGGACCTTGACGAAGTGACGCGTGATTTCGTCGAGCAGGACCAGGTCTGGCCCGAGCGCGTCACGATTCCCGCGGACGAGTTCTGGGCCGACGAATTTACCGGACGCAAGGTGCCGACGCGGGTCGAGGACCTGATCATCTACGAGCTTCACGTGGGCGCGCTTGGCTTCGGCCATGCGGGACCCGGCACGCTGCAGGATGCCATGGAGCTGCTCGATCACCTCTCGGCCCTGAACGTCACTGCCGTGGAGCTGCTGCCGATGTGTGAGTTCGGTGGTGCCGCGGAGAACTGGGGCTATGCCACGTCGCATTTCTTCGCGATCGAATACAGCGAAGGCGGCCGCGACCAATACAAGCACTTCATCAAGGAGTGCCATCGCCGCGGGCTCGCGGTGATCGTCGACATGGTTTACAACCACTTCGCCCACGAAGCCGAGCGCGCGGAATACCACTACGATTCGAGCGCGCCGGAGAACGACATTTACTACTGGTATGAGGGCCGGGCCACGGACTATCAGCGGCCTGACGGCACTCCGTTCCCGGAAGGCGGCTACGTCGACAACCTCTCGACCGCGTTCGCGCCGCGCTACTCCGAGGAGATGGTGCGAAAGCTGTTCATCAGCAGCGCGGTCGCACTGGTGCGCGAATTTCACGTGGACGGACTGCGGCTGGACCAGACCACCTCGATCCACGCCTACAACGTCCTGCACGCCGACGGCCGCCCGGTCGGCGCCGCGAATGCGTTCGGCGCGAAGCTGCTGCGCGAACTCGGGCGTACCGTGCGGATGTTCAACCCCGACGCGATCCTGATCGCCGAGGATCATTCGACCTGGGACCAGGTCACGCGGCCCGTGGACGAGGATGGCATGGGCTTCGACGCGCGCTGGTATGCGGACTTCTGCCACCATCTCGCCGGCGACACGGACAAGGGCGCCGATTACGCGAAACTGATCTATCACGCCGCGTTGCTCGGCGCCGGCGCGCCCGCGCAGCTCGACTATTTTGCGGGCGCGCTCGCCGCCTCGCGGTTGCAGGCGGTCGTCTACGCCGAGTCGCACGATGAGGCCGGCAACAGCAAGGGCCCGTTTTTCGACCCGACCGCGACCGACGCCGACAAGCAGCACACGTCGCATCGCTCGCTGGTCGTGGCTTCGAACGAAGCGTCGCTCATCGGCCCGACGCGCGCCTACGCCGAGGCGCGTTGCCGCTACGAATGGGGCGTCACCGTGCTCTCGGCCGGCACGCCGATGCTGCTGTTCGGCCAGGAATGCGGCGCCGTGCAGCGGTTCAAATACAACGCCGTGCTCGCCGAGCGCGAGGATCTCGCGACGCTGCGGAGCGGCACCGGCGCCGCCCTCGTCCGGTTCTTCGCCGACCTCAACCGGCTGCGGCGCGATCACTCCGCGCTGCGCAGCCGGAACATCGACGTGCTGCACGTGCACAACGCCAACCGCGTGCTCGCGTGGAAGCGCTGGGACGACGCGCAATCGTTCCTCATCGTCGCGAGTCTCAACGACGCCGCGTTCGACCGTGGCTACACGATCGAGCACCCGCACATCGAACCCGGCACCTGGCGCGAAATCTTCAACAGCGACTCGCGCCACTACGGCGGCGCCGATGTCGGCAACGGCGGCGGCTCAATCTGGACCGGCGGCGGCCGATTCTCGGCAGTTCTTCCGTTTGCCGGGTTCGTCGTGTTCGCGCACGAACGCAACCAGCCGTAGCCGCCGTGCGCGCCGGCATCAGCGGCACACCGGTGCGCGTGCCGCCACGTTCTCGTTAACCGCGCGCGGGATCCCGCCTTATGGTCCGCGCCCGCACGGCTCGGTATCGTGCAGTTTCGTGCCATGAATACCCGACGCCTGCTTTTCGTCAGCTGCGCCGCGCCCTCTGGCTTGGGGGTGCTGCTTTCCTTGTCCTCGCTCGCCGCGACCATTCCGACCCGGCCGGATCAACCCGCGGCCGTGGCTACGCCGGCTGTGTTGCCCGACCCTGCCGAGGAAGCACAAACCCCGCGCGCCGTGCCGCGGACGCGGCCCGAACAACAGGTCAACGAACACGACCGCTCCGACGCCTTCGCCCCCGCGAAAGCCCCGCCTTCCTCCACCGCGTTCGCCGAGCAGCCGGACAAGGGCGAGATGCGCGGCTTCGATTTCGCCCGCGATCCACTGAACTCGCGCGAACCCATGCAAAATCCGCAGGAGATCGTGCAGGCCGACATCGCGGCGAAATCCGGCGTCATGGCGGCGCAGCAGCGGTTACTCGAAAGCCGTTACAACCTCACTCCGCGGCTGGATCCGGAGGCGAAGATGTCGCGCGGCAAGCCGCTCGCGGTCGGCCCCACCGCCCGGCTGCAGCGCGGGCTCGATTGGAACCGTTTGGCCGCGATGCCGCCGGAACAGATCAAGCGCGACGGCCTGTTCCCGTATCCGGCGCTGCCCCACCCCAAGCACGCCACCGGCGGCCAGGTGTTCCCGGCGATGCAGATCGCGATGTTTCCGCGGCTGCAGCGCTTCGACGTCGATTTCGACCTGCCGGATGCGTTCCTGCCGGAGTTTCCGCCGGCGATTTTTCTTCAAAACCGGCCCGAGCTCGGCGACGTCTCGCGCGGCGAGGTCGTTTCGCTCCGCAATTTCCATCGCCTCTTCAAGGATCTGCTGACGCCGGTGCAGCTCGACGGGCTGCGGCTGCTGCTGACGCCTTTCCCGCAGGAGGAGTTCAATCTCACGGACGATCGCAAGACGCTCAACCCGAGCCTCGGCGTGGCCTGTTTCGACTGCCACGTGAATGGGCATACCACCGCCCAGTTTCACCTCAGCCCTGACATCCGCCCGCAACAGCGGCGGTTCCGGCTGGACACCACCAGCCTGCGCGGGGTGTTCAACCAGCAGATCCACGGCTCGAAGCGCAGCCTGCGCTCGGTCGAGGATTTTACCGAGTTCGAACAGCGGACCGCCTATTTCAACGGGGATCCAATCCGCGCGATCAAAAAGGGTGTGAACATTCTCGATCGGATCGAAGTGAGCCACATGGCGCAGATGCAGAATATGCTGGACTTCCCGCCCGCGCCGAAGCTCGACCCGATTGGCCGGCTGATCAAGGCCAAGGCCACCGAGAAGGAACTCCGCGGCGAGGCGGTGTTTCACGGCAAGGCGCAGTGTGCCTCGTGTCACTCAGGCCCGACGTTCATGGATCACCAGATGCATGATCTGCAGCTCGAGCGGTTCCTCAACGAACCGGGCGACGGGCCGATCAAGACGTTCACGCTCCGCGGCATCAAGGAGAGCCCGCCCTATCTCCACGATGGTCGCTGCCTGACCCTCGAAGACACGGTGGAGTTCTTCAATCTCGTGCTCGAGCTGCGGCTCAACGATCCGGAAAAGTCCGATCTGGTCGCCTACCTGCGGGCGCTTTGATCAGCGTTCGCGCACCCGCGCAATCTCCGCACGCTCTGTCCGCCCGCCGCGCGACGCGGCGGGCGACGGACGCCCGCGACGCCGGAGGTTTATCCGCAACCGCCCGCTGAGCGTCGCGGGGAGAGGCACGCGCCTAACCGTCAAGTGACGGCTGTGTTTCCTCGCGCCCCGGCGCCATCGAGCATCGCATCTCGACTATGGCGGCACCGCCCTGCGCCGCTTCTTTCTACTGCCCCCCTACCTGTCCGCCCCCACGCCACGCTGCAGCGCCAACGGTCGCCATGCCTATGAAACGTCTCCGGTTGCTTCGGCCCGCCCGACGGTCGGGCCCTACCTTTCACCTCCGTATCAGCAAAGGCAGGGCGCTCACTCCGTGAGCGCCGCCAACCTCAAACGACCTTCCCGCAGGCAGCGGAATGACCCTACCACTGGAACAATTGTTGGAGCTGCATAACCGCTGACGCCACCTGTCCAAACGTCTTTCAACCACTCACCCACCCATGAAAAACCTCCTCCGCCCTCTCCTCCTCGTGGCGCTCGCACTCTTAGCCGCCGCCGCCGCCCGCGCCGCCAACTCCGCCGGCAAGCAAACGTTCGTCGTCGTCCACGGCGCCACCGCTGGCGGCTGGGAATGGAAGCGCACCGGCCAGTTCCTCACCGATGACGGCCACACCGTCTACCGCGTCACGCTCACCGGTCTCGGTGAGCGGATGCACCTCAACAGCCCGGACGTCGACCTGCAGACCCACATCAACGACGTGGTGAACACGATCCTCTTCGAGGACCTGCACGACGTCGTGCTCACCGGTCACAGTTACGGCGGCATGGTCATCACCGGCGTCATGGACCGCGTGCCCGATCGCATCCGCCATGTCGTGTTCCTCGACGCCGCCGTGCCCGATGACGGAATGACGCTGTGGGATCTCTTCGGCGGCAACGGCCCGCGGGATCCTTCGCGGTTTTCCGACGGGTTCATGCAGGTGCCGTGGGTGAAGCCCGACGCCCAGCCGCCCCACAACGTGAAGCAGTCGATCAAGTGCTTCAACCAGCCGGTCTCCTACAAGAACCCCGCCGCGCTCACGCTGCCGGTCACCTACGTCGCCTTCATCCCGAAGGACAAGTCGGCCGAGGAGCGCGCGAAGACGGACAAGAGCTGGCAGCGCGCCGTCGCCCGCGGCTGGACGATCCGGACCTTCCCCGGCGGCCATGTCGCCCAGCAGGAAGATCCGCGTGGCGTCGCCACGCTCATCGAAGAGGCGGTGAGCGATCAGAACAAACCGGCGGCTCCGGCGAACAAACCTTGACCCACTGAAACCTACCCGAAGACGTGACCCCGAGGTAGGGCGGTCCCGCAGCCGCGGGACCGCCGCGCCGACCAGAGGTGCTCGCGGCGCGGAGCGTTCTGCTGGCCAGCAGAACGCGACCTAGCTGACCGCCGTAACTCCTTTCCGTAATCCTCAATCAGTTCGCGCTTCTCCCATGAAGTCCGTTCCCCTTTATCTCGCCTCGCTCGGAGTGCTCGCCGCCGCGATCATCGCGTCGGCCCAGGAAAAGCCCGAAGACGTTTCGCCCGAGCGCGCCCGCGCCAACTTCGCGCGACCGATCGTGCTCGCCGACGACGACGTCCGCCTCTTCCCCGAACCGCCGGCGGATTATCGCGCGCTGCCCAACGACGCGCTCCGCGGCCGGCTCGAGCCGTTCCAGTATGACTCAGCGGTAACCGGCACGCGTCGGAACGCGCAGGTTTATCTGCCGCCCGGCTATTCGGCCGACCAAAAATATCCCGTGCTCTACCTGCTGCACGGCATCGGCGGCAACGAGCACGAGTGGACCGGCTACGTGAAAGCTCACGCGATCGTCGACAACCTCATCGCCGCCGGCAAGGCGGTGCCGATGATCGTCGTCTTCCCCAACGGCCGCGCGCTGGCCGACGACACGCCGGGCGACAATCCTTTCCAGCCGGAGAAGGCCGCGGGCTTCGCAAAGTTCGAGCGCGATCTGCTCGATCACCTGATCCCGGCGATCCAAGCGAAATATTCCACCGCCACCGATCGCGAACACCGCGCGCTCGCCGGGCTCTCGATGGGCGGCGGGCAGACGCTGAACTTCGGACTCGGTCATCTCGACACGTTCGCGTGGATCGGCGCGTTCTCCGCCGCGCCGAACACCAAGCCGCCCGAGCAACTCGTGCCCGATCTCGCGGCGGCCCGCGCGCAGCTCAAGCTCCTCTACATCTCCTGCGGCAACAAGGACGGGCTGATCAACTTCTCGCAGCGCACGCACCGTTACCTGAAGGAGCACGACGTGCCGCACCTCTGGAACGTCGACGATCATCCCCACAACGGCGACACCTGGGGCAGCAACCTGTATCACTTCGCGCAGCGGATCTTCCGCTGAACTTCTTGTGGAAGCTTGCCGCTCCAAGCGCCCCGGCTAGCGACGACTGCGGAAGATCGCCGAAATTCAGATTCGCGATGGCTCGGTCGAACGGGTGAAATCACGCGCATCGGGAACGAGGGCGGACCCGATCCCGATCCACCGGTGACCGTCACCTCAGCGGCCGACGCGACGACGGGCTATCCCGTTCACTGTTCACCGTCCGCCGCCCACCGTTCACCGTTACCGCCTCCGCCGCTCACTGTCGCCCTTCCTTCAAGTCAAACCGCCGAAAAGTCGCAGATGGTCCGAGCGCTCCGCCAGCCCCGCACCAAGCTTTCAGCAGCCTTCCGGACGAAGTTTTAGAACGAGATCGGTCCGGGCGGCTCCAGGACGCCTCGCAGCGGCTGAGCCGGGAGCAAAACGTTGTGCGACGTGACGCCGGCCACCATCGAAACGGTCAGGTTGGAAGCGACCAGAATCCGTTTTCCGCCGGGCTGACTCAGGTCGCCTCCCGCCACGAGCAGTGCCGGAAATTGCGAAACGGTGCCAAACGTCAGGACGGGATTTGCCGTTTCGAGGGTCCACAAGTCACACAGAACGACTGGCCCTTGCACCTGCACGTTCGCAGCTAGTATGCCGACATTACCGACGTGGTGCCAGAACTGCACGTTGCCGGTCCGAATGGCACCGAACGTCGATCCGGACGCTGAAGCGGGATCAGCCACGATGGTCAGGCGCGCGAGATCGGCGATGCCGTCGTACATCTCGCCCGCGCGGAAAATCGCCTGGTTCTGCGCAGTAAGGGTGCCCACTGAAAAGATGGTGACATTCGTCGTCGCGTTCGAGCCCGCGATCGTCACGGAGGCGTGGCCTTTCATGTACTGAACGTCCGGCTGGTTATATTTGCCGGCCAAAGCCGGACCACTTCGTCCGTCGGGGTCCAGCGAGACGGTGATCAGACCGGCGCCTGAGAACTCCACCTGCACGATGTCATCGTTGAGATCGACGAATGAAACGCGGGCCACTTCGCCGGGATCCGGATCGACGGTCACGGATGGGCCGGTCAGCAGCACCTGGTCGTAGATGTTGCCGTTGGGATGATGGACACCGGACGCGATCTCCAACCCGTCGCCGGTCACGACGGCGGCCTCCGTGCAGACCGAAGACGTTGCGATGCAACAGCTGGCGGTAAGAACACGCACGGCTCGGTACAAGTAAGGGGCCATGAGCAAACTATACGGCGGTTTTCATTGGCTCGCAACGTGGCCGCGGCCTCAGGCCGCGTGCTGTTGCGCACGCGTGATCGACGGCACCGCGAAGTTCAAGTCCCGATAGTGCGGCGGTCTCCAGTGCGGCCCTCTCGTTCAGGGGTGACGATTTCCAGATCCTTGAACCACACCTCGACGTCCTGGCCGCCGTGGACCTGCAGCGCCAGTTTGCCTTCTGCTCGGCCCGGATCGTTGCGCAGCTCCGCGGATTTGTAGCCGTTCACGTGCACGACGACGTCGCCACCTTTCGCGGTGACGGTCATCTCGTTCCACTCGCCCGGCTTGAACCAGGACGCGACCTGCTCCGGTGTCGGCTGGACTACCCAGGCGCGGCCGTTGGTTTCATAGAGTCCGCCGACGTCGACCTTCGCGTCGATCTCCGCCTGGAATCCGGTGACGCCGCTGAAGCCCTGCTCGGCGATCCGAAAATAGAATCCGCTGTTGCCCTTCACCGCCTTGAACTTCAGCCGCACGGTGAAGTCGCGATAACTGCGGTCCGTTACCAAGTGACTGAATTCCGGCTCATCGGCCGGGTGGATACCGCGTATCGCGCCGTCGACGATGGTCCAAGATCCGCGTCCGATCGTGTGCCAGCCGGCGAAGGATTTTCCGTCCCACAACCGTTGCGTTGTTTCCGCCCGCACGCCGCATCCGATCACCGCGAGCAGCGCCACCACAGTCCACACTCGGATCGTTTTCATACGGGGTATGCCCGCGATTCCACCGCCCACCCGTCCCCGGAGCAATCCCCTTGTAAGCGGTAACCTTTTTGTATTTTCAACTAGCACACGTACCATAGTGTCTGTACGGCCTCATTAACCGATGCCAGCGATCGAAATCGTTCCAGTGCCGACCGATCCGCCGCTATGCATGGCCGGGGTCAAGGCGCTGTGGCGACAACACAGTCGATTCTTGGGATTCTTTCCCGATGGGGCGTTCACTGACTATGCGCGGCGTGGCCAGATTCTCGCCGCGATGGCGCCCGACGGTCTTCTTGCGTACCTAATCTATCGCATTTCCGATGACCGTGCTGTCATTGTTCATCTTTGTACAGCGGAACGTGCGCGCGGCGCCGGCGTTGCGCGTTCGCTCGTCAACGAGCTAAAGAAGATCACCCAGGCAAAGAACCTACGAGGGATTGGGCTGAGTTGCCGCGTCGATTTTCCAGCAAACACCCTTTGGCCAAGATTAGGCTTTTACGCCGTCCATGAGCGAGCGGGCCGCAGTAAAGATGGGAGGATGCTAACATACTGGTGGCTCGATCACGGGCTGCCGGATCTGTTTTCGTTCGCCGCAACTGTCACAGAAGCCTCACGAATCGTGGCTGCCATCGACGCAAATATCTTCTTCGATCTAATTTCTGAACGCGACCAAGGGGACGAATCGCGAGCTCTCGTGGCTGATTGGCTGCAATCGGAAATTGATCTCTGCATAGCGGACGAAATCTACCATGAGATCCAACGCCACGACGACGACCACGAGCGCACCCGCTGCCGCCAGCGATGCTCTCAATTTCGCATCCTGAGCTCATCCGACGAGAAGCGGACTGTAACGCAGCGCGAAATCGCTGCGATCATGGGACTGGGAAATTCAGAGCGGGAGAAATCCGACCGGTCCCACCTAATCAAAGCGGCTGCCGCCGGAGCGGATGTTTTCCTCACGCGAGATGACGAACTGCTTCGATACGCTGACGAGGTTCACCAGCGGCTTGGACTGGAGATACTATTGCCCGCGGAACTAGTAGGTCGGATTGACGAAATCCGGCGCATCGCCGCATATCAGCCGGCAAAACTGGCTGGCTCGCGGATTGATTGCCGGCGTTGCAAGGCCGAAGAAATCGATCGGTTACCTGAACGCCTCTGCGCTACTCATCGCGGAGAAACCCCGGGCGATTTTCGAAGGAAGCTGCGCTCGCTCATCGCATACCCTGACCGGGCTGATGTTTTTGTGATTACAGACGCTGGTGAAGTTCTCGCTCTGCTTGCATTCTCACGAACTGAACCCGGTGTCTTGGAGGTTCCGGTTATTCGGGTTCTTCCGGGAGGTTTGTCTCGAACGCTAGATCGGCACTTAGTGTTACGCTCTGTCCAGGTCGCAGTCGAAGCGACTCTAGGCTGGGTTCGGGTCACCGACTCTTTTGTGACACCAGAAATTGAGTCCGCGCTTACCGAGCTTTGCTTCATCCGCATCCGCGGGCACCACGCGCGTTGCACGCTTCGTGCTCATGGCACGCTTGATGAAGTCTTGCCAAGAATCTCTCGGCTGGACGGAGCCAACGCCGCGGAAGCAGCAGTCTTCAAAACGGAAATCGACCGCCTACGTGGTGAACCGACGAAGCTCGGATCCGAGTTGGAGCGGATATTCTGGCCCGTGAAGATATTTGAATCCGGCATTCCCACATTCGGCGTGGCGATTCACCCTAAATGGGCACAACACTTCTTCGACGAGGCGATGGCTCGACAGGAGTTGTTTGGAGCCGAGCCGTTCCTGGCCCTTAATCGCGAACACATTTACTACCGCTCTGCCAACCGCTGTGGATTACGGGCTCCAGCACGGTTGCTTTGGTATGTGACCAAAGACGGCGATTTTGAAGGCACTATGGCGATTCGCGCATGTTCTCGCCTAGTCGAGATCGACATCGGGCGGCCGAAGGAGCTATACCGACGCTATCAGCGGCTCGGCGTGTATCGTTGGGAAAACGTTTACGAAACGGCCGACCGATCGCTAGACACCGAGATTATGGCGCTGCGCTTCATGGACACTGAGGTGTTCAATAGGCCTGTGACACTTGCCGAAGCTAAGCAGCTGGGTGTTCGTGCGAATTTCGAATCGCCAGTGCGGATTGACGAAGGCATTTTCCGGCAGATCTACCTTCTTGGCCTCGGTCAAGCAGTGATCGCCTCATGAACAAAGTTTTGTTGCTTTCCATCCGACCGGAATTTTCCGAAAAGATTTTTTCCGGCAAAAAACGCGTGGAACTCCGGCGGTTGCGGCCGTCCGTAGAGGCTGGTGACCTTGTGCTCGTGTATACCTCGTCCCCGCAATGCGAATTGACAGGTGCATTCGTCGTGACCGAGGTCCAATCGGCGACGCCTGATGAACTTTGGGACAAAGTGCGTCGCGCTTGCGCGCTCAGTCGCCGGCAGTTTGATGACTACTATCGAGGATCAAAGCGCGCATACGGAATCAGAATTGGGCGCGCATGGCGGCTTGATAGGCCGCTTAAACTTGCGTGCATGCGCAAACGATCAGAACGCTTTCATCCTCCGCAAAGTTACCGTTACCTAGCCCCAAACGAGCTAGGAACTCTGATGCCGACACTCACCGCGAGGGGTCTTCTGTTGGCGCAAAAGCGGGAGCACTCGGCAGCCCGTAGACAAAGCGTCATATCCTAATCACCGAAGGAAAGCAGGAACCGGGTCACGTCTTGATTGTTGACAAGCCGCTGCGCGCCGCGGTCCGCCCGCATCCCTTCACCAGCAGCTCGGAGAATCCCACTTCAGCACGCTGTAGATCTTGTGGATCGCGAAGAGCGAGACGTGCCCATCAGGTATGGGCAGGAAAGCTCACCGGAGATTCGGCTTGAGATTCGCCCAATCGACTCGCGTAGGAAAAAGATCGCCCGGCGGGATCTGCAGCACCTGCGCGAGGAGCACGAGCTCGAAGTCACCGACCCAGCGGACGCGGCCTTCGATCGCGGCAACAATACTGCGCGAGATGTCCCAGCCGGCGACTTGACACTTCGCCGCCAGCTTCTGTTGCGACCAGCCAAGCCGGTTCCGCGCTTCGCGCACTCTCGGACCCACGATGTTTTTCGCCGCAGCCATTGTCTGAAATTCCAGACTTGACCCTAGCAGCTTTGCCGGGCCTTAGTGTCTGGATTTCCAGACAACCTGCTCGGCGGAGGCTAAATCCTAGCCGCCTCCCGGTTTTTCCGTTTCACGGTCTCACCGCCGATCCTCCACTCGTCACCGCCCGCTCTTTCATCATGTCCGACGCCCACCCGATCCGCTCAACTCACCGCGCCGGACGCTACATCTTCGTCTGGGATCAGGGCGTCGTGTTCAGCACGGACGAGGTGCCGACGCAGCGCGATCTCGCCTACGCCAAGGTCGGAATGCTCACCATCGTGAACGTCGACGCTGGTCGCTACTACAGCCATCAGCCAGATCACCGACCTGGCTTACAAGAGAAACGTCGCTGGCGGCGGATGCCACACGCCGTGTTGCGCAACGGCGAACACGTCTTGGCTGACGAGTGACCGAGCAAAGGGCGCAGCGGGTCTGCGCCCCTACGGATTCCCTCGGCGAGGCGGACGAGCAGCCAGGTCATCGACCTGGCCTACCGGGAGAACGCCGCTGGCAACAGCGGCAGTCGGACCGCAGCCATTTGCCTGGAGAGGATCAACAAACCGCGGCCCCAGCCGCTTCCAAACGCCCACGATCGAATCGAGCCGGTCCGGTCCGGAAACCGTCCGCTCGTTCGTTGAGGCATTGAATCCC
The DNA here is from genome assembly GCF_000019965.1 of Opitutus terrae PB90-1. Lineage (GTDB taxonomy): Bacteria > Verrucomicrobiota > Verrucomicrobiia > Opitutales > Opitutaceae > Opitutus > Opitutus terrae. Next base: position 420,925 of record NC_010571.1, read on the forward strand.
CATCCAACATGCTCTCCGTGGCTCTTATTCTCATTCTGCTTGTCGTTCTCGTGGCCACTGACGCCGCGCCGTCACGTGGCGAGCCCAACGACCGCGCGCGCTGAACCAAACCGCCCATTCCGCCCCAGGAGTAAAACCATGTCCAACCTGCGCGTGCATTGCTTCGGCCTCTCCATCGACGGGTTCGGCGCCGGGCCGAATCAGACTCGCGAAGCCCCGCTCGGGGTCGGCGGCGAGGACCTCCACCAGTGGTTTTTCCCCACCCGGGTTTTCCAAAAAATGATCGGCAAAGCCGACGGCACGACGGGCGTGGACAACGATTTCGCCGAACGTGGATTCGCCGGGATCGGCGCGTGGATCATGGGGCGCAACATGTTTGGGCCGATTCGCGGCGACTGGCCGGATGATCATTGGAAAGGCTGGTGGGGTGACACTCCGCCGTATCACACGCCGGTGTTCGTCCTTACTCATCACCCGCGCGCATCGCTGCAGATGGAGGGAGGCACGACCTTTCATTTTGTGACCGATGGCATTCATGCCGCGTTGCAGCGCGCGACAGAGGCGGCGGGTGGACAGGATGTGCGCGTGGGCGGTGGGGCAGCGACGATCCGGCAATACCTGCAGGCCGGATTGGTCGACCAGCTCCATTTGGCAATTGCCCCGATCATCCTCGGAAGCGGTGAAAGTCTTTTGTCCGGCATCGATCTCCGAAAACTCGGCTACACCTGTGTCGAGCAGGTGACGACTCCCGGCGCCTTGCACGTCGTGCTCGCGAAGTCCCGGTAAGCCTAGCGCGACGCTCGCCATTGGCAGGCCGCATTCGGCTGCGACTTCCCGACACGTCCCCGTACCGCGGCGATGATCGATCGACCGCCGACAGTCGCAAGCGCATGATCCCCGTTGCCCAGAACCTGGGCAAATGACGCCGATTGTGCCTCCAAGCTTTCTCGTGCGGCTCACCTCGGAGTCACGGCCTACCGCGCGCCGTGAACCAGGTTGCGAGTGTATCGCTAATGTCGGCGCGATGGCTGAACATCGCAAAATGATCCGCGCCCTCGATTACCCGCAGGTCCGCGCGGAGATTCCGGCTGCTGAGCCGTTTCACCGACTCAGCAACATACGTCAGGGGTACACGATCATCGAGGGTTCCGGTCAGGATCAAGACGTCTGGTCGGTAATCCGCGGATGTGAATGCAAGCCGACCCAACGCTTGTTCGTCGAAAACGGGCGAGATAAAAACGAACGAGCGGAACCGTTGTGGCGCCGCTTGCAGGAGTTGAGTTACGCCGCGGCCGCCGTTCGACAGCCCTACGACGTGGATGCGGACTGGATCAATCCGTAGTCCAGCCGGCAGCGCGGCGAGCGCCTGGTCGATCGCCGCCGCAGCTTCGCCATTGCTCCAGCTGCCCATGCCCCCGCTCGGGGCCACGATGAGTGCTCCAAGCTGGTCGGCGACTCGCGAAAGAACCCAAACGTAGCCTTTCAGATTTCCTCCGCTGCCGTGCAGGAAGACGATAACCGGGAGCGGCTTGGTGCGGTCAGCATTCGGCGAAACGTAGAGAAAGGATTCTGGGACTAGCGGACGATGGCCAAATATCCGCAGGTACGCATCGGGCATCAACGAACCCGCTGCGCTAAAGTCGGCGTCCGCTCCCAGCTCACGGTAGATTTCTTTTGTCAGTCGCTTCAACTCGGCGCACTGCGTGCGGGTGAACAGCGGGTCGAACACCGCGGCGACCGTGAAGCCGAGCATCAGCTGATCAACCTCGGGCAAAAAACGTCCGAGCCCAAACCGCTCCGAAAAGCCAGTCGCGTGCGTGGAGATTCGCTGAAGCTTGGCAGGGCTGCTCACCGGTCCCGGCGGAGCATGCACCACCACGGTCAAGCTGAGTAGCGTGGCCGCAATCAGCGCAGCACGCGCGACCTTCCTTCGCCCCGAAATCGCCCGTGGTCTGCCCCAAGACGCCAACAGCGGAAGCGCGGCCCACAAAACGGCGGCCAAACCGAACAATCGGCCGTCCCAAGTGGCAGCCGTAACGGTCAACAACAACGCCGGCGGCCCAAGGAGTGCGGCCCAACCCGCACTGAGCAGCTGAATCCAAGCGCTCACGGCGATAGTGCAGCCGAGCTCACGCTACTTTATCTGGTCCCGGCGGCTGCTAGCGCTCGGTGATCACGGTGCTCCCGCGGATGGGGAACACTTCATAGGCGAACGGCAGGTACAGCTCGACTTCGGAAACACTCGAGCGCTCCCATTTCAACCGAGCATCGAGTCCCTTCACTACAATTTCGAAGCCTTCACCAAACATCTCGCGGAGCCGCTTTACGTCCGCCGCAATGGCTTGGATCACGTCATAGCGATACCGCTCCGGGTTCCGAATGCTGAGTCCGAGATCGCCAGTGAACACCTCGGTTCGACCGTCACCACGAATCGAACGAACAAACGATCGCAAGGCTTCGGCCAGTGCGCCCACGTCGTCCGATTCGCTCAGCGGAATTTTCGCATAAAGGGTAACGCGGCTCGTGTCTCGTTTTTCCGATACATCGTTGAGCGGGATCTGGTAGTGCCCCGGATTCAGCGTGAACTCCTCCGTAAACAATTCGATTTTCGAACCGCGCGGAACGCCGGTGACCATGCCGCTCAACGTCGCGTACACCTCATCCCGCCGTCGTTCCGGTTCGCGAGTGTCGTTGACCAGCGAGATCTGCAGCAGCAGGTAATCAGCCCGCTTCTTTACCACGATCGGAGGTTTCTCTGTAGCGCGCGCCGACGAGATTTCGAACGGCGACAAGACGATCACTTCGTCTTGGGCGCGAGCGGTGAGAGCGAGGCAGAGCAGGATGGCGACAAGAGCGATCTTCATGGGTGGAGCACTGGATTTCTTCACAGCTGTGGGGACTCATCGAAACCGAGCAAGGCAGCCGTCGATATTTCTTTACCCGTTAACGCGGCACAGCAACGCCAACTTGCCGAGGAAGTAGCCAATCAGCCAGGTCGCTGACCTGGCCTACAGCGGCGCCAGGTCTTGGCCACTATGGGTCGATGTCCCTGCGCCTTCTGTGCCTTTTTGCGGCCAGAGTCCCAGGTCTTCCGTGTGCTCCATGGGCGGCTCGCCCTGCTCCACCGAGCTCGATCATTGCGGGCAAGATGCCCGCGCTCCCATTTTTGGCTCGTTCTAGATTCGCTCGATTCGCGTGATTCGCGGGCCACCGCAGCCAGCTCTTGTGCCTTCTGCACCTTTTTGCGGCCAGAGTTCCGTGTCGTCCGTGTGATCCGTGGGCAACCGGTTCGGCCAATGGTTGGGGGCGAGACGCCCGCGCTCCCAGCGGCCCGCTTCAAATTCACCCGATTCGCGTGATTCGCGGGGCGACCTCAGCCAACTCTTGCGCCTTCTGCGCTTTTTCGCGGCCAGCGTTCCGGGTCTTCCGTGTGCTTCGTGGGCGGTTCGCTGCTCCACCGAGATCGATCATTGCGCTCAAGGCCGCCCCGCCCAAGCCCGCCCCGTCATCAGCGACCGACGGCAGGTCGATCGCGCGGCAGCGATAGTAGATCCAGACCGCGGCCCGCAGCCGCCGGTTAGGTGGCCCGATCCGCTCAGGCATCGGGGCGCGAGATGGCTGCGGGGCCGCGCGGGAATTCACGATGGGCATCGTGCCGGCCAAATTGAAACAAGGCAGGGACGCTGCGGCCACCGTGAACAGGGCGGACGCACACAGCAGTGCGGCGAGCAGACGTGAACCAACGGGAAGGTTCATGGGTGGAGTGAGTCGGCTGGGGGCGGACCAGCGGCGCCGCAACAACGCGGCGCCGCACGATCGACAGCGACGGCGCGACCAGCTCAGCTCGCGCGCAGCGGCACGAGCGAGTCGCCGGACTGGCGCACGCGACGGAGCGGCAGCGACGGCGCGGCGATCGCGGGCGGCACCAGCGGGGGCGGCGTGAACACGACGGGACGAGCCGGCTTGGCGACGCGCGCGGGCGCCGGTTGCGGCTGGTCCGCTTGGGCGAGCCGAGGCAGCCGCGACCCGCGGGGGGACTTGCGATAATCCCAGATCAGTCCGGCGGGCAGGACGGCGGCGCAAAGGAGTCCGATCACGGAGCCGAGATCGAGCGAGTGACCGGTGGCAATGACAGCGGCGAGGAGCAACGCGGCGCAGAAGACAGTGGCGAAAACGTATTTCATGGCGGGCGGAATCGAGGGTGGTGTGGAGGGAGTGTCGCAGGCTCCTGGCGGCGGACACTGCTCGGAGCATCACGACGCCCTTCCAAACGCGCGCCTCCGCGGTTTTCTTTCACGGCCGCGTGTCTTTTGAAAATTTCTCAGCCGGCGTGACGCGCGCCGTGACTGCCTGCGCCCGCGGTACGAGCACCCCCCGGGGCTGCAGGGCGCCCGGCGGGAGAGCATCCCGCCGATGCGCGCCGCCCGTGGGAATTTTCCCGATGCCGCGCGCCGCGCTCGTGACATAACGCCGCGACGCGGCTTGCGGCCCGTGGTCGCGAGCGCACGTTGAGCGGCCGCCGATGAACGAGGAATCCGAGCGCAGCAGCGATTCCCTGCCGACTCGTTTGAGCCTGCTCGGCCGACTGGCGGACCTTTCGGACAACCGGAGCTGGCGCGAGTTTTACCTCACCTACGAAGCGCACATTCGCGGCCTGGCGCGGCGTCGCGGACTACCGGAACAGGATGCGGAGGAGGTCGCGCACGACGTGCTGCGACGCGTGGCCGAGACGATCCGCAACTATCAGCCTTCGGATCGCCGCGGGGCGTTTCGCCGCTGGCTCTTCCAACTCACCCGCTGGCGCGCGTCGGACCGGCTGCGGCAGCGCCGACGCGATGAACCGCCGGTTCGGATTTCCCTCGACCCACCGGCCGACGAGCCGGGCGGCGGGGAACGCGCGCCGTTCTTCGTGCCAGCCGCTCCGCCGCAATTGGACCAGCAGTTCGAGACGGAGGCGCAGCGCTACGCGCTCGCCACCCTGCTGAGCCGGCTCGAGCGCACCGTATCGAAAAAACACCTGCAGATATTTCAGATGGTGATGCTCGACGACGTGCCGGTGCCGCGCGTCGCCGAGTTGTTCCGCACCCAGCCCGCCGCCGTCTACGTGATCAAGCACCGCGTACTGGAAAAATTGCGCGCCGAGGTCGCGGAACTCGGTCCCGTCCTGGAGCTGTCATGACGCCTCGCTCCGCCACACCCGCGGCGACTTCGCCGCGGAGGCCCCGGTCCAGCCCGGACGTCTCCGCGCGGTGGATCCGGGCGCGAGCCCGGCGCGCCGGTCCGCGTCGCGCGCCGGCTCGGTGAGGCCGCACCGTGCCGGCCACGCTGTCCATTCCTGATTTCACGCTGCTGCGCCGTATCGGTGGCGGTGCCTACGGCGAAGTGTGGCTCGGCCGCAGCGTCACCGGCGTGCTGCGGGCGATCAAGGTCATCGATCGCGCGCGGTTCGAGGATGATCGGCCGTTCTTTCGCGAGCTCGACGGCATCACGCGCTTCCAGCAGGCGGTCGGCGACCAGCCGCGGCAGCTCGCCCTGCTGCACGTCGGCCGCGACGAGCGCGCCGGAGTTTTCTACTACGTGATGGAACTGGCCGATGACGCGGCCGGCGCCGCCACGGTCGACCCGGAGGCTTACGTACCGCTCACGCTCAAGGAACTGCAGCGGCGCCGCGGGGTGCTGCCGGCCGAGGATTGCGTGCGGATCGGCACGGAACTCGCGCTGGCGCTGGGCGAGCTGCACCAGGCCGGGCTGCTGCACCGCGACGTGAAACCTTCGAACGTGATCTTCGTCGATGGCCGCGCCAAGCTCGCCGACATCGGGCTGATCACCGCGTCGGACTACACCGTGTCGTCGATCGGCACGCCGGAGTACGCGGCCCCGGAGGGCACGGGTTCGGTGCGTGCCGATCTCTATAGCCTGGGCAAAATCCTCTACGAGCTCGCGACCGGGCTGCAGCCGGACGAGTTTCCGCGGCTGCCCGCGGACTTGCCGGCACGCCCCGATGCCGTCGCACTGGTGGAGTTGAACGAGATCGTGCTGCGGGCCTGTCATTCCGATCCCGCGCAGCGCTATGCCAGCGCGGAAGCGCTGCTCTCCGACCTGCGGCTGCTGCAGGCGGGCCGCTCGGTGCAGGAGCTCAATCGCACGCGGCGGCAGTTGCGCACGTTGTCGTGGTATGGCGCGATCGCGGGGGCGACGGCGCTGCTGGTCATCGGCGTGCTCGGCGTCCGCAACTATTTCGCCCTGCGGGCACTGGCGGCGCAGGAGATCGAGTTTCGGCAGGCAGCCGAGGCGAGCGAGCAGCTGGCACGTTATACGTCCGATCTCCATTTCGCGCAGCTCGCGCTCTCCGATCAGAACATCGGTGGCGCGCGCACCGCACTCCGGCGACAGATGCCAACGGCAGGACAGCCCGACCTGCGCGGGCTCGAATGGCATGCGCTGTGGAACGAGAGCAAAGGCGACGCCACGCAGGTGCTCGGCGCGGTCGGCGGCCCGCCGATCTCGGCGCTCGCGGTGGCTCGCGATGGCCGCTCCGTCGTCGTGATCGAGCGCGCGACGCCGAATCGTGCCGTGCGGCTCGATCTCGCCACCGGCGCGCGCTCCGTGCTCGGCGAAGATTGCTACGGGCTCGCCGCGTTCGATGCCGAGAACGGCCGGCTGATCGTCACCCGAGGCGACCTGTCGGTCGACGTACTCGATCTGGTCCACGGCACGCGGCAGCGCCAGAACGCCCGCGGCATCCTGCTCGCGCGCGCGACGGATCAGCGCACGCTGCTGCTCGCGCCGCCGGACCCGGACAACGCCACGCTGATGGCGTGGGACGTCGAGACGCAGGCGCCCGCGTTCCGCTGGACGGCGCAAGCCCTCGGCCCGAACGCGATCCTGTCCCGGGCGTGTCTCAATCGCGACGGATCCCGGCTGGCGGCGAGCCTCTACCGGCGCGACTCGCCGGCGGCCGGTTACGAACTCGTGGTGTGGGACACGCGCACGGGCACCGCGCTCGCGCGCGTGCCCGGTTTGCCGTGGATCGGGCACGTGCGCTGGTCGGCGGACGGCCGCTGGCTGGCCCTGGCGACCGCCAGCGATGTCAGGTACGGCGCGGCGGATAATATCACCGGCCTGCGGACGCTCAACGCCGGCGATGGCATCAACGCGCTCGAGTTCTCTCCCGACGGCACGCGTCTCGCCGTCGGCCGTGAGGACGGCCTGCTCACGATCTGGTCCGTGGCCGACGCGGCGAAGCGGACGGTGCACACGGGCCACGAGGCGGCGATCCTCACGCTGCAATGGCTCGACGACGGCCGGCGCGTGGTGACGGGCGGGATGGATGGCACCTGCCGGTTGTGGGAAACGGAGTCGGCACGCGCGCAAAGCTCCACGGCCGGACTGTGGTCGGGTCAGCTCGGCTCGGCGGCGCTGAGCTCCGATGGCGCGCTGCTCGCCGCGACCGGGGCAGACGGCGAGGTAGTCGTGATGGAGACGGCCGGCCTCCGCCCCCTGCGGCATCTGCCTTCGTTGTTTCTGCCTTTTGCGTTCAGCGCCAACGGACGCTGGTTATGGTCGCTCACGCCCGGGCACACGCTGGTGCGCGCGGTGCTGCGCGCATCGGACGACGCCGCAATCACCGTCGCACCCGTCGAAGACCCTTTGCTCACGGCGGTTGGCGTTTCCACCAACAAAGGGTTTGCCGTCGTGGGCACCGAGTCCGGCCGGGTGCAGGCGTGGGATCTCACCACCGGCGCGGCAGTGCCGACGGCGGCGCGATTGCATCTCGGCAGCGCCGTCCAAGCCGCCGCCGTTTCGAGCGACGGCCGTCTCGTGGCGGCGAGCACCTGGGACGCGCGGCTCCAGCTGGCCTCGCCGGACGGCGTGGTCGACCTGCCGACGCACGCCTTCCGGGTGACGAGCCTGTGCTTCCTGCGCTCGGCACGGCTGCTGGTGGGCGGCACCGAACGCGGACGGATGATCGTATGGGATGTGGCGAGCCGCCGCCGGATCGCGGAGTTTCAGGCCCACAGTGCGGATATCGCGACGCTCGTCGCGTCGCCCGATCAAACGCGGGTGTTCTCCGGTGGCGCCGATGGATTGGTGATCGTCTGGATGACCGCGTCCTGGCGCTGGCTCGCGGCGTGGTCGGTGGAGTTGCGCGGCGCGGACAAGCGCCACCCGGTCTACCGACTCGACATGGATCCCACCGGATCATGGCTGGTGGCCATGACCGACGACGGAGGACTCCAGCGGTGGGATTGCCGACCGGAGCCCGGCGCGAACACCGCCGCTATGCAGCCTGTCGCTCAGCGATGACGAACGCGCACCGCCGCAGCGGCGCCCGCTCGCCGCGGCGCGGAGGTGGCGGCGGGCGGGGCTTGGTGCGCCCCATCGACCAACCCAATCCGTCGCGCAGGTGATGGCTGCTCGACGAATCCATTGTCTCCCGTTTGAGCCGCCGCTTCATCGTCGGCGTGCCCGCGTTCTCAGTCTTGGCACTCGCATGCATGGTATCGGATTTTTTTGAGCCTCTGGGTGGATGAAGCCGGCGAAGCCAATCAACGCGCAGACAGCGCCGAACCTTTCGCCCGCGCGAGCCTTTTGCGCGCGTCGCGTCATAATTCGACGCACGACAGCCGGCGAGACGCTCCGCAATCCACGACGCGTTCGTGCGCTTTTCGGGCGGTCGAGGTTTCGGGTTGTTCGCAGGCGGAGGGCCCACTTTCCTCGGCCCTACCCCTCCGATCCATCATGCGACCGCACGTTCTCCTTCGGTCGGCTCTGTTGAGCCTGACGATCGTGTCTTCTTTCAGTTCGCCGAGCTCCGCGGCAGACGCCGCGCCGGCCCAGCCCGCGCGCTGGTGCAATCCCCTGCCGCTACCCAACTACCCGGTCAGCCGGATGGCCCGCGACGTGGTGGCCGGCGAGCCCGCCGAGTTCGGCGGGCTGTGGCTGAGCGAGCACAAGCAGCAGTATCGCGAACTTGCGGATCCGACCGCGCTTTGGTTCGAGGGGAAATGGTATCTTTATCCCTCGTGCGACATGGCCTGGGTCAGCGCGGATGAGGGTCGTACGTGGCAGCACTCGCCCCTCAACATCCGCGACGTCGGCTACGCGCCCACCGTCGTGCATCACGCGGGCCGCTTTCTGCTGCTGGCCTCCGGCTCCGAACTCTACGCCGCGCCGACGCCGCTCGGTCCGTTCGCGAGCCTCGGCGCGCTGCAGATGCCGGACATCGCCGGCATGCCGAACCAAACCGACCCCATGTTGTTTTCCGACGACGATGGCCGGTTGTATTACTACTGGGGCTGCACGCCGAACTCCGGCATCTGGGGCGTCGAGCTCGACGCGGCGCAGCCGACGCGCGTGATCGGCGAACCGCGCGAGCTGATTCCTTTTCAGCCCGACACGTTCCCGTGGCAACGCCTCGGCAATCACAACCAGAACCCGCAGCTGGGCTGGATGGAGGGCGGCTGGATGCTCAAGCGCAACGGCCGCTACTATCTCACCTACTCGGCGGGCGGCACGCAGTATCACACCTACGCGATGGGCTGCGCGGTGAGCGAGACGCCGCTCGGCAAATTCGTGCCGCAGCGCCGCAACCCGATCTTCCGCACGCCCGAGGGGCTCGTCACCGGCACCGCGCACGGCTGCATCGTCGCCGGACCGCGCGACCAACTCTGGGTTTTCTACACCGTGTTCGCCGGCGTGGTCCACGGATTCGAACGTCGGCTCGGGATGGATCTCGCCGCCATCGATGAACACGGCGAACTTTTCGTGCCAGCCGCGACGTCGATCCCGCAGCCGTTGCCCGGCGCGACGCCGTCCTCAGCCTGGCTGCCGCTCAACGACGGCGAGCCCACCTTTGGCAGCTCGAGCGCGCCCAACCTGCCCGGCCGGTTTGCCGCGGACCACAACCTGCTCACGTGGTGGCAGCCAGCCGCTGACGACGCGCACCCGAGCCTCATGACGCAGTTCTCCGCTCCCGCGATGATCCGCGCGACTCGGATCGCCTGGCGCGATGTCGGGCTCGACACGGTTCGCGGCGTGAAGCCCGGACCCGTTCGCTACCGCGTGGAAGCCGAGACCGCGCCCGGCCAATGGACGTCGATCATCGATCGCAGCGAGAGCGAAGAGGACCTGCTGATCGACTATCGCGAATGCACGCCGGTGCTGGCGCGCCGCGCCCGGCTGGTCATTCTTGGGCAACCCGCGGGCATCTCGCCCGCCGTCGCCGACTTCACCCTGTTCGGCACCGCCGCGGCAGACTGACGAGCGGGGACGAACGCGCGTTCCGCGGTCCTAGCGGTGGCCCGCCCGGTGGAGCGGCCCGGCTTGATTCATACGCCGGTGTTGCCGTCGTCGGTCAGCCGTGCGAAAACGCATAGCTGGCCGCGTTGGCGGTGCCGGCAGTTCGACTTCTTGGTCACCATATCCATGCTAGATAGCAGAGCCACACGACCACGAGCACTGGATAAGAAACGAAATGTGCCCTCCAACTGAAACGAGCAATAACCTCGGGAGGTAGATCTTTCCACGCGTGGCGAAGGACCCAGCGTTCCGCAAACACTGAGACCAAGAAGGCCGGTATAAGCATAGCCAGCCCTGCTTGAATGATCTTCATGCCGCTTGCGTCAGGGCCAAGCCAGATCGCGCCCGCGCCAACCTCAAACACTCTTTGGATGCTGGGTGCCACTACATCAATGTGCGGTCCTCCAACTATGAGGGCCGAAACACCGACACCCCAGAAGAGCGGGAATCCCAGTAGCGCCGAAAAGCAATTCGCAGCAACGACCCCCTTCCACGCTTTCTTTGCTGGGATGTGAAACAGTCGGCGAGCACACAACCCTTCGGCAGCGATGACTGGAACCAACGCCAGCACCATTGCCGGCAGGTGGAAGTAGAGCATCGGTATTCCTGCGTTTGCGAGAACGAGCATTTTTTCGCTGGGACGATTCAGATCAACCACGCGGGCCGAGCGAGGACGGAGTTACGGGTACTGATGAATCGTCAACAGGCGGACGGCTGCCCGCGTTGTCCCCGACTCGACACGCGTGGCAAAACTCAAAAGAGATAGGGCGATCATCGTGCCTTCAGTTTCTTGATGAGGTCGATCACAAGCCAGATTCCGATGGCGAATAGCAACGCTCCGCCGATTTGATATGGAGCCCTTCAGAAAAGCCCGAGCGATCGTGCCTCGATCAGGGACAACAAGACCGGCACCCGTATCAGAGTCGAGTTGATAGAGGCCGGCCGCTGGAGTGCCCCCGTATCGGCTCCGGCAAATGGACACGCGCGTGCCGCGTTTCTTGCGGCCGGACTTCCGTGTCGTCCGCGTGATCCGTGGGCAACCGGTTCGGCCAATCATTGCGGGCGAGACGCCCGCGCTCCCAGCGGGCCCGGTTCAAATTCGCTCGATTCGCGTGATTCGCGGGCGACCTCAGCCAACCGCTTGGGCCTTCTGCGCCTTTTGTGGCCCTCCACCATGACATGATCGATCCTCCGCGACGAGGGCGTCGCGGCCCCATCCGCGACGGATCAGATCCGCGGCTATTCGCGTGATCCGCGGGAGGAATGTTTTCCGGGGGATGCGTGTATTCCGTGGGCGGCTCACTTGGCTCGCGGTTTGGACTTTCCAGTTCGGAGTTCTGAATTTTGCGCCTTCTGCGTCTCTTTGCGGCCATCCACCATTACATGATCGATCCTCCGCGACGAGGGCGTCGCGGCCCCATCCGCGACGGATCAGATCCGCGGCTATTCGCGTGATCCGCGGGAGGAATGTTTTCCGGGGGATGCGTGTATTCCGTGGGCGGCTCGCCAAGCCCTTCGGCGTTCTGAGTCTTGCGCCTTCTGCGCCTCTTCGCGGCCAGACTTCCCTGTCGTCCGCGTGATCCGTGGTCAACCGATTCAGCCAATCATTGCGGGCGAGACGCCCGCGCTCCCAGCGCGCTGCGTCAGATCCCTGGATCCAGCGACGTCGGACTGCGCGCACCGCGATCGCCGAACGCGTCGAGCCGGTCGGCCAGCTCGCGCTCATCGATCTCGTCGGCCGCGACTTTCGTCCGCCGGGCCGAACGCGGCAGCGGCGGCGGCGGGCTCGCCGGGATCGCTCCGCTCGCCACCAGGTCGCGTTCGGCTTGGAGCCAGATCTCCACGTCTTCGCCGCTCGGCTCGCCGCGCGCGCGCCAAATTTCTCTCGCGCGCGCGGAAATCGCGTCGTGATAACTCCGGGCAGATTGGGAAACGTCAGTCGTCGTCTTCATGGATGAATGGGATGCATCCGGCGACCATGTCCCCTCGCGCAGGTTCACTCCGAAAACAACCTAGCCGCCCATCGGCGGCGCGCCCGACGCTCACCGAACGAGCGCGCCAGCAATGCGGAGCTCAACGCACTTTCCGGCTCACCTGCACGCCGTTGATGTAGCTCAGCTCGATCCCGAATTTCACGCCGGCCTTGATCTTGCCGCTGGCATCGCGCTTCAGCGACACGTTGAAAAACCGGAGGAAATCGTCGTCGGACCCCGTGTAGTTCACCGTGACGGATGCGGTGTTGGTCGCGCTGTAGCTCACGTCGAACACCAGTTTGCCGCCGCGCACGGTGAGTTCGCCGCCGAGCTGGAGATCGTAGCTCAGCTTCGAGCCCGCCCAGTTCGCAACCGCCTTGAACACCAGCTTGCCGCCGGCGAACTCGTATTCCGCATCGATCGCGAGCTCCAGCGTGCCCGCCGCTCCGCCGTCGCCTTGATAGCTCAGGCTGCCTTCGATCGTGAGCAGGTTGCCGGCCTTCGAGGTGTGCATGATCTTGCCCTTCGCCGACGCCTTGATCCGCTGCGCCGGCTCCGCGAGCTGGTTGTAGCCCACCGCGATCGACCACGTGGCCGAGCCCGCGTCGTAGGTGTGCTTGCCCTCCACCACGAGCAGCGCCTGCGCATCACCGTCTTTCAGCCGGAACTCCAGCCCCGCGGCGACCGCCTTGCAGCGTCCTTTCAAGCTGAGCATCAGATCGGGATTCTTCAGGTCGCCCTCGGCGGAACACTCGAACCGCAGGCCCTCGGGCCAGAGTTTCCACTGGCCGGCGAACTTGATCTCGGCCGGCCGATGCGCGGTCACTTCGCCAAACGTGTTCGTGGTCGACGCGTGAAACACCAGCAGGTCGCGGCCCGCGAGCGCCACGTCGGTGTTCTGCTCGGCGGCCAGCGGTACGCTCGCATCGCTCGTGATCGACGTCTGGTCGCCGCCCGTCATGTCCACGACGAGCTGCTTCGGCCCGTCGAACCGCAGGTCGCCATACACGACGATCACCTGGCCGGTGTCGGAGTTCGGCCCGTCGGCGAGCGAGTAGATCACGTCGTGCTCGTCATCGATCGCGATCCAGCCGTTGAACGTCGCCTCCGATTTTTCCGTGACCACGCCGTCGGCCGGCAGCAGCGAAACCGTGAGCTGGTTGCGATCATTGAATCCGTAGTGCACGCGGATCACCTGCCGCGCGCCGGCGTCGTCGAAGAACACGAGCGAGTTGTGTTCCGGCTCGTTGGAGGACTCGGCACTCCAGCGGCCGACGCTCTGGTTCGTGGCGGGGTCGAGCACGTCGCCGGTAGCGGTGAAATCGAGGCGACGGTTGGGCAGGAAGACGGGGAGCGCGATCATGACAGCGATGGGTTGGGTGGTGGGTTACTGAACAAACGGAAGCTCGAAGCGCACGAACACGGCGCCGTGCGGCTCTTGCGCGGAGTCGGGCGAATACGCGTAGCCGAGCGTGAGCGCGCCTTTCTGCGGGCCAAGCGGCAGGTCGGCCAGATGCGCCGCCACGCCCATGCCTTGGGCCGAGCGCCAGCCGCGCGTCGCGTCCTCGACCTCGCCAACATCATAGAACGCCAGCAGAAAAATGGCTCGGCGATCACCCCCCGTATCCTCGTCGCGGCCGAGCAGCGCGGCGATGTCGGGTCCCGCCGCGAACGACTGCGCCCAGTAGCTGCGACCCGCCAGTTCGCCCTCCTGCAGTCCGCGAATCCAGCCCTCGTCGCCGCCCGCGCGAAACAGCTGACCCAGCGGCGCGTCGCCGCGGAGCCGACCGACGCGCGTCGTGCTCATCAGCTTCCAGCGCGGGCCGGCAGCGCGCGCCGTCACCAGCGAGGCGTTCACGGCGACATCGCCCAACCCGTAATCGTAGTTTCCCGCCAAGGCTTCGCTCGCCTGCGCCAGCCGCAGCTGCGTGCTCATTTCCAGGCGATGCCCACTCGCGCGCAGCAACGTCGCGGCGCGCCACTCCGCTTTGAGCTCCACTCGCGAGTCCGGTTGCGCCACGCCGGCCGGAACCGCCGCCGCGACCGCGAACGCGTCATCGGCATGAACGAGGTGGATTCCCGCCGATGCCGCGCTCGTCCAGCGACCCGGCTCCGGCTCCGCCACGCGCTGCCGCGCCGTGAAGCCCACGTCTGCCACCCAGCGACGCCAGTCCACCGGCCGCGTCGTCGTCGCCGTGCCGAACAGTGCTGCGCGATCGCGGCGAGCCGACGCACTGCCCGCGACGTTGAGTTCCCAGTCACCGACAGGCTGGCGCGGCCGCCACGCGAAACGCGCGGCTTGTGCGTCCGCCTCGTCGCCGTAGCTCGCCTCCACGCCGGCTTCGAGGTGGGTGCGATGCTCGTGCACCACCTCGACTTGGCCGGTGCCTTGCAGTCCTTCCGTCGCGCCGTACGTCACGCCGATTTCCGCGATGATGCGCTGCGTTGAATAGGCATCGATCGCGCCGAGCACGAGTGTCTCGTCCTCATACCGGGTGGCACTCACCTCAAACTCGCGGCCCACCGGCGTCGCGCGCCAGCTCTCGACCATCGCCGGCGTCACGAGCCCGTAGGCCGCGGGCAGGTGTGGCGCCAGACGCGTGCGGATGGCAGCCTCGCGCGCCGTGCGCTTGCGCGCGAGCTGCGCGGCGATCGCCGGCGGCTCGCCGGCCTCCAACGCGCGCCAGTGGGTAAGCTCGACACGGATTTCTCGCGGCACGAACACCGGTTGCACCCGCAGCCCCAGCGCGCGGCCGGATTTTTCCTGCGCGCTGTAAACTTCTTCGCCGGGGTTCGGCACGCCCAGGAGGAACGCGTCCTGCAGCTGCGCGCTGATCGCGACCTTGTCGCCAGGCGGGCCGTCGGGCAGGTATCCATTGGCGCGCGCGATCTGCCACGCCTGCGCCGCCGCCGTCAGCACGCCGGGCGCGAGCAGCGCCACCGGCGAATCCGGTGTGCCGCGATAGCTCACGAGCACACCCGGGTTGTCGGGCAGGGCGCGCGTGACTGGCGGCGCGTCCGGCTGCTCGCCGCGGACATGCAGCTCGATCGTGAACGGCTGCGCGCGGGCGCGGTAAAGCAGGCACACCCGGGGGAAGCGCGGACTTGGCCGCAGCATGAGCCAGCCCAGCCATTCGCGTGCGGAGTCCTGCTCCTGAATCACGTGCGCGAGACCGTCGAGCGACGTGCCCGGCGGCACCTGCACCCGCGTCAATGTTTCCTTCGCGGCCTTGAGCGCAGGCAGCGTTTCGAAACGGACGTCGTCCCGCGCGACGACGCTGGTCTGCGGATCAAGCCGCAGCACGCCCGCCGCGCCCGGCTCTCCGCCGGCGCCGGGGTCCAGCGTCACATCCACGATCACACCGAACGGTGTCTCCGCTGCCGTGCCCGTCGCGACCCACGCCAGCAGGAGCGCCAGGGTCCACGCTTGCTGCCGGCGGCTGGCGCGCGCCGCGCCGCTCATGAACCTCTGCCGAAGCCAAGCGTGGAGCGACCTGCTCATCGCGAGTGCCGGTGATAGGCCGCCCGCTGGCGGCGCGCGAGGCGAGAATGCGCCCCGCGCGTCCGAGCTGTGTCATCCGCGCGCCGGGACGGTCACCCGCCCGCGGCGTCGGTCCGGCAACGCTTGAAACAACTGGCCGACATCGAGCACGGGCAGCGCCGTGCCGGACGATGGCCGCGTCCATGGAGGAAACGGCCCGCGGCGCGGAAAGTTCAGCGGGCGAGCCGCGCAGGATGATTCCCGTTGCCGTTCACGCCGGGCGTGATGTCGGCGAAGTGCAGGTCCAGACCCGATGTCTCGCGCTGGCCCAGATGCGGCCGGTGCAGCCGCGGAGCCGCGGCGGGCGAACCCGGTCGCAACGTCACTGGCTTTTCTGACGCGGCGGTGACAGGGGCCGGCACCGGCGATTCGTCCGGAGCTGGCGCGGCGTGGACCGCGGCCCCGATAAGCTTGGCCTGATGCGACGCCACGCCGGCGCCGCCGACGAGCCGCCGCAGCTCGGCCACTGCCTGCTGCATCGACAGCGCCTGCGCGCTCAGCTCCTCGGCCGCCGCCGCGGTTTCCTCGGCGCTGCCGGCGTTGGCCTGGGTGACCTTGTCCATCTGCGCGACCGCAGAATTCACCTGGCCGATCCCCTGGCTCTGCTCCTGGGAAGCGGTGGCAATCTCCGCGACGATCCGGTCGACCTCCCGCGCGCGCTGCACGATTTCGCCGAGCGAATCGGCGACCTTCGCGCTGACGCGCACGCCGTGTTCGCTCTTGCGCGTGGAGTCCTCGATCTTCGCGGCGGTTTCGCGGGCCGACTGGGCGGCGCGCTGCGCGAGGTTGCGCACTTCGTCGGCGACGACCGCGAAGCCCATTCCGGCCTCGCCGGCACGCGCAGCCTCGACCGCCGCATTGAGCGCGAGGATGTTCGTCTGGAAGGCGATCTCGTCGATCGTCCGGATGATTTTCGAGATGTCGTCCGACGCCGCCTTGATCGCGCCCATCGCCGTCTTCAGTTCGGCGACGTCGCTGGCGCCGGTGTCGGCCGACGTGCGGGTCTGCCCCGCAATTTCCTTGGCCTGCCGCGCGCTGTCCGCGTTGCGACGGGTCATCGAAGCCATCTCTTCGAGCGACGAACTCGTCTCCTCGAGGCTCGCGGCCTGCTCGCTCGAACCGGCGGCCAACGACTGGCTCGCGGCCGACACCTGCCGCGCGGCGGCGGCGACCTGGCTGGCGCCCTCGTCGAGCGACAGCGCGAGGCTCCGCAGCACGCGCGACAGCGCCATGATCGTGGCCACGGCGAAACCGATGCCGACCACGATGATCGCGCCCGCCGTCACCATGGCGGTGAAGCTTGAGCGGCTCGCGGTCTGACTCGCCGTCTTCATGGCCTGATTGGTATCCCTCACCACCAGGGCGAACACCGCGTCGGCCTGCGCCTGGTATTTTAGGTAAGCGGGTCGCAGCAGCCGGGCGTTGGCCTCCTCGATTTCGGATCGCCGGCCCGCATCGACCAGCTTGAAGAGCTCGGCCCGCGCCGCCGCGTAGGCGTCGAGCAACTCGCGCAGGCTGACGAGCGCCGCGCGGTCGTCGGCGTCGGTGGTCAGCGCCTCGAGTTCCGCCAGTGCTTTCAGGCTCTCCTCCCGGCGCTGGGTGATCTCCTGCACGCAGCTGCGATACAACTCCGGCGACTCGGTGCCGATCGCGCGCAGGACGAGCGTCTGGATCTCGCCGACGTTGGCCTTGTAGGCCGCAACGCGTTCCATCCGCGGCAAGGCGTCGGCGTGGACGTAGTTGATCTGGGTCGTCACCGACCGCAGGGCGATGATCGACGACGCGGCTTGAAACGCGGCGAGCACGAGCAGCGCGGCGAAGGCGACGGAAATACGTTTTTTGATGGTCCAGGATTTCATGTCAAAGAGCGGGCAAGAGGGGTGACGGCGGCTGCGGCCGCGGGGAGGATCGTCTGCATCGCGTCGGGAGCGACCACGCGGTCGAGATCGAGGAGGATCTTCACGGCGCCCTTCACGCGCGCGAGCCCGAGCAGGTATTCGGTGGCGATCACGGCGCCAAACTCGGGCGTAGGCTCGATGTCGTCCGCCGCCAGATTGGTGACCTCCTCGACGTTATCGACGACCAGTCCCAGCAGGACGTCGCGGCCGCCCGGCCGGACCTGCACGACGACGATGCATGTGCGATCGGCGAACACGGCCGGCAGGTTGAACTTCGTGCGCAGGTCGATGACCGGGATCACCCGGCCGCGCAGATTGATGACGCCGCGGACGTAGTCCGGCAGCTGCGGCACGGCGGTGATTTTTTGCAGTCGGATGATCTCGCGCACGCGGCTGACGACGATGCCGTAGCTTTCGTCGGCGAGCGTAACCATGAGATACTTCGTCGTCGTGCCGACGGAGGGAGATGAAAGTGGAGGAGCCATGGGGCGGTTTAGTCGGCCCAGTCTATCCGAAACCGCCGTTTGGATCGCGGGAGCAGAACTACTCACCGGGGCGCAGGAGCTTCCTCAGTCCGCGATCGCTTCGCCTTACCTCTTCGAAAAACCGGGGGTTTGGACAGCCTCTACGCTGCCGCGCCGCTCACGCCGGCCGCGGTTGCCCCACGAGCTCGAGTTCGCGGAAAAGTGCGGCCCGCTCGATCGGTTTCTCCACAAAGGCGTCGAAGCCTGCGGCCGCGCATTCGGCCCAGCATTCCGACCGCCGGTGGGCGGACACGGCGAGCAGCCGGCACGGCGAACGCCCTGCGGCCGGATCCGCGCGCCATTGCCGCACCACCGCGAACCCGTCGAGGTCCGGCATGTCGAGGTCAATCAGGGCCGCGTCAAACTGCGCGCCGCGCAGCCGGTCGAGCGCGGCCGCGCCTGTATCCACCATTTCGAGCTGTGCACATCGCGTCTCCAGCATCAGCCGAAGCACCTCCTGGTTGGCGAAATTGTCATCGGCCACGAGCAGCCGCCAACCGCCGCGAGTGCCTGCAGCGAGCGCAGGTTTCGGCGGCGCCGGCCGGTCCGCCGGGCCAGGCGGGTTCAGCGGTTCGACGTCGAGTTCGAAGAAGAATTCCGCGCCGCGGCCCACCTCGCTGCGCACCTGCAATTCGCCGCCGAGCAGCTCCACCAGCTGGCGACTGATCATGAGACCGAGGCCCGAACCGGGCACGGGGCTGCTCGCCACGTCGGGCAACTGCGTGAACGGCTGAAACAGCCGCGCGCGGGCCTCCGGTGGAATGCCCGGCCCCGTGTCGCTTACGGCGAACCGCAGCCGGAGCCCGCGACTTCCGGCGCTGGTGCGATCGATCTTCAGCCGCACCCCACCCTCCCGCGTGAACTTCAGTGCGTTGCCGAGCAGGTTGACCAGCACCTGCGTGAGCTTGGCCGCGTCGGCCCGGATCCACGTCGGTACGCCCGGGCCAACTTCCCAGCCCAACGCCAAGCCCTGCCGTCGGGCGAGCACGGCCAGCAGCCCGACGGTTTCGCGACGCAACGCGGCGAGCGAGGTCGGAGCGAGCCGGAGCTCGAGCCGGCCCGCTTCCGCGCGCGAGAGATCGAGCAGGTCGTTGACGACGCCGAGCAGGCGTTCGCCGGCCCCGCGGATCAGCTCCAACCGTTCGCGCGCCACCGCGGCATCGCTCGCCGGCGGCTCGGCGTCGGTGAGCCCGAGGATCGCGTTGAGCGGCGTGCGGATCTCGTGGCTCGCCATGGCGATGAACTCGCTCTTGGCGCGGCTGGCGGCCTCGGCCTGCCGCCGGGCGGCCTCCGCCTCCGCCGTACGCTCCTCGACGCGGCGGTCGAGCTCGGCGTTGGCCTGCCGGAGTTCCGCGTGAGAGGCGCCGAGCCGTCGCGCCAGCCGATTGAAGGCGTCGAACACCAGCGCGATCTCGCGCGGCAGCGGGCCCGGGGGCCGGGCGATTTCGGCTGCATGGCCCTCGTGCGCCTGCGCCTCGGCTCCATGCGCGAACGCCTCGAGCGGTTCCGCGAGCCGCCGCCGCGCCGCCCGCGCCACCAGCAACGCCCCGCCGAGCACCCCCGCAAAAATCACCCCGATCAATGCATAGTTCTGCCGCAGCTGCGGCCAGGGCGCCAGCACCGGCCATTGCGCTATCACGACCATGCCGAACGGCTCGCAACGCGCCGCATAGCTGTGCACCCGCCGCATCCGCCGTCCGGGGGCGGCGACGTCGTGGGCCAACGGTTCCGTTGTCGGATGCGTCAGCAGCGCGTGCAGCGCCGTGCCGCGCAAATTCTCCATCGGCCGCAGTCCGGTCGCCGCGTCCGCGTAGATCACCCGCCCGGTTGCATCGGCCAGGATCATCTGCGCCTCCGGCTCGCGGGTCTCGAGCGCCATCCGGCCGAACCGCTCGATCTCGAGCGACCCCTGCACGATGCCCGCGAACCTGCCGTCGGCGTCGTGTAACGGCACGCTCAGCGCGACCAGCAGGTCGTGCCCGAACCCGCGCCCGCGAAACACGCCGGAGACGAACGGCCGGTCGTGCTCCCGCGCCACACGAAAGTAGTCGCGGTCCGCCACGCTGCTGCCGCGCAGCCGCGGAAGCGCGTCCGCGGGCGCCGTCCGCACGATCCGGCCTGCGGCGTCGGCGACGAGCAGCGTGATCAGCGCCGGATGCGCGCGCCGCAGCTCTTCCATCAACCGCGCGCCTTGCGCCGGGTCCTGTTCGATCACACGCGCGGCACTGATCAGCGCCGCTTGATGCAGCGTTAAAAACACCTCCACCTGACGACTCGCCGCCCGGGTCACGTGCAGCATCCGCGTCCGCTCCTCGGTGGTGGCGACCTGCTGCGCGAGCAGGGAGAAACCGAGTCCGACCAGCGCGAGCGGCACCGCGGTGAGCACCACGAGCGAGTTGAACACTCCCTCCCGCAGCCCCTGCGGTTTGTCCGCGGTCCCCCCGAAGGCGCGACGGAGCTGCACGATGAACCAGCCCGTGCCCGCCGCGGCCAGCTGCGTGACCGCCTGTTTGGCGACGACGGTCCACGCGAGTTCCGCGGGCAACCGCGCCACGTGGCAGAACATCACCCACGCCAGCGGCCAGCCGGCCAGGAGCCAAAAGGCCGCGTCCGCCAGCACGAGGTTCCGCCGCAGCCGGCCCACCGCCACTGTCAGCCACGCCGCCTCCGCGATGCCGAGCAGCAGCGCGAACGGATGGCCGAGCATCGGCACGGTGGGAGCGAACGCGAGTGCGGCCGCGAGTCCGCCCCATGGCGCGGGCAACACCAGCAGGCAGGGCATCGTCACAAACGCACCCAGGAACACGCGGGCGCCCGCGACCACCTCGAGTTTCAGCAGGTTCAGCCCGAGCGCGAGCAGCACCGCCGCCAGAACCCAGCCTGGACGCGGCAGCGACGGCAACGCTCGCCTGCACCAGCCGGCGTTCATGCTCTCGGGACGGGCGGCGGCGGCAACTGGACGTAAAACGTCGCTCCGGCGCCCTTCTCCCCTTCCGCCCAGATCCGACCGCGGTGTGCGCGCAGCATCCGCGCCACGAGCGCCAACCCGAGGCCAAGCCCGTCGCTTTGCTCGGCGCCGGGCAGCCGGGAAAACTCCTGAAACAGTTTGTCCGCCTCGCGCGAGTCGAAGCCGACGCCGTTGTCCCGCACGAAGAGCACCGGCCCTTCGGGGGTGATTCGGCCGCCGATCTCGATCTTGGGCTGCGCCACGCTCGCCGAATACTTCATCGCATTCGTGAGCAGGTTGTAGAACACGCGCTCGATCAGGACGGCGCTGACCCCGACGGGCGGCAGCGGGCCGATGACAAACTCCGGCTCCGGCTGCGGGTGCAACCCGCGCAGGTGCCCGGTCAGCCGGACGATCACAGGTTGCGGGTCCACGGGACGGTCGGGTTCGGCGCCCTGGCCCTCGTGGGCGTCCTTCGCCAGCTGCAGGATGTTCTGCACGAGATCCTGCATCACCAGCGTGGCGTTGTAGGCCGGCGTGACCAGCTGCGCCGCCTCCGGCGGGAGCGGCACCACGCCTTCGACCAGCATCGACAGATAGCCTTTCACGACTGTCAGCGGCGAGCGCAGGTCATGCGAAACGAAGCTGGCATAGGACATCAGCAGCTCGTTGGCCTCCTCGAGCTGACGCGTGCGCTCGCGCACCATCGTGTCGAGTTCCGCGTTCATCTGGCGCAGCGATTCGCGGGCGTTCACCTCGTTGGTCACGTCATCGAGCACGAGCATGACGCGCCGCGCGCCGTCCTCCGGCACCACGGCCACCCGCAGGGACATCACATACCCGCCCTCCGGCCCGCTCCGCCGCACTTCGGCCGGCGGAGGTGTTTCGCCGTGCAGCACGGCACGAATCGCGCTCCGCACCGCCTCGGCCGACGCCGGGTCAAACCGGCCGCAGATCGGGCAGCCGTCATTCTGCGCCCCGGCTTCCATGCCGAGCAAGCCGCGGGCGCCGGGATTGGCCGCGCACACCCGGCCCTGCTCGTCGACCACCACGATGGCCGCCGGCGCGAGTTCGAACAGCCGCTCAAATCGCGCGCTCTGCTCCGCGATCGTGCGGAACCGGTTCAGCGACGCCACCGTGCGCACCCGCGCCCGCAGCTCCTCACTGGGACACGGCTTGCTCAAAAAATCGTCCGCACCCGCGCGCAGGCCCTCGAGCCGCGACTTCTCGTCGAGCAACGCCGTGATCAGGATGATGGGCATCCGGCCGATCTCCGCATCGCGGCGCACGCGGCGGCACACCTCGAAGCCGTTCACCTCGGGCATCATCACGTCCAGCAGCATCAGATCCGGCCGCAAACGCCGCGCCTGCTCGCATGCCTCGAGTCCGTTGTGGGCGAAGTGGAGCTCATAGCCGTCCCGCTGGAGGATCGCTTCAAGCGTGATCTGGTTCAACGGATCGTCATCCGCGATCAGGATACGTGCGTTCATGGCAGCAGGCCGGTGAGGGCGTGGATCTGCCGCGCGAGTTCGCGCAGCGAGATGGGTTTGGCGAGAAAAGCATCGGCGCCCACGGCGCGGCAGCGCTGCGCATCTTCCGGCGCCGCGAAGGCGGTGACGGCGAGGATCGGCAGCGCGCGGGTCGCCGGCGCCGCGCGGAGCCGCGCGATCAGCTCGAGCCCGCTCATGCCCGGCAGTCCCATGTCCACCACCGCGAGCGCCAGCGGTCCGCTCGCGGCGAGCGGCAGCGCCGCTTCGGCGTGCTCGGCATGCAGAACCTCGACGTGATGCCGTTGCAGGTAGTCGCCGATCAGCGTGTGCTGGTGGGCGTCGTCATCGACCAGCAGCACGGCCCGCGGCCGGTCGGGGCCGGTCGGCGACCGCCGCAGCCCGTGCGCCCGCACCGCCGGCGGCAGATCGAGACTGAACGTGCTGCCCTGCCCCGGCGCACTGCTCACCGCCACGCGACCGCCATGCAGCCGCGCGATGCGCTCGACCAGCGCCAGGCCCACGCCCGTCCCCCCATGCGGCCGCGACAGCGATCCGTCGATTTGGGAGAACGGCCGGAAGAGCCGGGCGTGTTTTTCCGGCGCGATGCCGATCCCGGAATCGCGCACGGCCACGCGCACCCCGCCCGCCGGTGTCGGCTCGACCGTCAAATCGACGGCGCCCCCCGCGGGGGTGAACTTCAGCGCGTTGCTCAGCAGATTGGACAGCGCCTGGCGGATCAACCGCTCGTCGGCGTGGACGAGCAGCGGCGCGTCCGGCCGGTGCGTGGCCGTGGTGAGTCCCTTGCCCTGCGCCTCGTAGCGCAGCGACTCGAGGAGCTCGGCCGCGGCCGCGGCGAGATCGAACAACGCCGGCTCCGGCATCGTCCGGCCGGCTTCGATGCGCGCGAGGTCGAGGATGTCGTTGATCTGGGCGAGCAGCTGCCGGCCGCTGGTATGAATGATCTCGAGGTAGCGGCGCACCCGTGCGGCCTCCATCGCCTCGCCGGCCTCCAGCAACGACTCGGCCAGCCCGATCACCGCGTTGAGCGGCGTGCGCAGCTCATGGCTCATCGTGGAAAGGAACTCGCTCTTCGCCTTGCTCGCGGCTTCCGCCGCGGTGCGCGCGGCGATCAATTCCGCCTCGGCCCTCTTCGCCGCCGTGACGTCGGTCAGCGTGCCCGTGACGCCGGTCACCCGGCCGTCTTCGCCGCGCTGGGCGCGGGCGGAGACCAGCATCCAACGGCAGCCGCCGTCGCGCTGGTGAAAACGCACCTCGCCGCGAAACGACTGCTGCCGGCCGGTGACCACTTGTTTCCAACTGCGCAGCACCAGCCCGCGATCGGAGGGCTGCACGTAGCGCACCGCGGGCTGACCGAGGCATTCCCCCGCCGTCCACCCGAGCCGCTGCTGCCACGCCGGGCTCAAAAAGGTCCAGCAGCCGCGGTCGTCGAAGCGGAAAACGACGTCGTCGAGGCTGGCGATCAGCTGCTCATGGTCGGCCAGCACCTCGTCGCGCCGCCGGCGGTAGTTCATCCGGTCGATCGCGCCCGCCAGCACCCGCGCGGTGATGCGCAGGCATTCGATCGCGCCCCGCGTCCACTTGATCCGGCCACTGCAATCGTCGAAACCGATGAAGCCCCAGAGCGCGCGGTCGATCTGCACCGGCATCACGACGAGGGATACGATCGATTGGGCCTCGAGAAACTGCCGTTCCGCCGCGGGAAACCCGCTCACTTCGCCGAACACCGGCTGGTCGGCCGTGAACCGCTGCAGCCACCGGCCATAGCCGGCCTCGGCCAGCGGCAGATCCTGCAGGTCGGGGTTGTTGATCTGCGGCGTCACGCCCGGTGCACACCATTCATGCCGCTGCGAGCACAGCGCGCGCCCATCGGCTTCGCGCCGTATCTCGAAAACGTAAACGCGATCCACTTCGGCCGCCTCGCCCAGCACGCGCAGCGCCGCGCGAAACGACGCGGCGTCCGTCCCCCCCACGAGCGTCGCCGCGGCGAGGCTGGTCGCCGTCAGCAAGCGATCGCGGAGTTGCGCGCCCTCCGCCACTGGCAACGACTCAAGCGACGACGGCACAGCGGGCCGCCTCCGACACGGCGGTAAACGACCACGGCGGGCGGACACGGGGGAACGGACCCGAGCGCGCGACGATTTTCCCCAGCGTGATCCGGCTGGGTTCGTCGTCGGCGATGATCAGGAGTTTCGCGGGAGCGGCCGTCATGCGCCCGGCTCCTTGCCGCCTGGCACTTCCACCAGCCCGAGTCGGGCCGCATGCAGCGTCAGCTGCGCCACGGAGCGCAGGCCCGTCCGGCGCGTGATGCTCGCGCGATGGTTCTCGACCGTGCGCACGCTCAGGCCGAGCCGCTGCGCGATCTCCTTGGACGAAAGCCCCTCCGCGACGAAGCGCAGCACGTCGCGTTCACGGGTGGAGATATCCAGTTTGGAATCGATCCGCTCTGGATGGCCAGCCATCCGCCGCACAGCGCGCGCGACGGCGGGGCCGATGTAGGTCTGGCCCTCGGCGACGGCATTCAATGCGGCGGTGAATTCGGAAAAACTCGCCGTCTTCTCGACGTAGCCGCGCGCGCCGGCGGAAAGCGCCTCGCGCACCGCCAGTTCGGTGGTGTTGGCCGAAAAGACGAGCACTTGCGGCGGCGGATCGCTGCGCACCTGCCGGAGAAACTCGAGCCCGAGTCCCTCGAGCAACATCCAGTCGAGTACCACCACCTGGGGGCGGGTGGCATCGGCGACCCGCAACGCCTCCTCGACGCTCCCGGCCTCACCGACGACGGTAAACCGCGGCATCGCGGCCACAAACGTCACCAGCATCTGACGAATCGCCGTCTGGTCTTCGACGACCATGACGCCGATCTTCGCGCCAGGAGCAGAGTGAGGAGAGGACATGCCACCAGTATACGGTTCGCCCCTGCCCGAGTTAATGAGTAGTTCTCGTCAATCGCGGCGCTCCCTCCTCCCCCCGACGGCCGACGCGGCCCAAGCCGTTGACTTGCCGCATCCGGCGGCCAACAAGCACCCCATGCAACAGCACCTGGTGGTTCTCAGCGGCGCGGGCATGAGCGCCGAGAGCGGGATCCCGACCTTCCGCGGCGCCAACGGGCTCTGGGAAAACCATCGGATCGAGGACGTTGCCAGCCCCGCAGGCTGGGCGCGCGATCGCGCCACGGTGCTGCGATTCTACAACGAACGTCGCAAGAAGATGTGGGCGTGCGAGCCGAACGCCGGCCACCGCGGGCTCGCGGCCCTCGAGCAGGATTTTCGGGTTTCGATTGTCACTCAGAACATTGACAACCTGCACGAGCGCGCCGGCAGCACCCGCGTACTGCACCTGCACGGGGAGCTCACGAAGTCCCGCAGCACGGTTGACCCGTCGCTCGTCTACGACATCGAGGGCTGGGAACTGAAACTCGGCGACCGCTGTGCGAAAGGCTCGCAACTGCGACCGCACATCGTGTGGTTCGGGGAGGACGTGCCGTTACTCGGCGCCGCGGCGGAGATCGTGAGCTCCGCGGATATTCTCGTGGTGATCGGCACGTCGCTGCAGGTCTATCCGGCGGCATCGCTGATCGATTACGCGCCGGATCACGCGCGCGTGTTCCTGATCGATCCGCATCCGGCGCCGGTCGCGCCGCGCGTGGTCGTCATTCCGGCGGGCGCAAGCGAAGGCGTGACGCGGCTGCGGCAGGAATTGCTGCCGTAGGCTCGTGGCACGGGCGAGACGCCCGCGCTCCTACGCAAGCGTCGTTCGTTTCTGTCTCTCAACTCTCAGCTCTCAACCCTCAACTCCCTACCCTCAACTCTCAACTCTGGACGCTCAGCTCTCCGCGCTTGGCCCGGAGCTGTCCGCAGGCGGCGTCGATGTCAGGGCCGCGCGAGCGGCGCAGGTGCGTGACCACGCCGCGCGCACGCAGCTCGGCCAAAAACTGCGCCGCCGCCTCGTCGCCACTCGGCTCGTAGCGCACGCCGCGCAGGCTCAATCCGGTCGGATTGTAGTGCAGCAGGTTCACGTGCATCCGCCGCGATCCGATCACCGCGGCCAGCATGCGCGCATGCGCCGCGGAATCGTTCACGCCCTTGAGCAAACAATATTGGATGATCACGGGCCGGCCGCGACTCGCTTGGAACCGGTCAACCGCTGCAAGGATGTCGGCGATGGCGAACCGCCGGCCGGCGGGCAGCAGCGCGGCGCGCGTGGCATCGTCCGGCGCGTGCAGCGACACCGCGAGATTGATCCCCAGATCGGCCGCGGTCAGCGCGTCGATGCCTGGCACGAGCCCGACGGTGGAGACGGTGACCTGCCGCCAGCCGAGCCCACCATAGGTGTTGTCGGCGATTCGCCGCACCGCCGTGAGCACGGCGTCGAGATTCAGCAGCGGCTCGCCCATGCCCATGAACACGACGGTTTGCAGCTTCCGCCCGGCGCTGGCCGCCTCGCGTCGCAGCGCGAGAAACTGCTCGACCATTTCGCCCGCGGTGAGGTTGCGCTCGAAACCCGATTGCGCGGTCGCGCAGAAATCGCAGCCCATGGCGCATCCGACCTGCGAAGACAGGCAACCGGCCGCCCGATCGGCGCGGTAGTCCGGCATCAACACCGCTTCCACCGTGCGCCCGTCGGCGAGCCGTAGCAGCAGCTTCGTCGTGCCGTCGGCCGCCACCTGCCGCGCGGCCAGCGCGGTGCCGCCCGGTGCAAACTCGATCCGCAGCCGCTCGAGCAAGCCCGCCGGCCAGGGCCGGCCGGCCTCCGTCAGCTCACCGCACCGCGCATAGTACTCCCGCAGCACCCGCCCGGCGTGGCTTCGCTTGTAGCCCCACTGCGCCAGCACCGACGCCAGATCGTCGACGGACAGCTCGGCAAGGGAGGGACGCATCCGATGACTTGACCGCGGCCCGCGGGCATTGGCAACTCGCGAGCGAGGAGCGGCGCGTTAAGCGCGATGGCCACCGCGGCACGCTCGCGCCGGTGATTGTCACTTTCCCGAGAAATTTTCCGAGCATCGGGCCATCGGCCTTGCGCCGGAGAATTTCTTAATCTCCCATGAGGTATCCAGCCACTCCGTTCGAGCCTCCGCGATGCCGGCGATTTCGCCCGCTGCGGACCGGCGTGGTCCCATCTGCCGCGCGCGTGGTGCGCGGCGCCTAACGCAATCGATCAAACCCTGGAGAACCATGCTTGCCACCGCCCGCATCAAAGCCCGTCCGTTCCGTGTCTATCAGCGCGCCGATCTGCCGCGCATCCCGCAGTTGCAGCGCCTGCCGGCGGACACGTTGCTGGCGATGCGAGCCGTGGCCGCCGTGCTGCCGTTTCGCGTCAACCAGTACGTCGTGGAGGAGCTGATCGACTGGAACAACCTCCCGGCCGATCCGATGTTTCAGCTCACGTTTCCCCAGCCCGGCATGCTGGCGGAAGCGGATCTGGCGAAGATGATGCGGCTGCTGGCGGACGGGGCCGACCAGCCGACGATCGAGCGCGCCGCGCGGCAGATCCAGCGCCGGCTCAACCCGCATCCCGCGGGCCAGATGGAGCTCAACGTGCCGTACTTCGACGGGCAACCGCTGTCCGGGATGCAGCACAAATACCGCGATACGGTGCTGTTTTTCCCGAGCCCCGGTCAGACCTGCCACACCTACTGCACCTACTGTTTTCGCTGGCCGCAGTTCGTCGGGCTCGACGAGTTGAAGTTTGCGAGCCGGCAGGCCGAGTCACTCGTGGCGTACCTGAAGGAGCATCCGGAAGTGAGCAATGTTCTCTTCACCGGCGGCGATCCGCTCGTGATGCGCACGGCGGTGCTGCGGCGCTACATCGAGCCGCTGCTCAGCCCGGAGCTGGAGCACATTTCCGCGATCCGGATCGGCACCAAGTCGCCGGCCTGGTGGCCGTATCGCTTCGTCAACGAGCCGGATTCCGATGATCTGCTGCGGCTGTTCGACCAAGTGCGTGCCGCCGGCCGGCACATGGCAATCATGGCGCACTACAGCCGGCCGCGGGAGTTGCAGACGCCCGTCGCGCAGGCGGCGTTGCGGCGGATCAAGAGCACGGGCGCCATCGTACGCTGCCAGGCCCCGCTCATCCGCCACGTGAACGACGATGCCGACACCTGGGCGGATCTGTGGCGGCTGCAAGTCCGGCTGGGTGCCGTGCCCTACTACATGTTCGTCGAGCGTGATACCGGACCCAAGGGCTACTTCGAGGTCCCGCTGGCGCGGTGCTATGAGATTTTCCAGAAGGCCTACCGCCGCGTGTCGGGGCTTGAGCGTACCGTGCGGGGTCCGTCCATGTCGGCCACGCCGGGCAAGGTGATCATCGACGGCGTGACGGAGCTCCAGGGTGAAAAGGTGTTTTCGCTGCGGTTCGTGCAGGCGCGCGAACCGGACTGGGTGCGCCGGCCATTCTTCGCGAAATTCGATCCGGAAGCCACCTGGCTCGATCAGCTGCGGCCCGCCTTTGGCGAACGCGAGTTCTTCTTCCAGCGCGCGCTGCGCGAGGTGAAGCACTCGCATCAGCAACCGGCGTTCGGACATCGGATCGCGCCGCGACGCAAGCTCGCGGTCTTCGGTCATGTCGAGTGGGAATAGGCTCGCGCGGTGAGCGGACGCCCCGCCCTGGGCGAGGCCGATAGCGGCTACGTCATTGTCTCGAACGCCCTAACCTGGAAATTTCCCGCGCTCGTGACCGCCATCGTGGATCCCACCGTCTAGGCGCGGCGCGACGCCAGCGCCGCGGGAATCCCCGGACGCTGGCCGGTGCCGGACCAGACCAGCGCGCTCCACAGCCCGTGTGTGCTGGTCGGATACTCCAGCAGCGCCTGCCGGCCCCAGCGGTCGCGCCACGCACAGAGCGCGGCTAACTGCACCACAAAGCCGACGCCCGTGCCCGCGAGCGCCGTATACGTGTCCGATTGGGCCACCGCCGCGGGCGGTGCGACACTGACCAGCGCGCGATGCACGCCGACGCGGTGAAGCAGCGCGTGCACTCGCTCGTCGAGCTGCCAGAGACGCAACAGCGAGCGCATGGGACGGGCTTCGTTGAAGCGGGTCGCGAGCGTGACTTCGGCCAGGGCTTCGTCGGCGGCGGTGGCCTGCAAGATGCGGTGAGTCGGGGACGAGGACGCGGCGGGTAACATGGGGCGGCGGGATTCACCCCGCCCGCCAAAGTCGGCGGACGGTCGCCCCTGGACCGACCCCAGACACGCCGGTTCGGGCGCGCCGCCCCCTTAGTAGGCGCACGAAACCGCGGCAGAAGTACGGCTGCACGCGGGCCACACGGTCACGGACGCCGCACGCAACCGCCCTACGCAGATCGCGCAGACCAACGGGCCGAGAAGGGGGACGCGAGGCTCGCCTCGCGCCCTGGCGTGCACCGGTCCGCAGCCTGCTCAGGGCTCCATCGGCCGGATCGAGCCGTCGGCCTCGTAGAACAGTTCCTGCACCTTGACGGAGCGCTTGTAGGAAATGCCTCCGGAGAGCGACGCATCGTGGTAGTAAAGCCACCAGCGGCCCTGGTGCTCGACGATCGAGTGATGCGTCGTCCAACCCAGCACCGGCGGCAGGAACCGGCCGCGGAACGTGAACGGTCCCAGCGGGCTCTTGCTCGTCGCGTAAACCAGGTTGTGGGTGTCACCGGTCGAATAGGAAAGATAGTAGGTGCCCTGGTAGAGGTGCATCCACGGTCCCTCGAAATAGCGGCGGGCTGTGTTCGAACCTTTCAGCGGCTGACCGCTGGCGTCGGTGATGACCAAATCCTGCGGTGGCGTGGCGAACTGCAGCATGTCGGGCGTGAGCTTCGCGATCTTCGGGCAGAGCGCGGGCCGGCTGTCGACCGGTTCCTTGGCGTCCTTGACGAACTTGCCCGTGGTCCAGCACTGCAGTTGTCCGCCCCAGAGGCCGCCGAATGCCAGGTAGAACTCGCCATCGGCCGCCTGGAACACGCAGGGATCGATGCTGAAGCTGCCCTTGATCGGCTGCGGCTCAGGCTTGAACGGCCCCTGCGGCTTCGTGGACGTGGCCACGCCGATCCGGAAGATGCCGTCCTTGTCGCGCGCCGGGAAATAGAGGTAGTACCGGCCGTTCCGAAAGGCGGCATCGGGTGCCCACATTTGCCGCGACGCCCAGGGCACATCCTTCACGTGCAGCACCTCGCCGTGATCCGTCACCGGTCCCTCCGGATGCTCCTGCGAGAACACGTGGTAGTCGGTCATGCCATACTGGTCACCCAAGTCATTCTCCGCCATGTCCTGCGGCAGGTCATGCGACGGGTAGATAAAAACCTTGCCGTCAAACACGTGGGCGGACGGATCGGCAGTGAAAAGGTGGCTGATCAACGGTTTCTTCGTGCTCATGAAAACTCTCAAAGGTTGAGACCAGAGGCCGATCGGCTCGGCGCAACCTGGAATGGGACACACTGCGGAAAGCACATCATGGGGTCCATGCGCAGGGCAGTCGAATCTTAGACTGACGGCGGCGCCCGGCGGAGCCGAGGCGCGACGCGACGGACCGTCCGACCGCCGGGGAGCGACCGCGGCGAGCGCGGAGCTGCCATTAGCGCACCGCCCGGCTGGATGCGGCTTCGCTAATCTCCACCGTGGCCCCAGGAAAATCCATTGTCCCGCGGCGGCGGCTGCGGCATTCGGATGCCTCCGCGTGCCCGCTGGCCGCGAGTTACCTCCCCATGAACGACGACTCCGCTTTTCCGACCGAGGTCAAATTTTTCAGCGGCGAAGAGATCCCGCTGGAGCTGCACAAGGTCCGCGTGGTGCAAAAGCTCCATCTGCGGCCGGTGGAGGAACGGCATCGGGCGATGGAGGCCGCCGGCTACAACACCTTCCTGCTGCACACCCGCGACCTGTTCCTCGACATGCTCACGGACAGCGGCACGAACGCGATGAGCGACCAGCAGATCGGCGCGATGATGGTCGCCGACGATGCCTATGCCGGCTCCGCGAGCTTCGCGCGGATGCAGGACGCGATCCGCGACGTGCTCGGGATGAAGTATGTGCTC
Source organism: Opitutus terrae PB90-1 (assembly GCF_000019965.1). Taxonomy (GTDB): domain Bacteria; phylum Verrucomicrobiota; class Verrucomicrobiia; order Opitutales; family Opitutaceae; genus Opitutus; species Opitutus terrae. The sequence continues at coordinate 452,621 of NC_010571.1, forward strand.
CCGGTCCACCAAGGCCGCGCGGCCGAGAACGTGATCTCAAAAACGTTCATCAAGGCCGGCGACGTCGTCCCGATGAACTATCACTTCACGACGACCAAGGCGCACATCGACATCAACGGCGGGAAGGTTTTGGAGATCTACACCGACGAGGCGCTGAAGATCAAAAGCGCGCACCCGTTCAAGGGGAACCTCGATCTCAAGAAGCTCGAAGCCGTCATCGCGGAATACGGACCGGCGCGCATCCCCTACGTGCGCATGGAGGCGTCGACCAATCTCATCGGCGGCCAGCCGTTCTCGATGCAAAACCTGCGCGATGTCCGCGCCATGACGCGCCAGCACGGAATCATGCTCGTGCTCGACGTCTCGCTCGTCGGTGAAAACATCTGGTTCATCAAGCAGCGCGAGCCGGAGTTCAAGAACGCGAGCATCCGCGACATCCTGCTGGAGTTCTGCAGCCTCTCGGACCTGATCTATTTCTCCAGCCGCAAGGTCAGCTCGACCCGCGGCGGCGCGATCGCGACGAACCGGCAGGATTTGTTCAACCGGATGAAGGACCTCGTGCCGCTCTACGAAGGCTTCCTCACCTACGGCGGCATGTCGGTGCGCGAGATCGAAGCGATGGCCGTGGGCCTGCGCGAGACGATCGACGACACGATCATCAGCCAGTCGCCGAGCTTCATTAAATATCTGATCAACGATCTCGACAGCTCCGGGCTGCCGGTGGTCACGCCGGCAGGCGGGCTCGGCGCGCACATCGATGCGCGCGGATTCCTGCCGCACGTGCCGCAGACGGAGTATCCCGCCGGCGCGCTCGCCGCCGCGTTCTACATCGCCTCGGGCGTGCGCGGCATGGAGCGCGGCACGATCTCCAGCGTGCGCGACGAGAACGGCAACGACATCCTCGCCGACGTGGAGCTGCTCCGGCTCGCGATGCCGCGGCGCGTGTTCACGCTCTCGCAGGTCAAGTACGTGGCCGACCGGCTGAAATGGCTCTACGCCAACCGCGAGTTGATCGGCGGGCTGAAGTTCGTCGACGAGCCGAAGGTGCTGCGCTTCTTCCTCGGCCGGCTCACGGCCACCAGCGACTGGCCCGCGAAGCTCGTCGCCAAGTTCCGCCGCGATTTCGGCGAAAGCCTGTAGCCGCGACGCGTGCTTGCTGCGCCCTCGGCGTACCGGCGGCCTCCGGGGCTGCCGATGGAGCGCGCGCGACCCGGCAGGCAGCGACGCTGCCGCTAGCCGGGGCGCGGCTCTCTGCGCGCTCACCTGAGCGCGCCTTAGGAGAATTCTCCCACGGGAGGAGACCAGAAGCGCCCCGCTTCTTTGTCCGGCGGTCGCTGTCGCATTGACTCGCGACCGCGCGCGGGGCGTTCTGCCGCCGCGCTCGGATGATCCCCACCCTCACACCACACACCGCCGAGCGAGATCCCACCTGCTGAGCATCCGCCACGTCGCGTTCTGCTCGCAGAGAGGCGAACCGCCGCGGCCCACATCATGAGCTCCCTCGCCTGCCGGCCGCTGCGTGCGGCCCTTCTGTTCGCGGTCGCTGCGACCGCCGTCTCGGCCCAATCGTGGTCGACTCCGGCCCGGATCACCGCCGCCGGGCTGCCTGCCGGCTCGCGCTTTGGCGCGGCCGTCTCGCTCAGCGGCCACACACTCGTGCTCGGCGCGCCCGATGACTCGACGTCCACGCCGTATGCAGGTTCTGCTTACGTGTTTCTCCGCCAGGACGGCGTCTGGCGCCAGCAAGCGCGGCTGACCGGGCCGGCGACGGAAGGCTATCGTTCGTTCGGTGAAACCGTGGCCGTCGACGGCGACACGCTGGTGGTGGGCGCGCCCTTCGACGATCCTGACGGTTATGCTTCGGGGGCCGCTTACGTCTACGGCCGCTCCGGGACAAGCTGGCAGCTGCGCGCCGTGCTGCGCCCGGCGGATCCGGCGGAAGACAAGCAGTTCGGGCATGCCGTGGCGATCGACAACGACGTGATCGTCGTCGGCGCGTTTCTCGATAGCGACTACGCGCTCTACTCCGGCGCGGCGTACGTTTTCACTTCGGCCACGGGTCCGTGGACCCAGGTCGCCAAGCTCACCGCCAGCGATCCAAGCGAGGTCGCGTTCTTCGGTTCCGCCGTGGCGATTCAGGATCACACGATCGTGGTCGGCGCGCCCGTCGCGGAATCGGCTTACGTTTTCGGCCGGCGCTCGGGACGCTATGTGCAAGTGGCGCGACTGCGCTCGAACGACTATGATCCGGACGACACTTATGTCGCCTTCGGCGCCGCGGTATCGGTCGATGCGGGACGGATCGCCGTGGGTGCGCCGCTCGCGGCGTTCAACGGCGTGCAGTCTGGCGCCGCTTATGTGTTCGGCAAGAGCGGCAGCAACTGGGTGCAGCAGGCCCGGGTCCTCGCGCAAGGCGGGCAGCCCGAAACGGAGTTCGGCACCGCCGTCGCGCTGCGCCAAAACACGCTCGTCGTCGGCGCGCCTTACGAAGGCGATCAAAACCAGGGCGCGGTTTTCGTTTATCAACTCGTGAACGCGGAGTGGACGCAAAATGCGCGGTTGACCGCGCCGGCCAAGCCCGCCGTCGCGTTTCTCGGCATCAGCGTGGCCGCCGGTACGGACGGCGTCGTCGGTGGCGCGCCTGGGTATTCCTACGAAGGCGCGACGAGCGTGGTGGGCGCCGCGGAAGTTTTCGCTCCGCGCTGATCGCCGCCGCCGCAGGCGAGGCGGCCGCATTCCGGCTTTTCCCCCATTTCGCGGCGGCGCGCGCCGGGCGATAGTGCGCGTCCTTTCCGATCATGAATGCACATACCCTTTCCCGCAGCCTGGGTTTTTTCAGCCTCGGGCTCGGACTCGCCGAACTGCTCGCGCCCCGCAAAGTCGCCGCCGTCGCAGGCATCAACGATGACCACGACACGCTCATCCGCAGCCTGGGCGCCCGCGAGATCGCCAGCGGGCTCGCCATTCTCAGTGGCACGCGCACCAAGGAAGCCGTTTGGTCGCGCGTGCTCGGCGATGCCATCGATCTCGGCCTGCTGGCCGCGGCGCTGAACTCGCCGCGCACCGATCGCCGCCGGCTCACCGGCGCGCTGGGGCTGGTCGGTGCGGTCACCGCGCTGGACGTCTTCACGAGCGTGCGGCTCCAGCGCGGGCCGCAGATCGATCCCTCGTGGCGCTATACGCCGGCGCGCGGTCGCGCGGGAATCGATCTCGCTGCGCGCGGCAAACGCGGTTCGGCAATGCTCCAGGCCGCCAGCCCGGCTGCGACCGACACCCCGACCGGAAAACCGCTCGAGCTCGCGACCGAGCCGCAACAGGCCGAGTCCGCCTGACCGGCGGTTCGGCGTGCTTTCGCCCCTCTCCGGCTCCGGCCTGACCCATTTCGTCGCAGGCCGCGATCGCGTCGCCACGCGTTTACGGTTGCGCCGTGCGAACGGTCGCGCGCGCCGCGACTCCGTCAAACGGATCAACGGCGTGAGTCGGCACCGCGGCACAATCGATCCGGGCAAATTGTCTGTGGCGCTCCGCCCGGGGTCGCGCCACACTCCTGGCGAATGAGTCGAGAACTCCCCCGACCGGCCGGCGTGGCTGGCGTCACGCCCAACGATTCCCCGCGCGCCACCTCGACGCCGGCCTTCTTTCGCCACGCGTTTGACGCGGCTGGCGACGCGTTGCTGGTGGTGGACGCGGCTTCCGCCACCGTGGTCGCCGCGAATCGCGCCTGCACCGCCTTGCTGGGCACCGTGGAAACCGCGCTAGTGGGGCAGCCGCTCGTCGAACTCGCGCCATTTCGCGGCCAGACGGAATGGTGTGCCGGACTGCTCGGCCTGCCCGACGGCGGAGCGCTCGCCGATCGCATCGTGCACGTCGCGGATCCCGGCGGGCAGCAACGCACGCTGGAATTGGCCGGCCGCGGCTTCGCGCAGGGCGCGCGCGTCTTCGTGCAGGTGACCCTGCACGACGTCACCGCCGCGCGGATGCGCGAGCACCGGGCCGCGCAGGCCCGGAAGATGGAAGCGGTGCGACAGCTGGCGAGCGCCACCGCGCATGATTTCAACAACGTGCTCTCGTGCATCCGCGGCTACGTCTCGATCGCCCTCGAGACGGCGGGCGTCACGGGCGACATGCAGGAAATTTTGACGCGGGTGAAAGACGTGAGCCTGCGCGCGGGTGAGCTGTCGCAGCGGCTGCTCGATTTCAGTCGCCAGCGGAAGCTCACGCTGCAGTCGGTCGAGCTCGGCCGGTTCGTCGAGCACGTGGGCGAGGAAGTGCGAGCGACGCTGCCGCCGAGCGTCGCCCTGCAGCTGCATGCCGAGCGACCGATCGCCGTGCACGCGGATGAAACGACGCTGCGACTCGCCCTCACGCTGCTGCTGCGTAATGCCCGCGAAGCGCTGGACGATCATGGCGAAATCGCGTTGAGCGCCACGCGCTGGAGCCTGCCGCCGCCACTGGGCCAACCGCACCGCCCATCCGAAACGTACGCGCGGCTTAGCGTGCGGGACTCGGGTCGCGGCATGACGCCCGAAACGCAGGAGCGGCTGTTCGAGCCCGGGTTCACCACCAAAAAGTCGGGACGCAACACCGGCATGAGCCTGTCCACCGTCTATCGCATCGCCGTGCAACACGGCGGCTGGATGGAGGTGACCAGTGCACCCGGGCGCGGCTCGACGTTTTCCCTCATCCTGCCGCTGGCGACGCCGCCCGCGGTGTAGGAGGATGAAAGGTGAAGCCCACCGCGCCCCTCACGCGCCGGGATGGAGGGTTCCACCTGGGCGGTGACGCGGTTGGGCTCATGACGGATCCGGCGCCGCGTATCGCCGATCTTCGTCTCATCGTCGACCACCGGCAACCCCGGCCTTGCGCAATCGTCTAGCCGTGCAATCGCTCTCCCCATGTCACCCCGCTGGCTATCCTGCCTGATTCTCACCAGTGTCGTCACCTCAGGGTTGGTGCAGGCTGCACCGCCGCCGCGTGGCTGGCCCGCCGAGCCCTTTGCTCCGCTTACGCCGGAGCGGATTGCGGCCCTGCCGGCGGCCGAGCGCGCCGCGTGGGAAACGTATTGGCAGCAGTCGGAGCGGCTCGCGAGCGAGCTGCCCGCGCGGGCCCACGCCGACGCCTCGCCGCTGCAGCCAATGTCCGGTCCGCCGAAGGGCGGCATTCACAGCAAGGGCCTCCGGCTCGAAGCGCCAACAGCGTGGTATGCGACCGAAGAGGCGCGCGCGGTCGCCAACCGTGTGGTCGCCGGTCAGCTCGAGATCGGCGGCTGGCCGAAGGGCCGGGATTATTCCCGCGACCTCGATCCAGACCGGGCGCGTCCCGCCGGCTCGGACGGCGCCACGTTCGACAACAACGCGACGATTTCGGAGCTGCACTATCTCGCGGAGGCGATCACCGCGGCGCCCGGCGACCCACGCGCCACGAAGTGGAGCGCCGGGTTCGAGCGCGGCCTGCGCTACCTCTTCGCAGCGCAATATCCACATGGCGGATTCCCGCAGTATTATCCGTTAATCGGTGGTTATCACGACGGCGTGACGTTCAACGACGACGCGATGACCAACGTGCTCGAGCTGCTGCGCGATGTCGGCGCCGGTGCAGCGCCCTTTGCGTTCGTGCCGCCGGAACTGCGCCAGGCAAGCGCGGCGCGGTTCCAGCGCGGCGTCGCGTGCACGCTGGCCACGCAGCTGCGCGACGCGAACGGCCGCCGGACCGTCTGGTGCCAGCAGTATGATCCGCTCACCTTGCGGGCGGCCGCGGCGCGGAACTTCGAGCCGATCGCCGATGCATCGCGGGAGAGCGCGCGAGTCGTGCTCATGCTCATGCGCCTGCCCGATCCTTCGCCGGAGGTGCGGGAGGCGGTCGAGGGCGCGGTCGCCTGGTTCCGGCGGACCGCATTGCACGATTTGAAAGTCCGGCGCGCGCCGGGCGACACGCGCGGCGAGGCGATACCGGCGCCCGGTGCGCCGCCCCTCTGGGCGCGTTTCTACGAACCGGGCACCACGACCCCGATCTTTGGCGACCGCGATCGCACGATCCATTACGATCTCGCGGAAGTTTCGGCGGAGCGGATCGCCGGGTATACGTGGTATACGGACGCGCCCGCGAGCGTGTTGCGCCGTTATGAAAAGTGGCAGGCGCGACGCTGAACGACGTGCAGGCTGCAGGACCGACGCCGGCCTGCTCGTGCAGAATGCGGGAGTACGTCCGCGCGGCTGACCATCCCCGGCTGCGCTAGTCGCTGTACGCCCGCCGTTTTCGACGAGCCATGCGGTTCGGCATGACCGATGCGAGCGACAGGATACGCCTCGTGAATCCATCGGGCGCAATCTAGAATCGAGCCATGAAGATCCTCACCGCATTGCCGTTTTCCGCGCTCGCGCTCGTCGCTTTGGCGCTGCCTACCTCCGCTCAGATGACCGTTCCGTTAACCGCGGCGGAGCCGGCCACCCCCGCCAGCGAATTGGCCCGATCCCGTCCCGATCCCGCGGCCAACGCCTCGGCTGCGCTGAACAACGGCGGCAATCCCGCCGCGGCCATCGGCGCCGCGCACGCGGCCTCCCGCGCCACGATCAATCAAGCGCCGGTGATCACCGGTCGCGCCGGGACGATCGGCGCCAACGGCGAGTTGGGCAACGCCATCGCGGCGAGTTCCGTCAACGGAGTGGACACGGTTGGCACGCCGAATTCCGAATCGATCGGCATGCGCCGCGCGCGGTTCCGCGCCGCGAGTGCGGCGGGTTCACCCACGGCGTCCTCCGCGGGGACCGCCGGGACCGGGAGGACGGTGGCGCCCCTGACGCTGAGCGCGAGCAGCATTCGCACTTCGACCGTGGCGGAACGCGGCGCGCTGGTGATGCTGATCGAACAGCAGGTGCAGCTGAACACCCAGCTGCTCGCGACCGCCCATGCGCGGGTCGGCCACTCCGGTGTTTCCGCCGCGGGCGCCCTCGAGCAAGCACTCGAGTCGGCCCGCACGACCGAAAGCCAGCTCCACGAACGCCTGCAAGCGGCGCGCCGGGCGAGCGCGCTGGAGTGGAACGATGTGCGTACGGTGCTCGCCGCAGACTACGAAGCCTACGAGCGGGCCGTCGTCACCGTGCAGCGTCTCACTGGCGGCGCGCAGTGACGCGCGCGTTTTTCCGCGGCGCGCGGCGAGCAAAGGGGCTGCCGGTAGTTGGATTTAGGAGGGCTCGTTGAACCCGGCCCGGAGTCGTCGACCCCGGCTACACGCCGGAAGCCGCCCCCCCCGCTGCGCCGAACGGAGCGGCGACTTGCGCCGCTCTTCCCTGCCGCTCACGTTCCTGGCATGTCGCAGGCGCGCTACATCGAAGCGAAACAGAAGTGGGCGGAGAAACAGCAAGCACGAGGTTTCCGGCCGCGGGCCGTCGCCTCGTCCGACCGGTTGCCCCCCGGCCAGAAGCTGACCACGAGCTTCCCGGTTCTCGATCTCGGCGTGCAACCGGAAATCCCGCTTGCTGAATGGCGCCTCTCAGTGGGCGGACTCGTGGAGCGACCGACGACGCTCACTTGGGACGAGTTCAATGCGCTCCCGCAGGTGGAGGATACGAGCGATTTTCACTGTGTGACCACGTGGAGCCGCTACGACTGCCGGTGGAGCGGCGTCGCTTTCACCAAGCTCTACGAGTTGGCCCAGCCCAAACCGGAGGCGCGGTTCGTCTACTTCACCAGCTTCGACGGCTACTCGACGAACGTGCCCCTGGCCGCGTGCCTCGACGATGACGTGCTGGTCGCCACACGGTTTGACGGCGCGCCGCTGACGCGCGAGCACGGCGGACCGGCCCGCGTGATTATTCCAAAGCTCTACGCCTGGAAGGGCGCGAAGTTCGTCAGCAGCATCGCGTTCCTCGCCGACGACAAGCCGGGCTTCTGGGAGTTGCGCGGCTACTCCGACACCGCCGATCCGTGGAAAGAGGAACGCTATCAGGATCCGTCGAGTCCGCCCGTGCCGCTGTTTCCGAATCCGGAGGTCTAGGCCACGGGCGGACTCGCGAATCCGGCTGAACCGTTACGACTAACCGTTGGACAAACGCGCCGGCGCGCGGCAGCTTGCCGGGCCACGTATGGCTGACGAGAACAGGCGGCTCGCGAACCGGATCCTAATCGGACTTGGAATTGGCGCCGCCGCCGGCGCCGCGACGCTCGCGATCGGTGCGGCCTTTCCGCCTGTGCTGGCCGGAGCCCAGCAGATCGCGACCCACCTGCTCGATCCGTTGGGTCAGGTGTTTTTGCGGATGCTGTTCTTCGTGGTGATACCGCTGGTGTTTTCGTCGCTGGCGAACGGCGTGCTGCAGCTTGGCCGGCTCGACCGGCTGGGACCGCTGGCCGGCCGCACCTTCGCGCTCTTTTTCCTCAACATGTTCATCGGTGTCGGGCTCGGCTTGCTGATGATGAACGTGCTCCAGCCGGGCGATCATCTCGCCGCCGCCGCGAAGACCAAGCTGCTGGCGGAGTTCGGTGGCGTGGTGCAAGCAGCAGTGAGCACGCAAGCGCAGCAGCCCGCGTTCAGCTTGAGCACGCTTGTCGAGATGTTCATGCCGAAAAATCTTTTCGGCGCCTTCGTCGGCAGCAGCCGCGGCACCCTGGGCGACGTGCTGCCGCTCATCCTCTTCGCGATCCTGGTCGGCGCCGTGGGGACGCAGCTTGGCGCGGAAAAGCAGCAACGCCTCGGCCGCGGCCTCGAGTTGATCAGCGAACTCATGACGGGCATCGTCTACTTCGCGCTGCGCCTCGCGCCCTACGCCGTACCCGCGATGATCTACAGCGTGATCGTGAAGGTCGGCGTCGACATCCTGGTCGCGCTCGGCGTCTTCGTGCTCGGCTGCGGCGGCGTGATGGTGCTGCACCTGTTCGGGACCATGTCGGTGTTCCTGAAATTATGGAGCCAGCGCTCGCCGCTGAAGTTCTTCAAGGACATCGAAACCGTGCTGGTCACGGCGTTTTCCACCAGTTCGAGCAATGCCACGTTGCCGGCGTCGCTGCACAACGCGAAGACGACGCTCGGCGTCACGCCCTCCACCGCCGGGTTCGTGCTCCCGCTGGGCGCCACAATGAACATGAGCGGCACCGCGCTCTACGAAGGTTGCGTGGTGCTGTTCGTCGCGCAGGTTTTCGGCGTGCCGCTCGGCCTCGGCGCGCAGCTCACGCTGCTGGTCCTGAGCGTGTTCAGCGCCGTCGCGGTCGCCGGGATTCCCGGCGGCTCGCTGCCGCTGATCGCGGGGCTGCTGATTTCATTCGGCGTGCCGGCCGAGGGGATTGGCATTGTGATCGGCGTCGACCGGGTGTTGGACATGACCCGCACGATGACCAACGTCGGCTGCGATTTGGTGACGGCCGTGATCGTCGACGAAAGCGTGCGCCGATCCGAGCCGGTGGCGAGCCACGCCCAATAGAAAAGCGCCGGCTTGATGGCCGGCGCTGGGAGAAAATCGCAGGTTCGTCCGCGCGGCTACGCGAAGAACTTGTCGGGGTCCTCCTGACCGTTGCCGCCCTTCGCTCCGGCGTGACCGTTGGAGGATGAAGTTCCCGCCGGATGCAGGACCGGGGCGGTCAAACGGCCGCCGGCTGCGGTCCCGCGCGCCGACCGCGCCTGCGCCGCCGTCCGGCGCGTCGGGCCGGCATGCGCCCCACGGTTGGCGGAGCCTGCCCCGGCCGCCTGGCCGGAGTGCTCGGGTTCGGACGAGCCCCGCGCCATCCGCAGCAACTCGCCCACGGCGAGGCGGACCTGTTCAGCCTGCGACTTGAGTTCCTCAGCGGACGCGGAGGACTCTTCGGCCAGGGCCGCGTTGTCCTGGGTGATCTTGTCCATGCTCGCGACGGCCGTATTCAGCTGGCCGATGCCCTCGCTTTGTTCGTGGGACGATTGGGCAATCTCGGCGATGCGTTCGTCGAGCTGCCGGGTCTTCTCCACGATGGCGGAGAGATTGGTGGCCATCTTGTCGCTGATGCGCGCGCCCTGCTCGCTCTTCTCGGTCGAGGCGGAAATCTTGTCGGCGGTTTCCTTGGCGGCGGCGGCGCTGCGTTGCGCCAGCGAGCGCACCTCCTCGGCGACGACGGCGAAACCCATCCCGGCCTCGCCGGCGCGCGCCGCTTCGACGGCCGCGTTCAGCGCGAGGATGTTAGTCTGGAAGGCGATCTCATCGATCGTCTTGATGATCTTCGAAATTTCGGTGCTGGAGTCCTTGATCGCGGCCATCGCCGTCTTCATCTGCTCCATTTCCACGGCGCCGGCGTCGGCGGTCTGGCGGGCCTGGTTGGCGAGCGCCTTCGCGTTCTGAGCGTTCTCGGAATTCCGGCCGGTCATGCTGGCCATCTCATGCAACGACGAGCTGGTCTCCTCGAGGGAGGCGGCCTGCTGCGACGCTCCGCTGGCCATCGATTGGCTCGCCTGCGCCACCTGCAGCGCCGCGGCCGCGGTCTTGTCGGACTCGGTCGCCAGACGGCCGGCCACCTGCGTGATCCGGCGGGTGACGCCGCGCGTGATGAGCCACGCCAGCAGCACGCCGATGCCGATGCCGATGCCGGTGATCGTGAGCATGATCATCTCGTTGCGGTGCTGTTCGGCGCGCGTGCGCTGCTCCAGTTCGCTCTGAAAATCGTGCACGGCGGTCTTCACGCGACCGACGGTCGCGGTGAACTCCGGGGCGAGCCGGTTGACGCGCTCGCCGAGGATCTTGGCGCGGGCCTCCTGGCCGGCCACCACCTGATCGAGGCCGTTCTTATACGTGGTCGTGGTCTGCAGCAGCTTGCCGAGCAGCTCGGTCTTGGCGGCGTCCTTCAAGGTCTCGTCCAGCTGCTCCATCTCCTGCTGGTCCTTCTGCATCTTCTGAATCTGCGCGCTGGTGATTTCGAGCGCGGCGTGCGCGGCGGTCGCTTTGGTGCCGTCGGAGGTGAGCAGGAAACCGTTCACGAGGCTGGTGCACTCGAAGAACGCCTTGAGCCCGTTCGAAATCTGGAAGGCGGCGTTCATGTCGCCCTGGGTCTTGGCTTGGGCCAGCATCTGCTGGAGCCCATCGGCGAGCACCTGCGCCTGCGGGGTCAGCACGTCGTTTTCGACGGCCACCCGGGCCTTGTGATTGGCGACGACATCGGTGAACGCCGTGTTGTAGGCGGCCAGCAACTCGCGGGCTTTTGCGATCTCGGTCGCGCGGGCGGGATCGACGATGAGCTGGGCAGCCTGGCCGAGGTCGGCGTCGAGCGTACGTTTGGCGGTGTTGTAGGCCGTGATGCTCTCGGTGGAGCCCGTCGCGAGGAAGTTGTTCACCTCGAGTTTGAGTGCCTGCATCGAGGACTCGAGCGAGGCGGCGGCGTAGGTTTCCTGGGCGCTGCCGGCATACGCCGTCAGTCGCTGGCCCGCGCCACCGAGGGCAAAGTAGCCGACCGCGGCCACCAGCATGAGCAGCAGAAACAGCAGGCTGAAGCCGGAGGCGATCTTTTTGCCGATGGTGAGATTCTGGAATGACATAACAGGGGAAACAGAACCCGAGTCCCGTGGATGACTCAGGATTCGTTAACGGTGAACTTGATGGGGATGGTGACGTGAATGGCGACCGGCTTGCCGTCCTGACGGGCGGGTTTGAATTTCCATTTCTTTAACGCCTCGACGGCCGGCGGATCGAATTTCTCGTTGCTGGACTTGAGCACGGTAGTTTCGGCAACGTTACCCTGCTCGTCGATCATGCATTTGACCATGACGACGCCGGAGACGCCAGCCTCGCGCAGTTCGCGCGGATAATTTGGCTTCACCGTTCGTACCGGCACGGGGTTTTCCTGCACAGCCGCAAGCACGACTGGCGACAACAGACAGGCGGCAAGGCAAGCGGCAAAAAATCGCTTCATGAGCAACAGAACATCTGGGTTGGGAAGGTGTAGGGACGGCAAACCGCCAGCCGGCTGGTGGCAGCTCGACCATCCCCGCCAATCGACACTTTCGGGCAGAACTAAAACCAAGGCGTCCCGGTTTTTTTGCGGTGCACCCCGGCAAGCGCACGTGCGGGGTAGTGGCGATGGTGCTGCCAAAGAATTGTAGATCCATGCAACCACCGCCATTGCAATTGGCGGCACAATTTGCACGCTGGGCCCGCCCCTCTGACTGGAATGCTGCCCGAAGAAAAACTGCGTCGCACCCCTGCCCTTGTCGGCGCGCTGGTGGTGGTCGCGGCACTAAGCCGGTTAATCGCCGCGCTGGTGCTGCCCGGGACGCCCGTGGCGGTCTCCTACGCCAGCGGCGTGCTGGTACTGCTGGGCTTGGCGCTCTGGCTGCACGGTCGGGGCCAGTGGGCCCGGACAGGGGTGGCGGCCGCCGGGCTGGCCTTCATCGCCGTGTTGGCAGTGATCGCGTTGGATATTCGTGACGGCAACCTGAGTCTGGGGGGCTGGCTGCCTCCGACGTCGCTGGCGACGCCGGCACCGACCGGGCTGCGGCTGCCGATCGAGACCGCCCTCCTGCTCGGCGCGGCGGCGGTGGCCCAGGCGCTCGTGTCGCTGGGAGGCCGGCGACGTCCTTACGGGCTCTGGTTCGCCGTCGTCGTCGTCGCGGTCGCTGGCGCCACGCTGGCGATGCATGGGATGGCCTTGGTGACGAAGTATGCGCGGCCCTTGGACATTGGGGCCTTCGATGCCGCCCTGCTCCTGGTGGTTTCGCTGGCCTGCGTTCTCTCCTGGCCCGAAGGACGGTTCGTCCGGATGCTGCTGGCGACATCGGCGGTGGGCACGCTGACGCGGCGGATGTTTTATGGCATGACGCTGCTGCCGGCCGGCTTGATCGGGCTGACGCTGCTGCTGATCACGCTGCGCTGGATCGAGCCGATTTCGGCTCCGATCTTCCTGCTTTCCGGGCTGATCATCGCCGGGCTGATCCACGCGATGGCCTCGGCGGGAGCCGCCAGCACACTCGACGAACGTCGCAAGGCCGCCGAGAGCGAGCACGCGCGGCTCAATGCCGTGCTGGAACAGCAGGCCGCCCGGCTCCAGGAACTCGTGGCCCGGCGCACGAGCGAGCTCCGCACGCTGAGCGTGAATCTCCGCACCACCACGCGCGAGAACGCCCAGCTCGGGCTGGTGGCGCGCAACACCACCAACGGCGTGGTGATCACCGACGGCGAGGGCAATCTCGAGTGGGCCAACACCGCCTTCGAGCGGATGACCGGCTACACCCTGGCCGAGGTGAAGGGCCGCAAACCGGGTCAGTTCCTGCAGGGTCCGGATACCGATCCCGCAGTCGTCGCGCAGATCCGCCGCGCCCTCGAGACCGGTGAGCGCTGCTACGCCGAGGTGCTCAACTACACGAAGAGCCGGCATCCCTACTGGCAGATCGTGGACATGGAGCCGGTGCGCGACGCGAGCGGCAAATTGATCAACTGGATCGCGATCCAGACCGACGTCACCGCTCATCGTCTGGCCGAGCAGCACCTGCGCACGCTCAACGAGCGGCTGCAGCTCGCCACGCAATCCGCGGCGCTGGGCGTGTGGGAATGGGATGCCAACACGCAGAAGCACACCTGGGACGACCGCACCCATACCATCCACGGGCTGAAGCCCGGCGAGTTCGACGGCAGCTTCGAAGGTTGGATGAAATGCCTGCATCCGGACGACCGGCGGCTCGCCGAGGCGCGCTTCCAGCTCGTACTCGCCGGGGGCAATTTCTACGACCAGGAATTTCGGTTGGTGCCGTCGAGCGACGGCGTCATCCGGCACGTGGAATCCCGGGCGGTGGTACAGCGCGATGCGCAGGGGCGACTGCTGCGGATCACCGGGACGAGTCGCGACATCACGGTCGAGCGGGAGAACGAGGAGCGGCTGCGGGCGCTGAACGACCGATTGCAGCTCGCGTTGCGCGCCTCGCGCTATGGCGTGTGGGATCTCAACCCAGCGACGGGCCGGTTCATCTGGGACGACCGCCTTTTCCAGATCTACGGCGTCACGCGCGAGACGTTCCCGTGCACGTCCGAAGCGTGGCTCAACCTGCTGCATCCGGATGACCGCAGCCGAATGGAGCACACGATCCACGCCCCGCGACCAGGGCACGACGAGATCGACAACGAATTCCGCATCATCGTGCAGGGCGGTTTTCTCCGGCACATCGAAACGCATGGCTACGTGCGGCGCGACGAACACGGCCGGCCGGTGCGGATCGTGGGCATGGATCGCGACATCACGGCCGAGAAGCAGACGCTCGAAGCGCTGCGGATGGCCGAGGAGCGCTGGCAACTCGCGGTGGAAGGCACGAACGACGGCGTGTGGGATTGGAACGTCGCCACGGGCGTCACCTACCACGACCAGCGCTGGTTCCAGATGCTCGGCTACGAGCCGGGAGAAGTGGCCGACACGATCGAGGCCTGGAACAGCCTCGTGCATCCCGACGATCTGCCGGCCAACCTGTCCGCCACCGAGGATCATTTCGCGCGGCGCTCACCGCTTTACCACCACGAATACCGGATCCGGACGAAATCCGGCGAATGGAAGTGGATCATGGATCGCGGCAAGGTGGTTTCGCGCGATGGCCACGGCCAGCCGCTGCGCATGGTCGGCATGCACACCGACGTGACCGCGCGGAAGAGTCTCGAGCAGCGGCTGCACCAGTTCGAGCAGCTGGCGACGCAGGTCAGCGAGCTCACGCAAATCGGCGGCTGGGAGCTCGACCTCGACACGATGCAGCTGACCTGGTCGGAACAGGTCCGGCGATTGCACGAGGTGGACGAGGATTACCGGCCGACGGTGCACACCTCGATCGAGTTCTATGCGCCGGAGGTCCGCGACACGCTTTCGTCCGCGTTGAAGGCGGCGATGACGCAGGGCCGCTCCTACGATTTGGAACTGCCGTTGGTGACCGCGAAAGGCCGTCGCATCTGGGTACGGGCGCTAACCCGCGCCGAGTTCCGCGACAACAAACCGGTCCGGCTGATCGGCGCGCTGCAGGATATCAGCAGCCGGCGCGACAGCGAGGAGGCGCGCCGCAAGCTGGAGTTCCAGCTGTTCCAGGCGCAGAAGATGGAAACGCTCGGTACGCTGGCCGGCGGCATCGCGCACGATTTCAACAATCTCCTTACCGGCATCATGGGTTACCAGGAGCTGGTGTCCGATGTGCTGGGGGAAAATTCGGAAGCCCGCGACTATCTCGCGCAGGCGCGCGGCGCCAGCGTGCGGGCCCGGGAGCTGGTGGAGCAGATCCTGACGTTCGGCCGGCAGTCGTCCGACGACCAGCACACGCCGCTCGACCTGGCGCTGGTCGTGGAGGAAGCGCGCCGACTCTTGCGCGCGACGATTCCGGCGACGATTGCGATCGAAACGCACATCGAGCCGGAGTGCGGTTTCGTGCAGGGCGACGCGACGCAGCTGCACCAGGTGCTGCTCAATCTCGGGTCGAATGCGGCGCACGCCATGCAGCTCAAAGGCGGCGTGCTGGCGATCGGGCTGCGCCGGGCGGACCGCACCACCTCGCGGAGCGCGACGCTCGCGACGCTGCCGCCGGGCGAGTACGTCGAGCTCAGCGTCACCGACAACGGCCACGGGATGGACGAGGGGACGCTGCAGCGGATCTTCGACCCGTTCTTCACCACCAAGGAAGTGCGGGAAGGCACGGGTTTGGGTCTGGCCGTGGTGCACGGGATCGTGCGGGCCCATCGCGGGGCCATCGATGTCGAGAGCCGGACCGGGATCGGATCGACGTTCCACATTTACCTGCCGGTTGCCGCCACGGAGGCGGAGAACGGCAGCGAACAAGCCGCGCAGGCGCCGCGGGGCGCGGGCGAGGTGATCTACATCGTCGATGACGAGGACACCGTCGCGAGCTTCACCAAGTTTGCGCTGGAGAACAAAGGCTATCGCGCCTCGACCGTTGACACCGCGGTGCAGTGTCTCGAGATGCTGCGGGCCAACCCGGGGGCGTGCTCCGTGCTCGTGACCGACCAGACGATGCCCGGCATGACCGGCACGGAACTCGCGATGAAGGTGCGCGAATTCGCTCCGGAGCTCCCGATCATCGTCATGTCGGGCTATTTTCTCAAAATCACGCCGCAAGAACTGGCGGAGATCGGCAAAGTGGAGCTACTCGGCAAGCCGTTCACGACAGACGAGCTCGCGTGGACGGTGCATCGCGCGCTGCATCCCGAGCCGGCGGTCGTGTAGCACGGCGAGCGAGCCTCACCGGCCAAGCCTGTTTCGGCGCAGCCCCTTCCTCCGCCTCGTTCTCTTTCCCTTTCTCGTTCTCTCTCTTCGCATCCCTCCTATCGGGCATTCCCTTGCGGCGAGATATAGAAGAAGAGAACAGGAACGAGAAAGAGAACGATTCTGAGGAGAACGAATGAGAGAATGAGAAAGACCCGGACGCGGTGGTGCGCGGTGGCGTACCTGCGCCGGGCCCAGAAAGCAAAAAGGGCCGGTCGGAGACCGGCCCTACTCTGGCTGGGGGAAACGGGCGATCAGCTCTGCAGGAGCTTCAGCACGCTCATCGGGGTCTGATTCGCTTGCGCCAACATCGCGGTGCCGGACTGCACGAGGATGTTGTATTTCGAATACTCCGTCGACTCCTGCGCCACGTCGACGTCGCGAATGCGCGAGATCGCGGACGAGAGGTTTTCGTACTCGACCGACAGCGTGGTCGACGCGAGCTCGAGCCGCGATTGCGATGCACCGAGCGAGGCTCGCTCGGTGGCGACGTCCTGAATCGCCGAGGTGATCTTCGCGATGGCGTCGCTGTCGGTGAGCGCGATCTCGTCGTAGTCGCCGGCGGCGTCCTGATGGATGATCGACCACATCGCGCCGGTGGAATCGCGGAAGTTGGAATTCGGGATGGTCATCTCCTGGCCCACGGCCTGGCCGATCGTGACGGTCAGCCCGCCGGTGGCGCTGGAGCCGAAGAGCGTGATGCCGTTGAAGGCGCCGAGCGGTGCGCTGACGTCGGCGGTCCCGCCGATATCCGCGGTGGTGCCTCCGATTGTGGCGCGGAGCTGAGCCTGCAGCGCGACGAACTCCTGGCTATACAGGGCGATGTCGCCGCTGCTCTTGGTCACGTCCTTGGCGAGAATGGCGAGCTCGCTCATGCGCGAGAGCACCTTCGTCATTCCGCTCATGAAGCCATCGGCGGTCTGGATGTACGAGATGGCGTTCTGGACGTTGGTCGTGGCAGCGCGGACGCGGCGGTTCTGGGCGTCGAGTTTTTCCGACACGGCGAGGCCAGCGGCATCGTCGGACGGGTTGACAATCTTCGAACCCGACGAGAGCCGGGTGAGGGAGCGGCCGAGGGCTTCCTGGCTCGCGCTGAGCGAGCGGGCGGCGGCCATCGCCTGGATGTTGGTATTGATGACGCTCATGGTCTGGTCGGGTTGGAGCTGGTTGTTGTTGTTGGATGAAGGTCGAGCAGCGGACGGGCCGGCTCAGGTTTGCGAGCCCGACGGCGAGCCGGCGGGGGCGGGTTTGGCCGGCGCCTTGGCGGCGACGGGGAGTTTGGGCAGGGCATCCGCACGGACGGCGGCGGCCTGGTTGCTGGCGGCGATCGCGGCGAGAACTTCCTTGCGAAAGATGGGAACGTCGCGCGGGGCGGAGATCCCAATCTTCACAAAGTCGCCCTCGATCCGGGTGATCTTGATCTCAATCGAGTCACCAATGACGATCGCTTCGTTGACTTTGCGCGAAAGGACGAGCATGGCGGGGTTTCTCAGGCACTGCGTTCGCACGTGCGGGCCGGCGAACGGTCGATGAGCAGGTGGTGGGCGCTGTAGCGGGAATAGTTGGAGATGACCAGCTGCCGGCCAACGCGCGTCCGGCGGTTGACGATCAGCGGGCCGACGAGGTTGACCGAGGCATCGATCGGCTGCTGCTGGCGCAGCGTGACAATGTTGAGGACCATCGCCTGCGAGGGATCCTCGATGCCCAGCTGGAGCGCATCCTCGTCGAAAATTTCGGGCTCGTAATCCGGCACGATCCCGCCCGGTTCCATGACGATGAAGTGAATGGTGTCCGGTCCGTGGAGGCGCATCCAGAGGAACGGAAGATGGTCCGGCATGTAGAGCAACTCGGCCCGGGTGTATTGGGAGAAGCCGATGATGCCGTTCGGCAGGGTGATTTCGTTCGCGGTGGGCTGCTCGAAATCGATCGGGGTGAGATCAAAGATGACTTTCATGACGAGAGAAAGGGCGGCTGGAGTTAACGGATGTAGTCGAGGAGCGAGAGGTTCATCACCTTGGTCGTGGAGGCCAACGCGGCTTCGTAAGCGGTCTGGAGCTGGGTCAACTTCACGATGGCAGTGGGGAGATCGAGGGAGGATTCGTCGGAAACGCGGGATTCGAGGTTCGTCGCGCCGTCGGCCTGCTGCGACTTGGCGGCTTCGATGCGCGTCTGGATGCCGCCCACGTCAGCCATCGCGCCGATGACGGTGTTTTCACCGACCTGCAGCGCCGGCTGCGTGGCCCGCACCTGGTCGGGATCCCCGCTGGCCAGCGCATCGCGGAGCGAGATCAGCGCGTTGAGCATGTCGGCGATGTCTTCGTTCGTGGAGCCGCTGGTCGTGGCGACGACGGTGGTGGCTTCCGAAAGCTGAATGGGCGCGCCGTCGCTGTTGCCGCCGTATTCGACGAGCCCCGTGGTCGTGTTGATTTCGAACGGCTTGTTCGAGACGTCGGTGCCGGCGAAAACGTAGTCGTTCCCCGACTGGCTATTCGCATGCTGCAGCGCCTGCTCGACCATTTGGGAGACCTCGATGGCGTAAGCGTTCATCTGGTCGCTGCTCATCGCGCCGGTGCCCAGCGTCGCCAGCTCGTTGGCGCGGTCGGAGATCTGCTTGAGCCCCTTCAGCCCGGAGTACGCGGTTTGGGACAGCGTGAGCGCGCGGTTGGCGTTTGCCTCATACTGGGCGAGTCGCCGTTGCTCGCTCTGCAGCGTGAGCACGCGGCCGACGGCGGCGGGGTCGTCTTCCGGATTGGTGATCCGACGACCGCTCCCGACCTGCTGCTGGAGTTTGGATTGGTTGGCCGAAAGCTGCTGGATCTGGCGCAGCATGACCTCCGAGGCGGTGTTACTCGCGATTCTCATGACGAAAGGGCTCAGACACCGAGTTGTTCGACGACGACCCCGAGCAGTTTATCGATCGTCTGGAAGACGCGCGAGGACGCTTGGAACGCGCGCTGGTATTTCAGGAGGTCGGAAAGCTCCTCATCGAGCGACACGCCGCTGACGGCGTCGCGTTGCGAGCGCACGAGCTGCTCGATCGATTCCTGGCTGTTGAGCCGGGTCGTGGCGCCGGCCGTGGCCTGGCCGAGTCCGCTGACGGCGCTGCTATAGAAGCTGCTGAGGGTGCCGTCGATCAGGTCCGGCGGGGCGCCGGTGGTCGAGAAACGGCGCGTGGCGAGCTGCGCGATCGCGAGCGCAACGGAATTGTCCCCGGCGGGCGCACCCGCGGTGCCATCGTTCGCATGGAGCGAGAACGCGGTCAGCCCACTCGCGAGCTGGAACGTGCCGGCGGTGATCGGATCGCCGTTGCCGTCGAGCGTGGCGAAGAAGTCGTCGGCGGCGACGCCGCCGGGATTGTAGATTTCGTTGACCGATGCGGTCAGCTGCTGCGCGATCAGCGTCAGTTGATCACGGAGCGGCTGGACGCCCTCGTTGTGCGCGCTGAGCGAGCCCTGGATCGCGCCCGAGGTAAGGCCGAGCACCGTGGTCGGGGTCCCGGCGCTGATCGTGTCGGTCGCCGGATCAAAGGAAACAGGGCCGGTGATCGAGTCGGAATCGACCAGAACCACGGGGGCGCCGTTGGCGTCCGGTGACGAAACGATCACCTGACCGGTGGAGATTTCCTGAACGTCGATCGTCAGTTTGGTCGCGAGCTTTTCCAAGGCCGCCTGCCGCTGGTCGCGCAGATCGACGGCGGAGCCGGGACGTTCCACTTCGAAGCGGGCGATCTGGTTGTTCAGATCGGAGATCGTGGCGAGCAGCTTATTCGCTTCGCCCACGTCGGTCTGGATCTGCGAATGCAGGTCGGCCTGCACCTGGGCCAGCCGCTTGTCGGCGAGCTGCACGCGGTCGGTGAGAATGCTCGCGGTCTGGAGAAGACTCTGGCGGATCCCGGTGTCAGTCGGGTTGCTCGCGAAACCCTGGAACGCGTTGAACAGGTCGTCGAGGCCGGCGCCGATACCCGCATCGCTGGTGCTGGCGCTCGCGCTCACCGAGGAGCCCACGCTCGAGATGTCCTGGCCGAGCGCCGCCTGCGCGCGCTGATAGGCTTTTTGCTGCGCGGCGAAGTAGGACGTGAGCGACGTCTCCCGCGTCACCTGGTTGTCGATCAGCATGTCCCGCAGCTGCTGCACGCCGAGCGCCTCGAGCCCGAGGCTGTAGGCGCCGTCGGGCGTGACGATCGTGCCGCGATCGCCGTACACCACGCGTTGCCGCGCGTAGGAGGCGTTGTTGACGTTGGCGAGGTTCTTGCCGGCGGTCTCAATCGAGCGGCTGTGCGCGCTGAGGGCGCCGACGGTGCTGTTGAGACTGGCGAAGAGACCGGACATGGGGATGTTGGATTTTCGATTTTGGATTTTCGATTGGCGGATTCCGGCGGGCGTTCAGCCGAGCTCGAAATCTCCCATCGAAGATCGAAAGGGGGATCAGCCGGCGACGCGCAGCGACGGAGCGCCGACCGCGCCGGCGAGCGAGACGCGACCGGTCGGTGAATAGGTTTTGGTGAACGCGTCCGGCCGGAGCTGACGCAGCGTCTCCTGGTGGAGCTCGAGCGTGCGGGCGAGGAGCGTCTGGGTCTGACGACTGGCGCGGCGGACGCGATGGAGGAGTACGTTGACTTCGTTGATCAAGGCTTCGAGGAGCGGACGCGCGTCGGCCTCGATGTGCGGCAGCAGGGCGCGGATCGTGGCATTCGCCGGCTGCCGAACGGAGTCGGCCAGGGCCGCAACGGTCTGCTCGCGCCGGCGGCGGCAGTCCTGCAGGACATGGGCCTGGTCTTCGATCTCGCCACCGAGCCGGAGCACGGTGTCGGGATCACGATGGAAAAGGCTTTCCTGCTGTTGCTCGAAGAGACGCAGGAGCGTGCCGTATTCGAGGAGTTCCTGCCGCAGACATTCGGCGACGAGTTGCCAGTGCATGTTCAAAGGGTGGTTGAGGACTTTGGAGTGCGCGGAGCCAATTGCTGTTCGAGCAGCCGACCGAGGCCGAGCCCGGTGCCGCGCGTGAGTTGCTGGGCGAGCGTATCGGTGAGCATGTCGCCATACACCGAGCTGGCCGCGCCGCCCTCTTTGCCGAGCATCGAGGTCATGGTGGGAGCCAGGAGCTGGCGGACGAGAATCGCTTCGAACTGCGCGGCCACTTCGGCGCGCTGGACTTCGGGCGCGGCCTTGCGCAACACGGCGGGCGTGAGCGGCTGCTTCGCGCGGGCAACGTGCTCGGCGGCGGAGGTGGCGGAGACCGAATTGAGCGCGGGAATGTTCATGGCTCAGTTGATCACCAGCTCGGCTTGGAGCGCGCCCGAGCGTTTCAGGCTTTGGAAAATCGCCATCATCTCGCGAGTCGAGACGCCGAGCGCGTTCAGCGCGGCGGCCAGGCGTTCGATCGTCGGCGGCTCATTCAACACCGTGAAGCCGCCTTTGACCTCGTTGACGTTCGTCTGCGTGCTCTGCAGCGGCACCGTCTGGCCCGCGCCGAACGCGTTGGGCTGGCTCGCGCCCATGTTGGAGCTCACGGTGATCGTCAGCGAGCCGAGCGCGATCGCGACCTGCGAGAGTCGGACCGTGGACGTGGCGACAATCGTGCCGGTGCGCTCGTTGATCACGACGCGGGCCAGCGTATCGGGCACGACTTCGATCATGCCGAGGTCAGCGATGAAGGCGACGTCCTGCCCCGCATAGTTGGCCGGCAGGCTGACCGCGATCGTCGCCGCATCGACGGCCGAGGCCATGGCCGGCCACTTGCCGTTGATCGCGTCCGCCATCCGCGCCGCGGAGGTGAAATCCGGATTGTGCAGCAACAGCCGCAGCTGGTTGTCGCGGACGAAGGTCGCCGCGATCTCGCGCTCAACGATGCCGCCGTTGCTGATCACGCCCACCGTCGGGTGATTCTTCTGGACGGTTGCGCCGCCGGCGCCGCCCGCGCCGCCGAGAAATCCGCCGACCGCCACCGCGCCCTGCGCGACCGCGTAGACCTTGCCATCGCCGCCGATGAGCGGCGTCTGGAGCAGCACCCCACCCTGCAGCGATTTCGCATCGCCGAGCGAAGCCACGTTGACGTCGATTCGCGAGCCGGGTTTCAGGAAGGGGCCGATGTCGGCGGTGACCATCACGGCCGCGGCGTTCTTCGCCTTGATATCCGTCGGGCTCACCACAACGCCGTAACGCTGGAGAATATTCGCGACGCTGCGCAGCGTCGCCTGCGCGTTGCTGTCGCCGTCACCCGCCAGTCCGGCCACGATGCCGTAGCCGACGATCTGGTTGTCGCGACCGCCCTCGACGAGGGTGAGGTCCTTGACGCGGGACGCGTGCCCCGACGCCGAGCACAACAGGCCCAGTATCGCGGTGAGAATCCACCGCTCGCTGCTGCGGGCCATCTTCGTGAAAGTGCGTCGTGCTGGGTTCATCCGTGCTCCTGTTTCCAGTGGGGCTAGTTCGTCAGGCGTGGGCGCTCAGAACGGCCGGAGCTTTTCGTAGAGCTTGGCAAACCAGCCGCGCTTCTGCGCGTCGGTGAGCTGGCCTTCGCTGTAAAACTCGACGCGGGCATCCGCGATGTTCGAGGACGCCACCGTGTTATCGCGGCCGACGTCGTCGGCGCGAACCAGCCCGTGCAGGACGACGTACTGCGTCTCGCCGGAGAACGTGACGATGCGCGTGCCTTCAATGACGAAGTTGCCATTGGGCAGCACGTCGGTGACGAGCACCGCCGCGCGGGCCGAGAGGCTCTGCGTATTGCTGATGTCACCACCGCCGGAATAGGACGCGGAGCCGCCCAGCTTCAGGCCGGGGAGTCCGCCGCGGTGCGTGAGCGCACGGCTGTTGGCGTAAAGGAACTGCTGGACCGCGTCCTCGATGCTCGAATCGCGCGACGACTTCTTGCTCTGCGAGCTCTGCGCGATCGCGGTTTCGCTGACGACGATCGTGAGGATGTCGCCGATGCCGGAGGCCTTCTTGTCGGCAATCATCGAACGCTCCCGCGCCTGATCGGTGGGCCAGATCGAACCGGCGAACGCCGGCGCGCCGCAGCCCAGCGCCAGCGCCGCGAGCAGCAGACTGCCGCGCAGGTGACCGAGGGAAAGCTGGGAGATCGGCGTCATGTCAGAAGCGGACCTGCACGCGGTTTTCGTCGACCACCGTCGCGGCAAAGTCGCGGCGGGAAACGGGATTGCGGACCGTGACGGTCTCGCCCTGCGAGCCGTTCTCCATCGCCATGGCCTGCATGGTGATCAGGAGCTGGCCCTCGACGGCGGAAACCTCCACGAGATCGCCCTTGCGCACGAGCGGACGGCGCGCGATGTCGTGCCAGGTCAGCAGCCGGCCGGAGCCGATGGTGCGCGCGAAGGAGTAGCTGCGATCCCCCACATTGACCGGGAGCGCCTCGCGCTCGCGCAGCAGATCAACCCGGCGCGTGTCCAGCACAGCGGGATCGAAGGTCGAATCCTTGGCGAGAGGCTGGCGGGCCGCCCAGACGTCGCGCCACAAGGCGGCGCGGAGCACGAGCGTCGCGTCCGCGACGGCGATGCTATCGGCCAGCACGCGACAACGCACGAGCATCGAGGCAGACGGCACCGTCGGATATTCGGTGATCTCGATTGTCCAGATTTCGGCGAGCCGGGCCGGCGGTGACCAGGGGCGGATGAAGTCGAGTTGGAGATCGCCCTCGAGATTGAAGTGGCTGGAGAGATCGCTCGCTAGCGAGGCGACGAACCGCTCGCGCGTGAGCGGCGCGGGCTCGGCGACGGCGCGGGCGGCGAGGCTCGAGAGCGTGGCGACCAGCAGGAGGTAACGAAGAGCGCGCATGGTCAGCGTTTCATCTGCGCGACGTTCTGGAGCATCTCGTCCGAAGTCTGGATCGACTTGGAGTTAATCTCGTAGGCGCGCTGCGCGACGATGAGGTTCACCATTTCCTCGACGATGTTGACGTTCGAGGACTCGATATAGCCCTGCATGATCTGGCCGTAGCCCTGTTCGCCCGGCTGGCCGATCTCCGGCGTGCCGCTGGCCGCGGTTTCCTCGTAAAGATTGCCGCCGACGCTGCGCAGACCGGACGGGTTAGCGAAGCGCGTGACCGAGAGCCGGAAAGTGGTCGTGCCGTTCGCGCCGGTGAGCGTGACCTGACCGTTGTCGGAAATCGCCACGCCTTCCGTGCCCGCCGGGATCGCCTGGAAACCGCTGAGCACCGGGAGGCCGTCGATGGTGACCACCTGACCCTGGGCATTGAGCTTGAACGAGCCGTCGCGCGTGTAGGCAAACGTGCCGTCCGGCCGCTGGATTTCGAAGAACCCATCGCCCTGGATCGCGAGATCGAGCTTTTCGCCGGTGCTCGTGAGCTGCCCCTGCGTGAAAACCTTCGACGTGGCCGCGACGCGCGAGCCGTTGCCGACCTCCAAGCCAGTCGGGACAATGTTGCCGCCGCCCGAGTCGGTACCCGAAGCGCGAGTCGGCTTCTGATAAAGGAGGTCCTGGAACTCGATTTTGCTGCGCTTAAAGCCCGGCGTATTCACGTTCGCGAGATTGTTCGCGATCGTGTTGAGGTTGAGCTGCTGCGCCTCCATGCCGGTGGCGGCCGAGTAGAGCGAGAGGTTCATAGGAGGCTGGAGTTGAAAGCCAGAAATCCAGAGCCGAGAGCCAGACGCCCGGCGACACGGCCGGACTCTGGGCTGATGCCCCTCGGCTCTGGATTAAGAAATGGGGCCGGCCCGCCCCCATAGCGGGCTCGGCCATGTAGTCGTGATTGCGGTTGTCTGTCTGGGGAAGTCATGGGCGACGTTGGGGCGAGCGGTAGGTCAGCCGAGCATGTCGAGCGCTTTCTGCATCTGCTGATCCAGCGTGGTGATCATCCGCTGGTTCGCCTCGTAGGCGCGGGAAATGATGACGAGATCGACCATCTCGCGCAGCGGAGTGACGTTGCTGTTTTCGAGATAGCCCTGCAGCAGTTCGGGCTGGGTCACGGCTTCGGGCGCCATTCCGGCGGCCGGAACGAAGTAGCCGTTCGGCATCGGGATCAGCTGCGCGTTGTCGGCAAAACGCTGCACCGACATGTTGGCGACCGGAGTCTCCCCTTGGAAAATGCTGCCGTCGGTATTGATCGCCACCTGGTCGCCGTTCGGCAGGAACGTGATCGGACCGCCGCCGGCATTAAGAACCTCATCGCCGGTCCCCGTGACGAGCGTGCGGTCGGCCCGAACATGGAACTCGCCATTGCGCGTGTAGGCGAACGAGCCGTCCGGGCGGCGGACTTGGAAGAAACCATCGCCCTGAATCGCCACGTCGAAATCGCGCCGCGTCGGCTGGGTCTCACCGCTGACGAAGTTGATGCCGGAATTGACCTTCGGGAAAAGCGTGGGCACGCCCGCCTCGCTGCCGACCGGCCGCCGCGGATCGGACTGCAATTCGCCGGCCGGCTGCGTGGAGAAATTGATTGTCCGCTTGCGATAACCCGTGACCTGGCTCGAGGTGATGTTTTGCGCCACGGTCTCCTGCCAACGCTCAAGCGCGGACAGCGAGGATGCACTCTGGTAGAGACCGATGTTCATGGGCGAGCGCAGGAAGCAAAGCCGATGCCAACCACGCAAGTAGTTGATAATCAGAGAATCTAGCGCTCGCCGATGGGCGGTGGCAAATCTTGCCGGCCGGCCGGACGGCAGGAATTGCCCGCACGTACCCATCTGCACCAGGGCTCACCCGGCCGGCGTCACCGTCCCCGGGCGCTCCCGCAAGGACGGCTCGCGAAACACGAGAGCAAGTCGCGCCACCCTTCCGTTGCATGCCGCCTCCTGCAGCGATCCTGCAGCTTCCGCTTAAAACGCCGACGGAAAGCACTCGTGCGAGCTGTCAGCGGATCAGCGCTCGGCGGCGAAACCGCGCCTGGCCGACGAAGGGCGACCTAGCCGCCGCGGCTCATCCGCCCGCGGGGTACAAGCACTCTATCTCGATGCGCTCGCCGCAGCCGCACACGACGATGAGACGGACGACCTTGTCGCCTTCCTTGACCACCTCGACCGTTGGCTGCCCGTGATTCGCATGGGCCGCGGAGGTCGGTCGCGCCACGGGGGTCGGCGACGATGAGGCCGGCTGCACGCCAGCCACGATGGGCCGGAGCGAAGCGATGGAGAGGGTCTTCTTGCCTTGGAGAAAAGATTTCACGGGGCGGACGCGGGCGGGGCTGACGAGGTCGACGGGCTTTGCGTTGGGGCGGGTTCGCTCGGCCGTTTGCCAAGGGAAAGACTCAGCGTGATCCGCTGATTCGATTCGGCCTCCGGGCTCTCGCCTTCGACGGGCCGCGTATCTGCATAACCGGTTACGCGATCGATGAGCGCCGGATCCACGGCGTAGTGCACCAAGGCCCGACGGGCGGCATTCGCGCGGTCCGCGGAGAGCTCCCACGGGGTGTATTCGCCGGGGCCCAGGTCGAGCTGCGCTTTGGTGTGACCGTCGATGGTGACGCGAAATTTGTGCCGATCGACCGTCCACGACAGATTCTGCATGACGAAACGCCCCCATTCCGTGAATTCCGCGGTGTTGCCGACGAACACCGGTTTCCGGGCGCGATCGAACACCGTCAGCCGCAGCCCGTCCGCGGTCACCTGAATCTCGATCGGCTTGTCAGTGATGTCCTGGTCGAGCCGCAGCGTCTTGTAGAAGTCCGACGCGACGCTGTTCAGGAACGCCATCTCCATCTGGTTGTGTTTGGCTCGTTGCCGCTCGCCCTTGTCGGGCCCCTGCGAGCGCGACGATTGACTGTTGCTCGGCAATACGCCCGACGCGGCCAGCATCGGCGCCTGAAACGGGTTCTGAAAATACTGGGACGTGGCGATCAGGATTTTCTGATCCTGCGCCGAAATCCACAGCACCATGAAAAGGGCCATCATCGCGGTGACGAAGTCCGCGTAAGCCACCTTCCAGGCGCCACCGTGGCCGGCTGCTGCTTTTTTGCGGGCCATGGGTGTTAGTTGAGAGTTGAGGGTTGAGCGTTGAGAGCAAAAGCCGGCGCGCACCGAGGTACCGTCCGGTCTCCCAACTCTGAACTCTCAGCGTTCAACCTCATCGGCTTCATTTGACCGGCGGCAGCGCCTTCAGCGCCACCTCGAGTTCGTTCGCTCCCGGCTGCACGGAGCTGTCGAGCGAACGACGGGCGATTTCCACCGCAGTGAGCGGCGCCAGGCCTTTCGCGAAACCGGCGACCGCCTGCATGATGCAGCGCAGACACAGCAGGTCCGCGGCATTGTTGAATTTGATTCGGTTGGCGAGAGGGTTGACGAAACCGTAGGCGAAGAAGATGCCCAGCAGCGTGCCGGTCAGCGCGGCGGCCACCTTCTTGCCGACCATCTCAGGACCATCGGCAATGGCCGCCATGGTATTGATGATACCCAGCACCGCCGCGACGATGCCGATGCCGGGGAGCGAGTCGCCGACAAGCTGGAGCACGTGCACGGGATGATCCCACTCCTCGGACTTGGCGTCGATCTCGGCCTCCATGAGCTCCTCGAGCTGGTCGGGCTTGATCTTGCCGTCGATCACCGGCTTCAGCCCGTTGACGAGGAACTCCAGCCGGTCCGCATGATTCAGGACAGAGGGGTAGCGTTTGAAGATCACACTCTTTTCCGGTTCCATCACGTGTTCTTCGAGCGCGATCAGGCCGTTGCGGCGGCCGACCATGAAGATCTCGTAGAGCAGCTTGAGCAGGTCGAAGAATTCCTGACGTCCGGCATTCTGGCTGACGATGCAGCCTTTGACCTTGTGGACGATGTGCTTGAGCACGTGCCCCGGGCTGGCGATGACCAGCACGCCGGCCGCGATGCCGAGGATGACCACGAACTCGGAGGCGTGCAGCAACAGCACGGGGGAGCCACCGGCCAGCATGAAGCCGCCAATGGCCGAAGCGAAGACGATCAAACCTCCGATCAGGATGAGCATGCGAGGAAAGGCCGACGCCTAGCAGGTGGCGTTCACGCGCAGCGTCGTGACCGGCCGGAGGGAGCAAGCAGCCATGTTCTGCACGGAGCCGGGTTAGCGATTGCGCGCGCGGCCGAGGTAGCCGCGCAGACCGAGGATGGTCTGAGCGTGAATCTGGCAGATGCGCGACTCCGTGAGGTTGAAAACGGCCGCGATTTCCGCCAGGCGCATGTTCTCGAAGTAATACATGGCGAGGATCTTCTTCGGTATATCGGGCAATTCGGAGATTCGTTGAGTCAGAAGCTCCAGCAGCTCGCGCTTCTCGAGGTTTTCGCGACCGGTGACGTCGGTCTCGTCCTTGAGCAACTCGTGCAGGGAAGCGCCTTCGCCATCCTCGTTCTCGTTGCGGTGATCGATCGCGAGGAAGGTCACCGGCCGGGCATCCTCGACCCACTTCGCATAATCCTTCTGCGTCAGCCCGAGGGCGGAACAGATTTCCTCGTCGCTCGCCGCGCGACCGAGCTTCTGCTCCACCTCAATGATGGTCTCCTTGAGCTTGCGCGAGCGGGCGCGGGCGCGGCGCGGACACCAGTCCATCCGCCGCAGCTCGTCCAACACGGCGCCGCGGATACGCATGGCGGCGTAGCTGGCGAAGGTGCACCCCTGCTCCGGGTCGAACTTGCGGACCGCCGCGATCAGGCCGGTGACGCCCACGCTGTAGAGGTCGTCAGCATCGATATGCGTCGGCAGATTCAGTTTGATCCGGTCGACTACGTTGCGGACGAGGTAGAGGTGGCGCTCGATCAGATCCTTCTCATCGACGTTGCTGGGCGAAACGCCTTGATAGGCGCGCCAGACTGTCTTGGGAGCGGCATCCTTGCCTGAAGCGACGGTCGAATTCATGGGAGGGGGTAGCAAACAGGTTACCTAGTCTTGGGAGTCGAAGGAGTCGGGGCCGGTGCGGCGGCGGCCGCCGCGGTGTTCGCCGCGTGGCGGGCGAGAATGGTTTCGCGAATGCCGCGGACGAGCACGGTCCAGAACCAGCGGAAAAGCAGCGCCCCCGCCAGACAGCCCACCGCCGCATCGAGCAGGATGCGGTCGGCCGCGCGACCGGCCCAAAAGCCAGCGGCGGTGGCGAGGAGAAACCCGGCGACTCCGCCGGCGAGGAAGACGAATTTCATGACGCTGAAGAGGAGAAAGGAGCATCGAGCCGCCCACGGCGGTCGCCATGACGGCTAGACGCGGAACCATGAGCTTGGAGGCATTCGCCGCAGAAGAAACGCGCGGAGCGCGCGTCGGCGGCCGAATCACAAAGTTTTGAAATGGTCGTCATGGATGCGATCAATTTTCCGGAAGTGTGCGCCGCGCGATGGCGCCGGAAACATCCTCTTCGCAGTCGCCCGTGAGAGACGGGCCCGTGGCGAGAAACAGCGGCTCGAGCTCGGCGTCGAAGAGATAGTCCCAGAGTTTGCCCCACTGCGGCACCTCGTCGAGGTGCGTGAAAACCAGATGCGTTGCGCCGAGGTCGCGCCCGGCGGCGTAGGCCGCGCGGATCGCGGCGCGATCGTAGGCGGCGTTCAGCACGAGCACGCGCTCCTCGATCGCCTCGCGGTCCAGCCATTCGGCGAGCGCCTTGTTGTCCGAAGCGCGGCGCGGCGAGATGCTCGGCAGATCGAAATACACGAAACCTCCGGGCACCGCCGGTTGCGTTTCGCAGGGGAAATGCGCCAGCGGCACGCCCAACGCCTCGGCGAACACCGGCAGCGGCCCGAGCGGATTCGGACGGTCGAACTCGATCGTGACCACGTGACCGATGCGCGCGCGGCGGAAGACTTCCGTCGAAAGCCATTTGCACAGTGCGGTGGTGCGCCCGACGCCCGCCGTGCCGAGGAACGCCGCGCGGGAAAGTGGCGCGCGTCCCGGACGCGCTTCCGCGCGCTCGCGCAGCAAGCGGGAGGTCTCCGCCAGCGCGCGATGCAACGGCAGCCGCGCGATCTCGGGCCAGTGAGCGCCCGACTGCAGCCGCGTGAGCGCCGTTTCCGTGAGACCGGAGCGACGCAGCAGGTCGGCGATGCCGACCGGCGTGTGCCGGATGTCGGGTCGTGAGAGCGGCGTGCGGCTCGGTTCGGCTGCGGGCGCGGACGTTGCCGGCTCCGCCGGCTCGGAGGAGACGGCGGTAAACGATTCATCGAGGTCCTGGTCGACCGGCTCGTCGACCCCCTGATTCAGGCGCGGCGCGGCGGCTTCGGCGGCGGGGGCGTCGATCTGCGCAATCACCTCGAGCTGCGGCGAGCTGAAGAGCTTGCGCAAGCCCTTCGGTTCGACCGAGCGGACGGAGAGCACGCGCGCCTCGGGCCCGAGCTTTTCGCGGATCAACGCCACCGCTTCCTCGGCGGAGCGGACCGTGAATTTGTAGGCACCTGGAGCGAGAGGGGGCATCGTGGTCGACATGGGGATCACGCGGCGGCTTTAAGTGGCGTCTCCGTGCGCGCGAGGTGCGCCGGCACGGGCACGATCCCGGCGTTTTCGATTTCGGTGGCGGCCGGCAGCTCCTGGAACGCCAGCACCGTGAGCCGCGGGAAGGAGGACTCGAAGAAACGCTTGAGCGGCAGCCGCACTTCGCTCGACACCACGAGGACCGTGGGATGGCCCTGCGCGGTGAGCTCGGCGATGCGGCGGTTGAGCTCGTCCAGCACGTGCCGGGTGGTCGCGGGATCCAGCGCCAGGCCCACTTCGGTCGGTGAGCGCTGCACCTTCGTGCCGAGCCACTGTTCGAACCGCGGATCGACCGTGACGGCACGCACCACGCCGGGCCGCACTTCGAATTCGGGAACAAAATACAGCCCGAGCCGCCGGCGAATGAGTTCGCTGAGGTCGTCCGGGTTCTTGGAGAGCGAAGCAAAATCGCCAATGCCCTCGAGGATGAGCGGCAGGTTGACGATGGAAATGTTTTCGCGGAGGAGGTTCTGCAGGACGCGCTGGATAATGCCGAGCGTGACGAGATCAGGCAAGAGCTCAGCGACGAGGGCCGGCTGCGTCTGCTTGAGGAAGTCGACGAGCGACTGCACCTCCTGCCGGCCGAGCAGGTGATGGGCGTTGGCTTTCAGCGTCTCGGAGAGGTGGGTGATGAGCACGGATGCGGGATCGACCACGGTGTAGCCGTTGATCTCAGCCGTCTTTTTCTCGGGCTCGTCGATCCAGGTCGCCTCCAGGTTGAAAACGGGTTCGTGCGTGGGCACGCCGCGCAACCGGACCTTGCTGGCGGCGACGTTCATCGCGAGCCAGCGGTTCGGATGCAGCTGACCGCGCGCGAGCGCCTTGCCGCGGAGCAGGAAACGATAGTCGTTGGGCTCGAGCTCGAGATTGTCGCGGACCGCCACTGGCGGCACCACGATGCCCTTTTCGCGGGCGAGCGTCTTCCGCACGCCCGTGACGCGAGCGAGCAGATCGCCGCCGGCCTTGGCGTTGGCGAGATTCAGCAGTCCATAGCCCAGCTCGATCGCGAAGACATCCACTTCGATGAGCTTGCGCACATCCTCGGTGGGACCGCTGGCGGGCGCGGCGGCGCCGGCGGCGCCGCCCGCCGCACCTTTGCCCGCGCTCTTGCCGGCAGCGGCCTTCTCAGCCGCGGCGGCCTCGGCGCCGAGCGCGTGCCCGGTCTTGTCTTCCTGATCCTTCAGCATCTTGCCGAGGAACCACGAGAAAGCCGCGAGCCCGGCGAACGGCAGCAGCGGCATGCCCGGCATGATGCCGAAGCACATCAGCATGCCGGCGGCGATTTTCATCGCGCGCGGATACCGGAACATCTGGCCGGCGAGTTGGTGACCGAGGTTGTTGTTCTCCGAGGCGCGAGTAACGAGGACACCCGCCGCGACCGACAGCACGAGCGAGGGAATCTGGGACACCAGGCCGTCACCGATGGACAGCAGCGTGAATTTCTGCAGCGATTCGCCAAGGGAAAGACCCATCTGCAGCACGCCAATGGCGAAACCGCCGATGACGTTGACCAGCGTGATGATGATGCCGGCAATCGCATCGCCGCGTACGAACTTCGAGGCGCCGTCCATCGCGCCGTAGAAGTCGGCTTCTTTCTGCACCTTGACACGGCGCGCGGTGGCCTGGACTTCGTCGATGATGCCGGCGTTGAGCTCGGCATCGATCGCCATCTGCTTGCCGGGCAGCGCATCGAGCGTGAACCGCGCGCTGACCTCGGCGATACGACCCGCGCCCTTGGTGATGACCACGAAATTGATCACCACGAGAATGAGGAATACGACCGCACCGACGATGTAATTGCCCTGAATGACGAAGTGGCCAAACGCGTCGATGACCTGGCCGGCGTAGCCTTTGACGAGCACGAGCCGGGTCGAGCTGATGTTGAGCGCAAGCCGGAAGAGCGTCAGCGCCAGCAGCAAGGTCGGAAAGCTCGAGAACTCGGGCGGGTCCTTGATGTAGATGATCGCCAGCAGCACCAGCATCGAGAGCCCGATGTTCAGCGCGAAAAAGAAATCCAGCAGCACCGTCGGGATCGGCAGGATCAGCAGCAGGACGGTGATGAACAGACCGGCCGTCAAAACCAGATCGGCGCGCTTCATGAGCGCGTTGAACGGGGTCGAAGCTGGAGCGGGGGTGGGCACGTTCAGAGGGCGGCCTCAAGCCGGCGGGCCTTGAGCCGGTGGAAATAGTAACGATGCGTGCGATACACGACGGCGAGGATGCTCGCCACCGCCTGGTAGAGCTCGGGCGGGATCGCCTCGCCGACCTTGCCCATCGAGAAAAGCAGGCGCGCGACCGGCTTGTTCTCGACCATGGGCACGCCGTGTTCGGCGGCGATGGCCTTGATGCGCTGGGCAAAACGGTTCTCGCCCTTGGCGAGCACGACCGGCGCCGCGTCCTTGCCGCGCTCGTACTTCAGCGCCACGGCGAAGTGCGTCGGGTTGGTCACGACCACGTCCGCCGTCGGGACCGCGGACATCATCTGCCGCTGCGTGAGCCGGCGGGCCATGCGGCGCATCGCCATCTTCGCCTGCGAACTGCCCTCCTGGTTCTTGTGCTCATCCTTCAGCTCCTGCCGGGTCATCATCAGATCGCGGTGCGTCTTGAACTTTTCGTAGGAGTAGCTGATGGCCGTGATGACTCCGAGGGCGAGGATCAGCCGGGAGAGAAACACATAGGTGGCGTCGGTGAGAAACTGCCCCAGGTAGGCCGCTTCGACGGGCGCGCTGAAGAGCGGGTCCATCATCAAGCCCCGCGCGCCGAGGTAGAGCGCGGCGCCCAGGGCCACCAGCTTGAGGAGATCGACGCCGGCGCGCACGAGTGCGGATTTGTTGAAGACCCGCTTGAACCCCTCGACCGGGTTGAGCCGCTCGGGCTTGAAGCCGAACGCTTCAGGCGTGAGCCGGAAACCGCTCTGCACCCCGCCCGCCAGCAACGCGGCGACGACGCAGGCGAGCAGCAGTGGCGCAAGCGCGGTGCCGCTGGTGAGCATCGCCTCGCCAAAATAGGCGCGGATGGTGTCGTGCTCGACCTTCATCGAGCCGAACCGTGAAAACAATGAAGCCGCATAGGTGGCGACCTCGCGCGAGGCCTCGCGTACGCTGAAGCTCAGCGCCGCCAACACCGCGACCAGCAGAAAGAGCACCGCGAGCTCCGGCGAGCGCGCAAACTGGCCGCGATCCATCGCCTCGGAGAGCTTCTTTTCGGACGGCTGCTCGGTTTTTTGGTCTTGGTCGTGCTCGGCCATGCGCGACGGGCCTTGAGCAGCGGTAATGCCAAGGGGTTATTTTCGGATTTTAGCCACTCACCACCAACAAATTAAACTTAAAACTCCATCGAGGCCGGACGCTCCGTCGCGGCCGCGCCGCAAAACGAAATCCGGCAGGCAATTTTTGCCGGCATCCTGCCTCCGCTGCCGCGCGACTGCATTCGCGCCAGGGACGGAGCCGACTCAGCGAGCGAACAACTGCAGCATGCGCACCGGGGTGTCGTCGAATTCCAAGTAAAGGTAGCGCGCGATCAGCGTGCCGCCCGAGGCGAGCAGCGTGAAGCCGGCGATCAGCCGCATCGAGAAGCTGACAATGAAAACATTCATTTTCGGCAGCACGCGCCCGAGCACGGAAAACGTCAGCAGTACGAGAAAGTTCATCGCGATGAACGGCGCGGCGATTCGCACCCCGACTTCGATGAGATGCGAGGTGGCGTTGATGAGGAGATCGCTGGCGGACGGCGCGAGCATCGGCTGGCCGGCGGGCGCCAGCACGAAGCTGCGGGCCAGGCCCGAGAGCATCATGAGATGGCCGCCGAACGCGAAAAAGAGCACGACCGCGAAGGTGCTGATGAGCGCGGTCATCGGTTCCGTGGCCGGCTCCGGCACGCCCATACCCCCGCCCATCGTGATGCCAATCTCCGACGAAAGGATGCGCCCCGCCATTTCCACCGCGGCGAACGCCAGGCGCACCATGAAACCGAGCGCGAGGCCCACCAGAATTTCCCCGGCCGTCGCAGCGAGCAGCCCCCAAAGGGTCGCCGGCACGCTGGATTCGGGCACGACGCCCGCGAGCAGCGACGCGATGCACACGCAGATGCCCAACCGCGCCATCACCGGAATCGGCCGTCCCGCCACCAACGGCAGCTGGAGGATCACACCCAGCGTCCGCAGGAACACCATCATCCAGGTGACGAGAAATCCGAGAGTCATCGTGTGAAGTGAGCGCGGACAACGGGCCATGCGAGGGCAGCAGCAGCCGGCGAGCCCGCTGCCAGCCGCCCGCTCAATGCCCGAGCGTGCCCATCCGGCTGATCATCGTGATCGCGAATTCGGAGAGCGATCGCAGCAGCCACGGCGTAAGGATCAGCAGCAATCCTCCGATGCCGATCAGCTTCGGGATAAACGTCAGCGTCTGCTCCTGCAGACTGGTGATGGATTGCAGCAAGCTCGTCACCAAGCCAATCACCAGCGTCAGCAGCAGGAAAGGCGCGGCGATGTAGAGCGCGAAGACGACCGTGGTCTTGAAAAAATCGATCGCGAGTTCGGGATTCATACGCCGAGGGTTGAGAGTTGGGTGTTGAGAGTTGAGCGGTGAAAGCAGCGTGAGTGGGACGGAATCGTGTCGGGTGATCGGTCTCCCACCACAGCTCTCAACCTGTTCAGGTAACGAAGCTCTGGACGAGCGAACGGACGACGAGATGCCAGCCGTCGACGAGCACGAACAGCAGCAGTTTCAGCGGCAGCGCGACGGTGACGGGCGGCATCATCATCATGCCCATCGCCATCAGCACCGACGCCACGAGGAAGTCGATCACGAGGAACGGCAGGAAAAGCAGGAAGCCCATCTGAAACGCTGTCTGGAGTTCGCTGATCACAAACGCCGGGATGACGACGCGAATCGGGAGATCTTTCACCGCCGTCGGGCCGAACCCGCCGAGCTGGAGGAAATACTCGATGTCCCGGGTGCGGGTCTGTTTCAGCATGAACTCCTTCAACGGCACTGTCGCATGATCGAGCGCCTGCGTCGCAGTGATCTGTCCGTCCAGGTACGGTCGCAACGCCTCTTGGTTCACGCGATCGAACACCGGGCCCATGAGGAAGAACGTGAGGAAGAGCGCGAGGCCGATGACGATTTGGTTCGATGGCGCGCTCGGCGTGCCGAGCGCGGTACGCACGAACCCGAGTACGATCACGAGCCGGGTGAACGTCGTCATCAGCAGTACGATCGACGGCGCCACGGAAAGCAGCGTCATCACGAGGACGATCTGCACCGCCACGCTCACCTGCCCCTGCTGGTTGGTGCCCTCGAGGCCGATGGAGAGCCGCAGCGGATCCTTGTTGGTCGTGCTGGTCGCCCCCGGCGTGGTCGCGGGACTGGCCGCGGGGTTGGCGGGTGCCGCCGCGGGGGTGGTCGGGAAAACCACGGCTGGCGGCGTCTGCGCGGCCACGGTCGGCCCGAGCACGAAGCCCATGAGCACGAACGCGAGCGCGAAAATGGCCCGCAACCCCGATGCGTTGCAGCGAGAGCGGGACGCCTGCTCTCCCCGGCTCGAGTTCAGCGCGTTCATGAGCGCGGCCGGTCGACCGGTGGAGTGGAATCGTTGAGCGGCGCGAGCAGATCGATCCGGCCCGGGCAGACGCCGAGCAGATATTTGCGATCCTGATAAGTCGCGACCACGAGGTATTGGCGGGCACCGAGCGAACGCGTCTCCTCGATGGCGAGCTGCCGGGGCGCCGTGCGCAGCCCGGTGAACGGAGTGCCCTTGCCGCGCCACAGCATCCAGCCGCCTGTCGCCGCCAGGGCGACCGCCGCGAAGGCGGTGAGCGCGCCCATGCCGCTGCCGCGCGCCGGTGAGGCCGCCTGCTGGGCCGAGCTTTTGGGCGTGATGATCTCGTCCTGATTCGCGGGCGCGGCCAACGCCCCTGACGCGCCGAAGGCAAGAGCCAGCGCGCATGCGGCGAAGCCCGACCGCCAGCAGGAGCGCGATCGCTGCGGGAGAAGCCTCACGGCGCCTTCTCGCTCCCGACGAGCTCCGTGATCTTGATGCCGAAGTTGTCTTCGACGACCACCACCTCGCCGTAGGCCACGAGCTGGTCGTTCACGAACAAGCCGACCGGATCGCTCGCGTGCTGCGTGAGCTGCACGACCGAGCCGGGTGAGAGTTCGAGCACCTCCCGCATCGGCAACTGGACGGAACCGAGCTGGACGGTGACCTTCACCTTCACGTCGAGCACGATATCAAGGGCTTTTTCTTCCATCGGATTTGAGCGGGTTCGCAGGACCCGGGACGGTTTTGCGCGTGAGCTGCACGGCCACGCGATCGCTGTCGAGGCCGACCGTGCCAACAAACTTGGGCACGTTGTTCAGCAGCACGCGGGTTTCGTGAAAAATGGAAGCGGGCAGTTCGAACACGTCCCCGACGCGGAGACTGACCACCTCGCGCAGGCTGATGTCCATCGCCGACCACTCGGCCCGCACCGGCACCTTGATGTGCTCGTAGGCGGCCTGCCACTCCGCCTTCTTGGCGGTGGTGGAGACGGCGGTGTCCTTCTGCCGGCGCGCCTGCATTTTTTTCACCACCGGCTCGATGGTGTAATACGGCACGCCGATCTGGATCTGCTCGGAGCAATCGCCGAAGTTGGCCTCGAGCGTGAGGATCAGGACGATCGCGTCCTTGGGCGAAGTCTGCAGGAACCGGCCGTTGTTTTCATGGCCGATGATCTGCGGCCGCAGCTCCTGCTCGGTTTTCCACTGCGTACACCATTCTTCGAGGACGATGTTCACCACGTCCTCCAGCAGCGCGATTTCGATTTCGGTGAGATAGCGCTCGGCTTTGACGGAATGGCCACGGCCGCCGAGCAGCCGGTCGGCGATGGTGAGCGCGAGACGCGGATTGATGTCGAGAATCCCGACGCCGATGAGCGGCTCGACCTTGAAGAGGCACAGGTGCGTCGGACTCGGCAACGAGTCCGTGAACTTGGCGTAGGTGGCGGTGGTCAGCTTCGCCATCTTCAGCCCCAGCTCCATCCGCAGATAGAGCGAGAGTCGCGCGGCGAGATAGCGGATGAAATCTTCGTGCAGCAGCCGCAGCCGGCGCAGCTCCACCTCGGACAGG
The DNA here is from genome assembly GCF_000019965.1 of Opitutus terrae PB90-1. GTDB lineage: Bacteria > Verrucomicrobiota > Verrucomicrobiia > Opitutales > Opitutaceae > Opitutus > Opitutus terrae. The sequence continues at coordinate 490,294 of NC_010571.1, forward strand.
AAAACCGGATTGCGGAAATCGTAAGGCTCAACCTTCAGGACCGGCGTGGGCCCGCGCGCGCCCTCGGGGCGGAGCAGGAACTGCTTCGGCGGGGCAACCGCCATTTCCTGCGCGAGCAGCTTATCGATCTCGGATTGATCGAGAATGCTGCCGGTGGAGTTGGAGGGATCGTCGGCCATTACTGCACCACGAAGTCCGAAAAATACACCTGCTCGGCGACCTTGCGGCCGAGCGCCTGGTTGTAAGCGGAAACCAGCTTCTCGCGCAGCACGTTCTTGGCGCCCGGCTCTTCGAGATCGGCGAGCGAGAGCGACGACAGCACGTTGAGCGTCACGTCAGTCAGCCGCGCCTTGTTCGTCTCGAAGACCGACTTGATCTCCGGATCGCTGCCGGTGACGAGGAAGCTCGTCTTGAGATAGCGCGTGCCCATGGTGCCCGAGAGGTTGACCACCATGTTTTGGAACTCGTAATTCGGCGCCGAGTCCTTGCCGTTTTTGCCGTGCGCGCCCCCCTCGCCGTGGCCTTCCTCCGTCGCCACCTGTTCGGCCACCGGCGCGGCGCCGAGTTTCTTCTCGAGCTGGGGAATCAGCACGAACTGACAGACCGCCCAGGTACACACCGGCGCAAGCACGACCGTCGCAATCGCCGGCAGCCAGGCTTTGAGTCCGCCGGCCGCGGACGGCGCGGCGGCGGAGAGCGCGGGTGCGGCTGGCGCCGACGCCGCGGGCGCGGGTGCCCCGCCAGGCGCGGCAGCGGCAGGAGTGGGAGCGGCTTTGGCCATCAGATAAGTTGAGGGTTGAGAGCTGAGGGTTGAGAGTCCGGAGGTCGGGAGTTGATCGCCGCCGAACGCGCGCTCTCAACTCTCCCCTCTCAACTCTCAACCAGCTTAGCTGCGCTTCAGGTTGACGATGTCTTCCAGCACCGAGTCGGACACGGTGATCAGCCGGGAGCCGGCCTGGAAGCTGCGTTGCGTCGTGATGAGGTTCGAAAACTGGTCGGTCAGGTCGACGTTCGACTGCTCGAGGACGCCGGTCTGAATCTTGCCGGTGCCGTTGACCCCCGGGACCTCCATGTTGTCCGCCACCGTGGAACCGGTCGCCGAGAAGTTATAGAGGTTGTTCGCCTGGCGCATCAGCCGCGACTCGTCCGAAACCGACATCACTCCGATCGAGCGCGTCGGGTTCACCGCCGGATTGGCGGGATCCAATACCGGATCGGGAGCAGGCGGCACGGAGGTGTCGGCGAGGTCGTACGTACGTCCATAGAGCACGGACGTGCCGTCCGTCGCGTACGCGGTGATCGTGCCATCGCTGCCGATGCTCACGGAAGCGAGCTCGGAATACGGAGCGGGCTCGTAACCATCGTGAACACCGGTGGCATCGTAGGTCTTCTTCAGTCCGCTCACCTGGACGGGCTGTCCCATGTCGTTGAGCACGTTGTAGCCCTGCACATTTTTCAGATAGCCACCGGTATCGAAATGGAACGAGCCGTCGCGCGTGGCAAACTGGTTGCCGGTCGCGTCCTGCACGACGAAATAACCGCGGCCGGAGATGCCGAGATCGTTGTTGTTGCCGGTGGCGACCAGGGGGCCCTGCGTGAAGTTCGTACTGATCCCGGCCACCTGCACGCCCGTGCCGATCTGAACGGCCGAATCCGTGGCGGTCGCCGCGCGCAGCGTGTTGCTGAAGGTGTCGCCGTAGGTCGCCGACGAGCTCTTGTAGGCCGTCGTATTGACGTTCGCGATATTGGAGCCGATCACTTCCAAGCCCTTGCTGAAAGTACGGACGGCGCTGACGCCTGAGGTAAGAGTGCCGATGAGAGGCATAGTCGGTTGAGTTGAAGGTTACGGATTCGTGGTCGTGCTATCGGAAGGGGTGGGCGCCGGCTCGACGAGCCGCACCGCAGAAAGCGCATAGGTCAGATCGCCGACCACCAGCCGCGGGGCGCCATCGGTGATCTCGACGCCGGAAACGACGCCGGTGGCCGTCGCGCCATTCTCGTCGGCAAACGTCACCTGGCGGCCGATGTAGCTGTTGGCCGTGGCGGCGTCCTGCATCGTGCTGAATTGCTTCATCTGCGTGAGCAACGCTTTGGATTGATCCAGCGCGGTAAACTGGGCCATTTGCGCGATGAACTCCGTGTCTTCCATCGGGCTCATCGGGTCCTGCTGCTGGAACTGCACGGTCAGCAGCTTCAGAAAATCGTTTTGATCCAGCGTCGTCTTTTTGGGCGCCGGCGTGTTGGTGCCGCTGTTACCCTCCGTGGCGGCAGCATACGTTCGTTCAGTGGATGTGGCGGAGGTGACTTGCATAGGAGTTCAGGCGAGAACGGAGAGGTGCCGCGCGGTGCCGTGCGGCGCGTGCCGCGGTCCAGCCGCAGCAGCGGTGAGCGGCGCGTCGGTCCGGGCGCGAGCGACGGCCGGCGGGGCGAATGCGGTCGCCTTTTCCCACTGGCTCTGGGGCGTTCCTGATTCGCGCTGTTGGGACGCACCATGCTCTCCAGACGCGGGACCGCCGGCCGAAGTTGAAGTGAAGACCGGGTCCGCCAGTCGCTGTGACCGATCGGTGGGCTGCGTGTTGACGACGCTCTGCCATTCCTGCGCGAGCGCGTTGCACAGCTCCGGAGAATCAGTGCGAAAAGTTGTGTGCACGCCGTCAGGGCGCATCTCGACCCGCACGGCGACGTCGACACCCGAAATGGAGAACTGCAGGTTCACCCCGCGCTGCGTGCCGTGGGCAAAATGATCCACGACCGCCATTGCCGAGTCCACCGCCCGGCGCGCCGAGCTCGTGAGGGAGTGAGCTGTCGTTTCCGCCGCGTCCTGCACCAGGCTATCGAACGTCAGCGGCGCCGCCGCGAACGACATCGAGTCGTTCTCGGCGAAGACTGACGGGGTGGGATGCGCGAGCGCGGGCATGCGAGCCTGGGGTTTAGCAGCGTTGATGCCAAAGGCTGCAGAACGATTGGTAAGTGACTCGACCGAAGCAGCTAGGACGTTTTTTTGTTTCCCGCTTGAAACTGAGAGCGATCCACTCGCGTCGCGATCGGGCGTACCGGCAATTTTTTCCGCGCCGCGATAGGGCTGCGGAAGAGAGGACGTCAGGCCCCCTGCCGTGGGCTGCGAAACGGTCCCGTCGAGGCCCATCGGAGCTCGACCGCTCGCGGTCAGCGTCGCGCGGTCGCTGGAGGATGCAGCATCCAGCACGGTGGCAGCGGTGGGCACCCCATCCCGCGCACGTTCGGGATTCGGCAGCGACGCGTAGTCGGGGGTTGGATTCGTTGCTGTCCCCCTCAAGCTCACCCCGGGCGCATCAAACGCCGCCGCGTTGGCAGTCGAAGACACCATCGCTGCCGGCGTCCCCTGCGAGGCGATAGCGGGCGACGACACATCGGCGCTCGGCGCAGGGCTCGGCCCATGGTTGGGCAAGCGGTCGTTCGGCACCGTCGATTCGCGGCCCGACGCCCTGCTCACTGGCGACTGTGCGAGGTCGTTCGAAACGGCCGTCGTGCTGCCCGGCGCAGGTGGCATGGAACTCGAAACATCGGCTAGGTCGGATTTCGGCGCCTGCCGAGACAGCGTCGGAACGTTGCCCGCAAGTAGAGACACGCTCGCCGCCATCGTTTGCGAAGCGGCGGTCGCGTCGACCTCGCCCGACATGGAGCTCCCCTCACCCTCCCCGGCGCTGAGCGAGACATCCACCATGATCAACTCACCCGCAGGACTGGCGACCACCACGCTTGGGCCGTTCGCCGCAAGCCACGCGGCGGTAATCTCGGCGGCAACTTGAGGGCTGACCTCCGCAGGCGTGGCGGAAGCAGAGGGTGTTTCGGTTGGAGCCGCCGCGCCACGGGTACTTGTCAAAGCACCCACGGTCGTCGACGCGGTAGCGCTTCTTTGTGGACGGGCCGGTTGTGCGGCCACCCCAGGCGCGGGCGAGCGGTGCGCGGGCAATGGCGTCGTCGCGTCTGCGGCGACCGCTGCGACCTCCTTCGCCGCCCGTACTGACGCAGCCGCGGCGGCCGAGGTCGCCGAGCTGGGACCGTTGTCCGTATTCGCCGAGGCCGACGGCCCGGTCTGCGCTGCAGAATCGGAGGCGGAAAGCGGTACGCTCTGGTCGGGCGGCATCGGAGCCGAACTCGGCGTCACGAGTGCGTCGAGCGGAGGCGGCATGACTTCGCCCGACGCCGGCGCTGGAACGTTGTTCGCGTTCGCGCCAACCGTCGCCGGCGTGCCGCGCGGGTTCTCCGTCGTCGCGGCCGCTGACGCGGCTGACTTCGTTTGCGCCGACAACACCGCGCTAAAATTTCCTGCAGCCGCGTTAGCGTCGGCAGGAAGGCCGGCAGGCGGAAGCGCTGGCTGCCCGCCTGGAGCGGCGGGCGGAGCGGCGAGAAGATCGAGGAGAGTGGAGGAGGCGGAGAGTTGCATGCATGGGAAGACCCTCCGTGGATGCGAAACCGCGCCGGTCCGTGGCGCGGCGAAGAGGTTTTAGGTGCTGCCGGCTTTCTTGGCTTTCATCAGCCGGAGTTTCTCGGAAAGGATCGCGGCCCGACGGGACAATGGAGTGCCGTCGGTGCCCGTCGTCTTGCTCATCTCTTCAAAGATGGGGCCGACGACGTCGGGCTTCATGAGGAACAGAATTTTGGTGGCCGTGACGTCATCGAGTTCGCGGATGATGGCGACCGCGGCGCGCGGCGTGAGGTTACCGTAGGTTTGGGCAAGGCCGCGGAGGTTCTTTGCCTCATCGTCGCGGATCTGAATCACCTTGTCGGCGATCTCCTTGCGCAGGCCCTCAATCTCGGCGCGGATGGTGGCGAGCTCGCGCTCCTCGGCCGCGAGTCGCGCGGCGCGCTGGTCGAGCAGTTCCCCTTCCTTGCGGAGGCGTGCGCGCTCCTCCTTGAGTTCGTTGGAAAGATTCTCGATTTCGATCGTCCAGAAATCCCAGCCTTTTTCCTTCTTCGGTGCGGTGCTGGCGGCCTTCTCGCGCAGCTCCGCCACGCGCGCGAGCACGACGGCGCCCGCGCGCCAGAACGTGGCCACGCCGATCCCGACGGCGAGCAGCAGGCCCACCGCGGCGGTGAGGAAGGGATTTCGCAGGACCTTCATACCGGTATACTCATCGGCCGGATCCGGCGGTGACTGGCGAAATCATCCGCCTCGGCCTGCTCTTCCTTGTCGGCCTCGTGCCGGTGCTTGGCCCGGGCCTTTTCCTCGAGACGCTGGACCACCTCCAGTTGACGGTGGGCCTCGAGATATTCGTCGCGTCGGCGATGCATTTCCTCGCGCGCGGCATTCACCCGGCGTTCGGCCTCGACCTCGGCCTCGCACTCGCGTTGATAATCGGCGAGCAGCAGGGCCGCTTCAGCGGCGCGGAACGTCTGCTGGCGCCCGGCGAAGAGGGCACCTTCCAGCGCGCGCATCCGGACGCGCGTGCGGTTGAGCTCCTCTTCCGCCTGAACGTAAAGGTGCACGGCGGAGGCGAAGGCTTCCCGGGCCCGGCTGTCGCGGTGGGCCCGCAGGACGGCGACTGGACGAAGGGCGAAACGGAATCGTTTCATGTGAGAATTTTCTTCAGGAGTTGAAAGCTCTGCTCCCGCGGCGTGTGCTCCTCGATCGGCTGGCGCAGAAACCCGCGCAGCGGTTCGTGGAGGGCGATGGCGCGGTCGAGCGCGGCGTTGGCGCCCTTTTGATAGGCACCGATGGAAATGAGATCCTCGTTCTTGCGATACAGCGCGAGATGCTCCCGCGCTTTCGCGGCCAGTGCCACCTCGTCCGGCGTGCACACGTCGCGGATCAACCGGCTAACGCTTTCGAGCACGTCGATGGCGGGATAGTGGTTGAAATGCGCCAGCGCGCGGGACAGCACCACGTGGCCGTCGAGAATACCGCGCACGGCGTCGGCCACCGGCTCGTTCATGTCGTCGCCTTCGACGAGCACGGTGTAGAGCGCGGTGATCGCGCCCAATTCGCCCGCACCCGTTCGCTCCAGCAGCCGCGGCAACAACGCAAACACCGAGGGCGTGTAGCCCCGCGTCGCGGCGGGTTCGCCCACGGCCAGGCCGATCTCGCGTTGCGCCATCGCAAACCGCGTGACCGAGTCCATCATGAACAGGACGTTCTTGCCCTCGGCGCGCCAGGCTTCGGCGATGGCCGTGGCCGTGAAGGCCGCGCGCAACCGCAGCGGCGCCGGCGTATCGGACGTCGCCACGACGACGATGGCCCGCTTCAAGCCTTCGGGCCCGAGATCTTTTTCGATGAACTCGCGCACCTCGCGACCACGTTCGCCCACCAGCGCCACCACCACCACGTCGGCTTCCGAGCCGCGGGCGATCATGCCCATGAGCGTGGATTTGCCGACGCCGGAGCCGGCGAAAAGGCCGAGGCGCTGGCCGCGGCCGAAGGGCGTGAACGCGTCGAGCGCGCGGACGCCGGTCTGAAACGAATGATGAATCCGCTGGCGTCGCAGCGGGTGCGGCGGCGTGGCATCGCGACCCACGGAGCGATCGACCGGGAGCATGCCCAAGCCGTCGTACGGACGACCCAGCGCATCGAGCACGCGGCCGAGCATCTCCGGGCCCGGCTTCGGCAGCGGCGGGCGATCACAGGCCGCCACCTCGCAGCCGACGTGCAGGCCCGTCGCATCGCCAAGCGGCATGAGCAGCACGCGGTGTTCACGGAAGCCGACGACTTCCGCGCGCACCGTGAACTCCGAACGCGGTGAGCGCACGAGGCAGAGCTCGCCAAGCCCGACATTGGGGCCATCCGATTCGATGATCAGCCCCGCCACGCCGGTAACCGCCCCCAGTCGTTGCACGGGCGGGAGATGCCGCACTTGCGTGCGGAGCGTCTCGACCAGCGGGGCAATCGACAGGGTGGACATGGCGGTTACGCGGCGGGCGCGGGCGACGAATCGTCGTCGTGGGCCGCCGGACTCGGGGAAATTGCGGACTGCTCCGACGGAGTGGAAAGAGCGATCACGGCCGCGGTGTCTTTCTCCGCGGCGCGACCCGTGACGCTCCGGGTGCCGACGGCTCCAAGGCTGGCGAACCACTGGCGCAGCGCCGAGTGCTCCAGCGCGGAGACCGGACCGGCCACGGCGCAATTCAGCGGAGTTGGCGTGAATGCGCTCATGCGGCGGACAAGCTGTTGGCCAGCGCGTCGATTTTCACCTGCTGCCGGGCGTCGGTAATTCCGAAACGGCTGCGCACCTGGCAATCGCCCGGCAGGAACGACGGCTCGACGCTCACGCGCAAGCCCGGATAGCGCTCCATCCAATTCGGCGTGAGTTTCGCAAGCACCTCCGCATCGTGCGCGCTCACCACCAGCTCGAGATTGTCGCGTTCCGGGAACAGCGCCGTGACGGCTTCTTCGCACAACCGCGAGATCACCTCGGGTGGCGGTTCGTAGCCGGCGAGCAGCCGCCGCGCGATTTCGATCGCGAGTCCCGGCAGCGCGTCACGAATCTGACCGAGGAAGAGTGGCTCGAGACTGGGCAACCGCTTCAGCAGGTTGTCATGGAGTTGCCCAACGTCCGCCCGGAACTCGACGATCTGCTGATCTGCGAGCCGGCGCGCGTCGTCGATTCCGCGCCGGTAAGCGGTCTCGGTCGCGGCCGCGAGTTCCGCCTCGGTGAAGGTGCGTCCGGTTAGGCCCGGCGCGGATACGGCGGTCATCGGACGATCGAAAGCGATGAGCTTGGTGAAGGCCATGATCAGGCGTCGCTCCGCAACCGGGCCAATCGCGCCAGCGTCCGCTCGGGCCCGGACGGCGGGCGCGAACGATCCGTGAGCCGCTGCATCGGCAGCTTCGGCAGCGTGCAGCGACTCAGCCGGCGATGCTCGTGACGGAGTTGGCAGCGGATCGTGAGTTGAAGCATGGGAGGGGAAAGTTACGTGACGAGGCTCTCGCTCGCATCGGCATCGAGCGTGATCTGCCCTTCTTCCTCGAGCCGGCGAACCACCTGGATGATGGCATCCTGAGCGGCCTCGACGTCCTTGAGCCGGACGGGCCCGAGCATTTCGATTTCCTCGCGAAGGCTTTCGCCCGCGCGCTTCGAGATCGCCGCGTAGAACTTGTCGCGCAGGCTCTCGCTCGCGGATTTCATCGCGACCGCCAGGCTCGAAGAATCCACTTCGCGCAGCACGCGCTGCAGGTCCGCCGGCAACAGGCGGCCCAGATCCTCGAAGCTGAACAGCTTCTTGCGAATGGCGGCGCCCAGCTGGGCATTGCGCTCCTCGAGCCGCGTCAGGAGCGTCTTGCTCATGTCCTTTTCGAGCTGATTCAGCAAATCGGCGACGGCGCGCACGCCGCCGCTGCGGTGGAAGGACGGCCGCGCTTTCGTGTCGAAATGTTTGCCGAGGCTGCGGGCGATCTTGCCGACGAGATCGAGTGAGGTGGACTCGATGGTGCCGAGCCGCTCGATCACTTCCTCGCGCAGATCGGGCCCGAGCAAGCCGAACACCTCCGCGGCCTTGTGCCCGTCGAGATACGAGAGCACAAACGCGATCGTCTGCGGCTGTTCGTTCTTGATCAGGTTGAAAATCTGCCGGCCCTCCATATCGCTGATCTCGCGGATCACGTCGACCGACGTGCCCACCGGTCCGACGCGGGAGATGATGGCGGAAGCCTTGTAGTCGCCTTTCGCGATTTCGAGCGTGCGCTGCGCGTAATCCAGACCGCCCAATGCGGAGCTGTGACTGGCGGCGATCAGTCCCGCGAACTCCTCGAGCGCCTGCTTCTGCATGGCCTCGGGGATCATCGTGAGCTGCGACATCTCGCGGCAGAGCAGCTCAATCTCGGGCTCTTCAAAATGCTTGAGAATGTTCGCCGCCGCCTCGGGGCCGATGACCACGAGGAAAATCGCGAGCTTCTGCTGGCGGTTGGCTTTGACGAAATCGAGGTCAGGCATGGGACGAACCGGTCGACCTTAGTTTTTCGTCGAACTCGCCGACACCCAGTCGCGCAGGGCGACGCCGATGTTGGCGGGTTTCTGGCGGATCAACTCGTTGAGCAGATCGGGGGTGACGCCGTTGGACGTGGGAAGCGAACGCGTGGCCGCTTCCGGAGAGAGGGAGAGAACTTCAATCGGCACCGGCTCGGGCTTCTGCCGGCGCAGCATCCGCCAGAACACGAGGAACACCGCGGCCGCGGCGACCACGGCGATCCATCGGCTGCCCGCCTCGATCCAACCCTGCCAGCGGTTCTCCTGCTCGATCGCCGCGATCTGGGCCGGAATTTCCTCGGCGCTCTGGAAGGGCGTTTCCTGCAGCGAAACCACGGTGTCGAGCGACTGGCCGGCGGGGATCTTGAGGCCGAGGGCGTTGACCACGAGCTGGCGGAGGGCGTTGAGCTCTTCCGCGCTGCGCCGCTGCGGTTCGCCCGGCGCGGCCCCGGCGGCGGCGGGCGCGGCCAGGCGCGGCGCGACGAACACCGCCGCCGTGAGATTTTTGACGCTGCCCGGATTGCGCGTCGTGTTGAGCGTCGTCCGGTTGATTTCGTAAGTCGTGGAGCGATTCTTCCGGCTTTGCTCGGTGTTCGAGACGGGGCGCGCGGCCTCCGTGCCAGGGTTCTTCTCGGGCACATTCGCGCTCACGCCCACGACGCCACCCGCCGAGCGCGACTCGGCCGAAGAGGAAGTGTCCTCGGTCACGGTCTGGGTCCGCACCACCTGGCCCTCGGGATCGAAGCGTTCCTCCGTGATGGCGACGGCCTCCGTGTCGATTTCCGCGGATACGCGGACGACGGCATTGCCGGGGCCGATCACGGCGGCGAGCATCGTCTCGACCTTCTTGGCGAAATAGTCCTCGACCTGCTGGCGATAGCGGATCTGCGACGAAGCCGTGCCGAGCGTGGGATCCTGTTTCAGCTCCTCGGAAAGCACATGGCCGCGGTTGTCGACGACCGCGACCTGATCCGGGGCGAGCCCCTGCACCGCGTTGGCGACGAGGTGGCGGATCGCGTTCACCTGGTCGGTTTCGAGCCGCTTGCCACCCACATCGACGAAGACGGAAGCGGTGGATTTGACGCTTTGATCCGTGAGCAGCAGCCGGTTTTCCGGTTGGACGATCATCACGCGGGCGGCACGCACGCCCTGCAGCTGCATGATGGTCCGGGCGAGTTCGCCTTGGACAGCCCGGAGGTAGTTCGTGCGCTGCACGAAATCGGACAAGCCGAACTGCCCCTTGTCGAAAATCTCGAACCCCACGCCATCGCCGCTCGGCAGGCCTTTCGAGGCGAGATCCATCCGGAGCTTGTAGACCTGATCGGAGGGAACCTGCACGGCGGTGCCGCCGGCGGTCACGATGTGCGGAATGTTCTGCGTCTGCAGCTGGCCGATGATCGATGCGGCGTCCTTCTCGCTGAGCCGCGCGTAGAGCAGCTGGTAGTCGGGCCGGCGGGACCACAGGACGACCGTGATCAGACCGGCGACGACCGCGAGCGCGGCGACGACCAACGAAACTCGTTGGTTGAGTCCGAGCTGTTTCCAAAGCTCGAGGAGGGATTGCAGAAATTTCTTCATCAGTCAGGTGAGAGGAGGACGGCTGGAGCGAGCGGGCGGGCGAAAACTCACACCTGCATGCGCATCAGCTCCTGATACGATTCCACGAGCTTGTTGCGGACCTCCACCATCATGGAGAACGCCACCGAGGCTTCCTGCATCGCGATCACGCTTTGGTGGAGCTGATCGGATTCACCGAGCAGAACCTTGCGTGTCGCCTCCTGCGCGATGGTTTGTTTTTCCACCACCGTGCCCACCACGCCATCGAGCAGTTGGCCGAAGCCCTGCGTGGGGGTCGCGGTGAGCGGACCCGAAGGCGTGAGCGCCGTCTTCGGCAGCGGCGCGTCGATGCGGGTGAGCAGGCCGGATTGGAGAGGAGAAATCGTGCCGACGGGAGACATGGGTGAGAAGCTGAGAGCAGAGAGTCTAGAGCTGGGAGTCCGAGCTGGGATCCAAGACGGGGTGCGAAGAATGAGATGGGCTGCGTGTTCAGGTTTCGGGCTCTAGACGCTGGACTCTGCGCTCTTGGCCTATTTGCCTATTTGGAGAGTTTTCACGGCCATCTGTCGTGCGTTGCGCACTACGGCCAGATTGGCCTCGTAGGCCCGCGAGGCCGTGATCAGGTCGACCATTTCGTAGGAAAGATTCACGTTGGGCATCGTCACGAGACCGTCGGGCCCGGCGTCGGGATGCTGCGGATTGAACACCTGCTGGCCGGGGCTGCGATCGGCGGTGACATTGGCAACCTTGACGCTTTGCAGCGCGGGGCCGGACAGACCTTCGCGGCGAACCAGCTCTGTCTCGAACGAAACGACCTGCCGTTGATACGGTCCGCCGTTCGGCGTACGAGTGGTCTGCGCGTTGGCGATATTCTGCGCGACCATGTCGAGCCGCGTCTTTTGCGCGTTGAGCGCGCCCGCGGTGATGTCGATGCCGGAGATGAGATTCATGCCGGGTCAGAAGCGTTACATCGCCGTGCTGCGGCCGGTAATGGCCATGCGCAGCTGCCGCAGGTTGTTCGAGACCAGCTCGGTGAGATACTCGTGTTGCACCGCGTTCTTGTTCATCGCGAGCAGCTCGCGCTCGATTTCCACCGTGTTGCCATCGGGACGCAGGCTCCGGGCGGTCAGATCCTCGACCAACCGCGGTTTCAACCGCTCGCCCGACGTGCCCAATTCGCCGGCGGCGAGACTCGATTTCAGCTGGGCCTCGAAGTCCGGCGCGATGTCGAGGCGGTGATAGCCCGGCGTTTCCGCGTTCGCGACGTTCGACGCGATCGCCTCCTGGCGCAGGACAGCGGCATCGAGAAGCTTCCGAGCGAGCTGGTAGTTGTCAGCTTGGAAGATCGGATCAATCATTTCGGCGCCTGCTAAGCAAAGGAGGTGCCATGGCGCGGGCATGTATTATAAGCTCCTAGCTCACAGACGAATAAACATGACGCGAAGCCGCGGAGACCGATCGCCTGAAGCGTGGTGTCGCGCACCGGCAAGATTTGCCGGCCGCCCGGCTGAATCCGCCAAGCTGCACTTCATTCTTGCCGGTGGGAGACGATATAGTCGGCACTCCTCATGAGGGAAAGTGAGTTCGAGTTTATCCGGAATCTCGTTTACGAACGCAGCCGTATCAACTTAAGCCCGGATAAGCGCGAGTTGGTCTCTGCGCGTCTGGGCAAGCGGCTGCGCGCCATGAAGCTGCACAGCGTCGGTGAATATTGCCGGCTGCTGAAGTCGCCGGATTCCGAGGGTGAGCTGGCGAACCTGATCGACGTCATCTCGACCAACCACACGTTCTTTTTCCGCGAGACCTCCCATTTCGATTTTCTGCGTACGACGGTCGTGCCCGAAATGAAGGCCCGCGCGGCGAAAGAGCGCTGGTCCCGGCTGCTCGTTTGGAGCGCCGCGTGCTCGTCCGGCGAGGAACCCTACTCCATCGCCATCACGCTGGCCGAGGCGTTGACCGGCTGGCCGTGGCAGGTGCAGGCGACCGACATCTCCCATCGCGTGCTCGAAAAGGCTCGCCTGGGTATCTATCGCGACGAGACGGTGGACCGACTGCCGAAAATGACGGTGCAAACCCACTTCCAACGCGGGTTCGGTCCGCAGGACGGCAACTATCGGGTGAAGGCCGCGCTCCGCAGCCAGGTGATGTTTCGCCACCTGAACCTGCTCGAGGGAGAACCGCCTTTCAATGAGCTCTTCCACGTGATTTTCTGCCGCAACGTGATGATCTACTTCGATCGCCCGACGCAGGAAGAGCTGGTCAACAAGCTCGCCCGCCGGCTGGTGCCAGGCGGATATCTTTTCGTCGGCCACGCGGAAAGTCTCACGGGCATTCACCATCATCTCCAAACCGTCAAACCGGCCATCTATCGACGGCCTGCGACACATCCGTTATGAACCGTCGCATCCGGGTACTCATTGTCGACGACTCGGCCGTCGTCCGAAGACTCGTGACCGAGGCGCTGCGGGCCGATCCCGAAATCGAAGTGGTCGGCACGGCGGCGGATCCCTACGTGGCGCGCGATCGGATCAAGGAGCTCGATCCTGACGTGCTGACGCTGGATCTGGAAATGCCGCGGATGGATGGGCTGACCTTCCTGCGGATCCTGATGGACCAGCACCCGATGCCCGTGGTGATCATGAGCTCGCTTTCCCAGAAGGGCTCGGACTACGCGCTCGAGGCGCTGCGGCTCGGAGCCTTCGACGTGCTCGGCAAGCCATCGGGGGCGTATTCCTTCGGCGACCTCGGCGCGCAGCTGATCGCGCGCGTCAAGGCCGCGGGCGGCGCGCGGCTCCGGCGGCCGTCGACCGGCACCGCGGCGGCGCCCGTGCGCACGGCGCCGCGAACCGGCGCGGCCTCGGCGCGGCAGCTGATCCTGCTCGGCGCTTCGACCGGCGGCACCGAAGCGTTGCGCGAGGTACTGACCCGACTGCCCGCGGGGTTGCCGCCGATCGCGGTGGTGCAGCACATCCCGCCGGTGTTCTCCAAGGCTTTTGCCGACCGGCTGAGCGCGCAATGCGCATTCGAAGTCCGCGAGGCGGCCGACGGCGACATGCTCAAACCCGGCCTGGCGCTGATCGCCCCGGGCAATTTTCACCTGATGGTCCAGTGGCACGCCGACCACTATCGCGCCCGCGTCACCACGGGTCCGCAAATCTGGCACCAGCGTCCCGCCGTCGACGTGCTGTTCAAATCGGCGGCGGATTGCGGCGCCGCGCCCCACGCCATCGCCGGCGTATTGACGGGCATGGGCAAGGATGGCGCGGAGGGGCTGCTGCGACTACGCGGGCTCGGTGCGATTACATTTGCCCAGGACGAGGCGAGTTGTGTGGTCTATGGCATGCCGCGTGCAGCTTGGGAAAACGGCGCGGCTCAACGACAGATTCCGCTCGACCGCATCGCAGATTTCATAGTCCATCCGCCTAGCCCGCCTCCGCCACTGTCTGACGCGAGCACCCTCGCGCCGGCGTTGTCATGACTGCCGCCAAGCCCGACTCCTCCCCTACCATCCTGATCGTCGACGACGAGCCGGTGGTGCTGGCCGCGTTGCAGCAAACGCTGGAACGGGAGCGGTTTCATGTCGTGGCGTGCACCAGCCCCACCAAGGCGCTGGCCATGGTGGCCGAACGCGATTTCGCGGTGATCATCTCGGATCAGAGGATGCCCGAGATGCTCGGTTTGGATTTCTTGATCGAGAGCCGGCGTATTCGCCCGCTCGCGTCACGGATTCTGATCACCGCGGTGTTGTCGCTGCCGACGATCGTCGACGCGATCAACAAGGGTGAGATTTTCCGCTTTGTCGCGAAACCGTGGTTGCGGGAAGAGTTGATCGCCACGGTGCGCAACGCGGTGCACCGGCACGAGCTGATCACGCAGAATCAGCTGCTCCAGGCGGAGACGCAGCGACTGAACGAGGAGTTGACGCAGGCGAACGCTTCGCTCGCGGCCCGCGTGAAGGATCTCGAGCAGCAGCGGCAGCATCTCGATGCCGCGAACCGTGAGCTCGCGGCGAGCTACGAACACTCGCTGGAGCTCTGCCGGCGCATTCTCACGACGTATGACCCGATCCTCGGCGGTCAGGCCAAGGCCCTGGTCGAATACGCGCAGCACATGACGCAGAGCGACCTGCTCGACGGCGCGCAAAAGCACGCGTTGCGCGCGGCCGCGTGGCTTTGCGACCTCGGCCTGATCGGCGTCCCGCGCGAAATGCTGCGGGCTTTCCGCTCGAAGATCGACGAACTTACCGACCGCGAGCGGGCGATGCTGCACAACCACCCGGTCTACAGCCAGACCTTGGCCGCGTTGGTGGATGATGCGCCAGGCGTCGGCGAAACGATCCGCGCCCATCACGAGCGCTACGATGGCTCGGGATATCCGGACGGTCTTGCCGGCGATGCGATTCCCTGGCCGGCCCGCTGCCTGGCCGTCGCGGTAGGCTACGTCGAATCCGGGCTGCCCAAAGCGGCGGGCATCGACCTGGTGCTGTCGCAATCCGGCACCGCTTACGATCCCGAAGCAGTGCGGCTTTTCCTCAAGGTCACCAATTTGGCGCAGCTCCCGCGGCAAGTCCGCGAAATCACGCTGCACGAACTCGAGCCGGGCATGGTGCTGGCCAATGGCATCTACAGCCCGCACGGTTTGCTGCTGATTGGCGAAGGCCAGGAATTGAGCCCGAACATGATCGCGAAGATCCGGATCCACAATCAGGCGACGCCGATCAACCAGCGATTGTTAGTCCGGATTTAGGCGCAATTAGCGTCGAATTTATCGGCCGGCCGCCTCAAGTTTGCCGGCCGGCGACCGTATAGTTTCCTCGACAGCCTGACGCTGTATGTCGCGCTTTCTCATGCCCATTTTCCGTCATTCCCACGCCGGCTGCGCGCTGGCGGTTTTATCTGGCTGAAGCATGGGCTCCCCGACCATTGGCTCCATTTTTGCGCAACGCGTCGTGATCGGCGTTGGCGACATGGCGGTGTCCAACAACCGCTTGGTCACGCTGAGCACGTATGCGCTCGGATCGTGCGTCGGCGTGTTGGCATACGATCCGGTGGTGAAGGTTGGCGGGATCCTGCACATGATGCTGCCGGATTCCTCGATTTCGCCCGAAAAGGCCCTCGTGCAGCCGGCCATGTTCGCCGACACCGGTCTGCCGTTGTTCTTCCGCTCGCTCCTCGGCCTCAAGGCCGATCGCTCCCGGTTGCGGATCTGTGTGGCCGGCGGCGCCTGCGTGCTGGCGAGCCACGACAACTTCAAGATCGGCGAGCGCAATACTCAGGCGACGCTCGATTTTCTCGCCGCCAACGGGTACCGGGTCCGCCAGAACATCACCGGCGGGACCACGAATCGCACGGTGCACCTCGAAATCGGCGCCGGCGACGTGACGCTCAAGACGCCGGAAGGCAACGAGGCGATTTCGCTCGCCGCGTGATGGAGTCACGGGCGTTCAATCGCGCCACCGCCTGAACGGCTCGTCCGCTGCGGATCCGCCGATCCGTCGGGACCGTTCGTTACATCGAGACCATGCCTTGCGAGAGCTTGTCGCGCAGGCGCGAGATGGCGCGCTCATGCACGATCGGCATCGCTTCCTGCAGCAGCTCGGGCGTGAAACCCCATTCGAGCAGGAAGGTCTCGTTTAACTCGAAAAGGAATCCGCCCTCGCCGACTCCGGGACCAAACGACGTGGCGATGTATTTCGCGGCGTGCAGATGCGCGATGAGCGGCAGAGCCTCGGCGGGCGCGTCCGTCGGATGCAGATAGAAGTCTGCGACCGCCACCAGCAGTTTCGGAAAGTTCCACGCCTTCAACAGGTGCGCGCCGACTTCGACGTAGTCGTAGCCAAGCACCGTCCGCTCGGAATCGGTCCAGGCGCAGTGATTCGCGGCGCTGTGCGCACGGATGGCCGGATAAAAGTCGGCGCAGGCGTGCGTGAGCGCCAGTTTACCCAAATCGCACACCAACCCGGCGGTGTAAGCCGTCTGCGGCGGCACGCGTTCCGTCGTCTCGGCCAGAACCTCGGCCGCCAGCGCCGTGCACAGTGCGTGCCGGCAGAAATCTCCCGCCTCGCCGCTCGCCGTGCCGGATTCCCAGCGGCTCACCAACGCGAGCGCGGCCAGCCGATACAGCTCGTGCTGGCCCAACCGGATCACCGCTTCCGCCACATTCTCCGCCGGAATGGCGGCGCCGAAATACGCCGAGTTCGCCAGCCGCAGCGTCGCGGAGGCCAGCCCAGGGTCCACCGTCACCACCGCAGCAATATCGTCGGCGGAACTGTCGTGCGATTGCAGCGCCATGATCAGACGCGGCAGCAAGGCAGGCGAGCACGGCAGCCGGAGCGCACGTTCGCAGACCTGCTCGAGGGAAGGCGGTTTGTAATCGGGCACGGGTCCTTAAGGTTGGGCAACAGGCAGGAAATCTCAAGCCGCCTGAAGGAGCGTGGCCGGATCGAGGATGAGCGCGATGTTGCCATCGCCGAGAATCGCGCCGCCCGCGACACCCGGCAGCCCCTGCATGAAAGCCCCGAGGTTCTTGATGACGACTTCCTGCTTGCTGACCATTTCGTCGACCAACAGCGCCGAGATTTTTCCAGAGTGCTCCACGATGACCACGATGCCCTCCCATGGATTCTCCGCCTGATGTGGAATGCCAAACCGCCGGTGCAGCCGGTGAATCGGCACGAGCCGGCCGCGCAGGTCGAGCACCTCGCCCTGGCCTTGCACGGTGGCAACGCTTTCGCGCGAGGGCCGCAGCGCGCGCTGCACGGACGTGCTGGGCAGGATGAAGCGGTCTTCGCCGACGCGCACCACGAGCCCATCGATGATCGCCATCGTGAGCGGCAACTTGACCTTGAAGGTCGAGCCGCGCTTCACCTCGGAGTTGATCTCGATCTTACCGCGAAGCTTTTCGATGTTGCGCTTGACCACGTCCATGCCGACGCCGCGGCCGGAAACCGCCGTGACCTTCTCCGCGGTCGAGAATCCGGGCGCGAATACGAGCGCGAGAATCTCTTCTTTCGCCAGCGTGGTGCCGGGGGCGATCAGTCCTTTTTCGATGGCTTTTTGGTAGATCTTGTCCGGATTGATGCCGCGACCGTCGTCCTGGAGTTCGATGACGATGTTACTGCCCTGATGATACGCCTTGAGGTGCAGCACGCCCGTTTCCGGCTTGCCGGCGGCGACGCGCTCGGCGGGCGGCTCCAGCCCATGGTCGAGCGCATTGCGCACCATGTGGACCAGCGGATCGCCGATCTCCTCGACCACGGTCCGATCGAGCTCGGTGTCCTCGCCACTCGTGACGAAGGAAACCTTTTTGCCGAAGTCGCGGGCCAGGTCGCGGGCCAGCCGTTCCATTTTCTGGAAGCTCTGCTTGATGGGAATCATCCGCAGCGACATCGCCGTATGCTGCAGCTCCTTGGTGATGCGCGAAAGCTGCGCGACGTTGCGCTGCAGCGGTGAGCCGGTCACGTCGTTGTGATGCCGGGCCGTCTCCAGCAGCTGGCTCTGCACGATCACGAGCTCGCCCACCACGTCCATGAGGGAATCGAGCTTTTCGGTATTCACCCGCACCGTACCGCCGCTGGCGACCTTGGCGATGGTGGCGCTCGCCGCCGGCGCGGGCGCGGGGAATGGGGCCACCGGGGCCGGGCCAGGCGCGGCGCCATGCGCGGTCACTGGCTCCGCGGCCACCGGCACGGGCGGAAGCACGGCGGAGGGCTCGGGCGGCAACGGCACTTCCACAAATTTCTCGGCCACGGGCGCCGGCGGCGCGGGAGCCTCCGCTTGCAGTCCGCCGGCCGGCGACTCCGACAGCCGGTGAACCGCGCGGATGAGGTGAGAGACTGAGATGATCTGCGTCGGCAGCTGGCCCTTTTCCAGCGCCTTCGCCACCTGCTGCGTCAAGGCTTGCAGGGCGTCGCGGCTGCGCAAGATCTCGGTGATGATCGCCGCATTGAGCTTCAGCTTGTGATTGCGCGCCAAATCCAACAGCGACTCGACCTCGTGCGCCAGCGTGTGCATCGGCACCAGGCCGAGGAAGCCGGCGTTGCCTTTGATCGTGTGGAACGAGCGAAAGATCGAATTCAGTGCCTCAGGATTCTCGGGTTCGTGATCGAGCACGAGCAGCGCCGCTTCAATTTGCTGCAGATGATCGACCGCCTCGCCGTAGAACTCGCTGAGCAGCTCCTGGTTTTCCTCGAGATTGAGCGTCAGCAGCACGTCCGCCGCCGCCGCATGATCCGCCTCGCTCGCCTCGCTGTTCGCCGCCGCCGTCGCCGCTGCAACCGCGGCCTTGCCGGGCGGAGGCGGAGGCACCGCGCCGATTCGCAGTGCATCGACCGCCGTGGGCAACCACTCCACCAGGCTGCGCAGTTTGCCGAGGGTCGCGTCATCGAACGGGTGCGCGGTGTCGAGCAGCTTTTCCAGCGCCACATGCATGGCCACCAGTGGCTCGAGCAACAAGGGCTCCGCCGCGCAAAGCTCGCGCAAGTCGCCGAGCAGGCTATACGACGGCACCAGCCCGTCATCGCGGCCGCTCTGCGCGAGAACAGACTCAGCAGCGAGACGATTGATTACATCGTCCAGCGCCCGAAAGGACTCCGGAGGAATAGGCATGCGCAAAAACTCGAGGGTTAAACCATTCACATGTTCGGCCCGTCCCCACAGAAATTAAGCTGTTCCGCCGGCGACGAATGCCCCGCAGCACGGGAAAAGCGAGTCCTGGTGACGCGCGCACCCCGGCCGCGACGATACATCGCATGCAGAACCATCGCAACGAAACTGCCCGATCGGCGCTTACGCCGTGCCGCCGGCCCGTTCGTCGATCTCGTTTTCGCTCAACCCGTCTCGTTAAGCGCCGAAATAGGCGGAAGAGTGGCGCCCTGCCCGGCTCCAAACTCCTTTCCAACATGTCCAATCAGACCGATTCCGTCGCCGCCAACCAACTGGCCGGCAAATACCTCACCGTGGTGCTCGACAACGAGGCCTACGGCATCGCTGTGCTGAAGGTTCGCGAAATCATCCGGATGCAAAAAATCACGCCGGTGCCGCAGATGCCCGGCTTCGTAAAGGGGGTCATCAACCTGCGCGGCCGCGTGATTCCGGTGGTGGATTTGCGGGTGAAGTTCGGCCTAAAGGCGGAGTTCGCCGAGCGGACCTGCATCGTGGTGGTGCAGGTACGACTGCCCTCCGAACAAATCGTGCAGATGGGCCTGATCGTCGACAGCGTCGAAGAAGTCGTGACGCTGGCCAACGAAGAGATCGAGCCGACGCCCGATTTCGGCACCAAGATCGACACCACCTACCTGCTGGGCATGGCGAAGGTGAAGGGCCAGGTGAAGACGCTGCTCGACATCGATCGCGTGGTCGCGCCGGAGACGGTGCAAACGATCGCCCAGGCGACCGCCTGATCTTTCCGCAACTTCTTTCGGCGCTGAAGCGCCACGAAGGCCCGCCTCCCGCGGGCCTTTTCATTTGCGGACCATCCGGCACCCGCCGCGCAGCCGATCGGAGGCCGCGCCCCAAAACTGGGCGGGCGGCCACACACAAAACCGCCCGCCCCTCTGCTATTCCCGCGGGAAGGGCCCCGCCTCAGGCGGAAGCGAGTTGCGGCGAGTTCTTGCCGAGGTTCGCCTTCGCGTCGTCCAACGACTCGTAGAACGTCCAGCCGCGCGTATCTTCGAAGCCTTTACATTCGGCCACGATCTGCGGGTTGGCGACGAGCCCGAAGACCATCGCGAGGTCCCGGCAGGTTTGCATCGCCTGGAAGAGCAGCTTGATCACGCCCATGTGCAGCGTGCGGATCTGGTGAATGTCGATGATGACCTTGTTGTGCCCGGCGTCGACCGCCTCGGCGAACTTCGGCTTCAGGTACGTCGTCGCCTCGGCGATCACCGCGGGCGAGCAGTTCTCCGGCAGCCGCATCACCAGCGTATCGCCTTCGACGGTGTAGTAGCGCTGCGACGTATCGAGATTCATCGCCTTCGCCATCTTGCTCTCGAGTTCGTTGATATCGATCGGCTTCGTGACGATCGCGCTGAACCCGACGGTCTGCGCCTGCTGCTGCTGGACCGTTTCGGTCTTCACCACCAGCGCAAACACCGGGGTGTATTTGGTTTTCACATTCGTCCGGATCAACCGGAACAGCGTGAAGGCCGACTCCTCCGGCAGCGAAAGACTCACCAGCATCATGTCCGGCGGCGTGCGCGAGCAGAAGTCGATCGCTTCGCCCTGCGTCGCCACCCCGTGGATCTTCCACGGCGTGTGCTTCAGGCCCTCCTGGATCTGCTGAATGATCGCCGGCTTGTCCTCCACGATGAGAACGTCTGCCGGATCAAAAATGGATTTCGCCTTGGCGGGGGCTTCGGACAGCGGCTTCAGGTCGATGACGCGGCCGGCCTTCTCGATCAGCACGTCTTCCTTGAACGGCTTCACCAGGTAATCGCGCACGCCGATTTTCGCGATCTTGAGCACGTTGTCGCGACCCCCTTCGGCGGTCAGCATCATCACCGGGATGCCCTTGAGCTGGGGATCCGACTTGAGCTTGGTCAGCATCTCCACGCCGTCCATCACTGGCATCGTCACGTCGAGGAGGATCAAATCCGGCGCTTCCTTTGAGGCGATCGCCAGGCCTTCGACCCCGTTGGCGGCTTCCAAGATTTCGCAGTCATACGGTTTGAAGGCCTTCCGCACAATGATGCGGACCGTCTTGGAATCATCCACGGTGAGAATCTTGTAGCGCATGGTGGGTCAGTGGTGGGCGGATCAATCGTCCTGCTTCATCAGCAGGTCGGCGATGATGCGGTGGCCTCCGCAGTCGAAGTGATACACGTGGCGGGTGACGGTGCTGATCGGCTCAATCGTGAAATTGCTGCCGTGGAGAATGGAAGGGATCGTAAGCTTGCACGGATAACCTGCATCGCAAAGTCCGTTTTTGAAACTGCCCACGGTCATATTGGTGATTTCGCCGATGGCATCGTTGATCACCTCGTCGCCCGCTTCGTTCAGTTCCGCCTCGGTCATGCCGAGGAGGTGGCAGGTGCACAGCCGCGCAAAGGCCAGATCGAGATAGAGGTAGATGAGCCCGTTGGCATCGCCGATGAAACCCACCGTGCCCACGACGTGCGGTCGCGGGTTGTCCGCCAGCGGTGATTGCACCGGCCAGACCTGCTCGAAATTGTTCCGGATCGGAGTGAGTTTGGGCTCGCGACCGAGCATCGTTCGAAACACGTCACCCACGGCTCGGGCGATGTTGTCACGGATAAGGTTGGCAGTGATTTGCTCGGCGGCGGGCATGACGAGAGCGTGGTAAAGCAAAGCTTCGGGGTGGTATCGACCCAAACAGGTTCGGATTAAACGGATTTACGTGGATTGCAGAGACAACGACACGAACTCCCGCGGGCTGAAGTGCTAAGCCCTTGCCCTGCGGCATTCGGCGACACGGCTCCCAATCCCGCAACGATCGGCTCAGTTGGGCACGGCTTGAGGGGGCGAGGGCAGAAAGGCCGACCGGCAGCCTTGGCGCGGCCCGCTCCGAGCCGGGCGCATGGCTTCCGCTTCCGGCAAACGAAAGGCCCGATCAACTGTCGATCGAAGCGAAATCGGCGTCCACCGGATCACCCGCAAGCCGGTATTCCTGCAACTTGTTCCGCAGGGTCCGGATGCTGATGCCAAGTTCCGCCGCGGCTTGAGTGCGATTGCCCCCGGTCTGGCGCAATGCCGCCCGAATCGCTTGTTTTTCGAGCTCGTCGAGCTTCAAGACCTGCCCATGGCTGTCGGTCACAGTGGGGCTCGCGCCGGCTGGTTCCTCGGCCACCGCCGCCACAGGTAGCGCGGGCACTTCGGGCGCCGGCGCGGGTTCCAGCGGGAGCTCGCCGGGCAGGAAGTCGCCCGGCAGGCCCAAGGCGGCCGCGGTCACCGCGCGGCCGGTTTCCGAGAGAATGACCGCCCGCTCCACCGTGTTCTGCAGCTCACGCACGTTGCCCGGCCAGCGGTAACCAATCAGCGCCGCTCGGGCTGAATCAGCGAAGCCGGTGACCTTGACGCCGTGCTTGCGGGCGAACCGGCGCAGGAAATGATCCGCCAGCAGCGCGATGTCCTCGGGCCGCTCGCGGAGAGCCGGCACGTGGACGGGGAAAACGTTCAGTCGATAATAAAGATCCTGGCGAAACTCGCCTTTCTCCACGTGCCGCATCAGGTCGCGATTCGAGGTGGCGATGATGCGAACGTTCACCTTGATCGTGCGGCTCCCGCCCACGCGCTCGAATTCGCGCTCTTGCAGCACGCGGAGCAGCTTGGCCTGCAGGTTGGCTGGAATCTCGCTCACCTCGTCCAGCAGCAGCGTTCCCTGGTGTGCGAGCTCGAACCGTCCCTCGCGTCGCTCCGTCGCGCCGGTGAATGCGCCCCGCTCATGACCGAAGAACTCGCTCTCGATGAGGTTCTCCGAAATCGCCGCGCAATTGACCTTGATGAACGCCTGGCTGCGCCGCGGGCTGCGGCGGTAGAATTCGCGTGCGACCATCTCCTTGCCCGTACCGCTCTCTCCCGTGATCAGCACCGTGGCGTCCGTCGGCGCAACGCGCTCGATGATCTGCCGCAGCCGGATCATCGCTGGGCTGCGGCCGACGAGAATCCCCTCCTCATCCTCCGGGTCGTCGCTCAACAGCCGGTTGACCCGCAGCAACTGGCGGTAGGTTTGCGCCTTTTTGAGAATGACGTCGATCTGGCTGGGCGAAAAAGGTTTCAGCACATAGTCGAACGCCCCGGCCCGCATGCAGCCCACCGCGGACTCCACGGAACCGTAGCCGGTCACCATCACCACCAGCGGCCGCTCCGGCATCGCCGCGACCTGCTCGAGGAATTTCTGGCCGTCGCCGTCGGGCAGCCGGATGTCCAGCATCATCAAGTCAAACTGCTCCCGCTGCAATTGGGCGGTGGCCTCCGCCAGGTTGTTCGCACACGTCACCGGCAGCTTGTGTCGCTGGAAAATGCTCTGGAGCAGATTGCGGACGACGAGTTCGTCCTCGACGATCAGTATCTTCTCAAAAGACATTGCGAAACGGAGAGTGAAGCGTCCCCGCCATCGCGATGATAGCGCTGGGACAGGACCGCTGAATTAGACAGCGGGCCTGCGGTAGTTCAAACAAATGTTGTCTGCGCTTCCTCAGGCAGGCTGGCTTAACAGCGCGTTTACGTGACGCACGACGTCCGCCGGCATATAGGGCTTCTGCAGGAAGCCGGTGCGACCGCCGCCTGCGAGGCTCGTCACGAGCGCGCGTTGATCGCGTCCGCTCGTCAGCAGCAGCGGCAGGCCCGGGCTGAGCCGCCGCAGTTCACGGCAGAGGTCGCCGCCGTCGATGTCCGGCAGCCGGCAATCGACGAAGGCCATGACGATCTCCCGCTGATGGTCGGAGAAAATCTGCAGGGCCTGGTTGCCGTCACCGGCGCGCAAGGCCCGAATCTTGGCCCGGCCGAGCAGGTGCACCAGCAGGTCGCCTAAGGACTCCTCGTCCTCCACCAGCAGGACCAGCCCGTCGCTCGGTTTGGTTGAAGATGATTGCACGTTGGGCCCAGGGTTGGAAGTTGAAGCGCCCCGCGAAATCATCGCCCGGGACTTTCGGCGCGCTTGTATGGAACTTGAACAATTGTTTAAGCTTTCCCCGTCTCGAGTCGAAGAAGTGTTTCATCGTTCGTCCGTAACCGTCAAATGCGCCTGCTCTCTTTCCTCACCGACGTCGAACGCGCCATTCGGGTTGAAGCCAACGCCGACGAAAGCGCGATCTGGGATTCGGCGCGGATTGTCAATTTCAAGACCGGCCTGGCCCGGCTCACCCTGACGTGCCGCGAACCCGACAGCGGCATGCCCCAGGGCACGGTACTCGTGCAGCACTACGCGCTGGCGAATGGTTCCTTTTGCATCAAGGCGAGTCTGAACTGGCAAGGCTGCGACACCACACTGGCGCTGTCCGTTTATGACACGCCGGTGCTCAACTGGAAGCTTGAGGCGAGCCGTATCGCCACGGCTTGGATGGCCGGTCCTCCGGCGGCCGGCACGACGGAGAACAGCGCCGAAGAGCGCGTCGCCGCTATCGGCTAGCTGGAGCGATTGAGCGCTCGCGCAGCCGTTCTTGGGTAGCAACGCCCTAGCTGACCTTCCCGCCGCTTAGCCGGCGGCGCGCAAACGCTGCGGCCCAGACTTGCCGGCCGCTTGGCCGTAGACCGGGGCGATCCGCGCGGCGCGCCGCGCACTGCCCTGCAACGAGTCGAGCTCTTCGCGCGCGACCACCGCCCGGGTACGGAGCGTCTCGATGTTCTGCTCGCGCCGTTCCAGGAGAATGCCCACGCGTTTGCGGGCCTCGACACTCGCGTTCTCGGGCGCCAGAGCCGTCAACGCGGCCAGCACGGGTTCAGCCCGCTTCTGCACGCCGCCGATCGCCGCATAATCTGCCGCGCGGATCAAGGCTGCCTCTTCCGCCACCAACTCGTCGAGCGCCTTCAGCAGGCGATCAAACTTCTCGGTCGACGACTCCATGAGCGCGAAGGTGCCGGTTCAGGCCACTCCGCGCAAGCTCTCGAGTTGCTCGGATTTGTCGGGCTCCTGTTTGGTCAACATCTCCGCCCACGCATCGCGCAGCTGGCGGAGCAGGCCCTCGACTTCAATCAGCGGCGCGAGGTCCTTGCGGAGGTTCGCCTCGAAGAGCCGGCGATAATGGTAGTCGTACAGCCGGTGCAGCGTCTTCGCGAAATCCCCACCGACCTCGAAATTCAGCCCTCCCTGCAATTCCAGGACGATGTTCTGGGCCTTCTGCAGCTGATGATTGATCGTCTCGATCCGCCGCGGGTCGTCGTCTGTCCGCTCCATGGCTTCCCGCGCGATGGACATCGCCTTAAGCGCGCCATCGTAGAGCATGAGGACGAGCTGCGCCGGACTGGCCGTCAGCACTGCATTCGTCCGGTAAGTCTGGACGTAGCCCTTCGCGAGCATGGGGGACCTACGACTTGACGTCGGTGAGGTCGGGCGTGGCGAGAATCACGGCACTGACCTGCTTCAGGATGTCGATCGAAGGATAATTCGGATCGGCAGCCAGATTGCGGCCGCGTTCGACCACCTCGGGTCGAATCTCCGGCTGCCGCGCCAGCGCTTCGCGAAGGTAAGCGGCGTTTTCAGTCGAAAGCTGATCGGGACGCGGCGCCGATGCGCGCACGGCAACCGACTTGGTCGCCGCCACCGGATCAGGATGAACCGCCCTGTCCGTAGATGTCGTGGAATTGATCATTGGGTTTCGTTGAACGAAACGGTCAGCCGCTGATCGGTTACAGGGAACGCCGTTGGTGGATGGGTCAGTTATCGGCAGTCAAAGGGAATACTTTAGCTGCGGTTCGCAACTACGTCGATTTCATTTCTGCGCCGGGCGCGAAGGCGCATAAACCGGAGGCAGGGTGGC
The DNA here is from genome assembly GCF_000019965.1 of Opitutus terrae PB90-1. Classification (GTDB taxonomy): domain Bacteria; phylum Verrucomicrobiota; class Verrucomicrobiia; order Opitutales; family Opitutaceae; genus Opitutus; species Opitutus terrae. Next base: position 516,223 of record NC_010571.1, read on the forward strand.
GAAGGTCGCTGCGGCTACATAGGTGCCGAACCGGGAGGGTGACTGCAGCACAGCCTGGGTGAAATCAGCCGGCACGTCGCTGCGGTCGGTCTTGAGGAAATGGTGTCGCGCCGCATTGGCCACGCGGTCGTCGGTGGTCGAGAACACGTTGTCGAACGCCCAAAGCACCCGGGCATCAGGCCCCGCCAAGACCAGCTTGGCGCGCACGCCAATCGCCAGCGGGCGATACGGTTTGTAGGCGGTAAGGTCCACGAACAGCACCCCGTCGGCGGCATACTCCTGGCGCACCACCGCCATGAAATTGGCGGGCAACACTGCCGTCGAAGACAGCTCCTCGAGCCGGAATCGCCGGAGGCAATCCGACCGGGTCAGCCGCACCACCTCGAACCGGTTTTCTTTTTGCAGCTCGGTCAAAAAGACCGGATCGAGCGCCGCCGCGCTTTCCGCGGGCGCAGCCGTGCCGGCGGCGACCGGCATCAACACGACTCGCCGCAGCTCGGCCGGCAGCTGCGCCTCGCCGACAAAATTGGACGGGGTGAAGAAAGGCCCGATGCGCGCCGGATCGTGGATGCCCGGAGAGGTGCAGCCCACGAACCCCAGCCCCGACCACGCCAGCACCGCCAGCGCGACGACCGCCTGAGGGAGGAGATTGTTTGGGCCGCGCTTCATCGGATTCATGGACCGTGACTCGCGCCCGGGTTCACTCCTGCTTCGACTTATTGAAGTAGCTGTCGAGCGTTTTCTGCTGGGTCTGCGCTTCCGATTGCGCCTGCTGCATGGCGATGAACGCGCTGGTCAGCCGCTCGCGCTCCTGCTCGATCCGCCGATTAAGGGCCGCGATCTGCTCTTCGAGGTCGGTGTTCTGGTTGTTCAGTGTCTTAACCTGGGTCGTCAACGGCCCCGTGCTGGTATCGAGCAGCTTTCCCAAGTAATTGTTGAGGCCCCCCACCAGCCCCGTCGTCGTGCCGCCAAAAAACGCCGCCACATCGCCGCTTCTGGTCGACAGCGCCGCGTCGAGCTTGGCCGAATCCTTGATCGAAAGCGTCGCATCCTCGGAGTTGAAGTCGATCCCGAGATCCTCCAGCCGCTTGACCGTGCCGGTGAGACCCGAAACCTGGCCGAACGCGAGCGAGCGCAGCTGCGAAGACCACCGATCCACCTCGTGGTTACCGGCCAGGACGCCGGTCGAAATCGAACCGTCCGCCTTCTTCTCGATCTTTGTCTCGTCGTCGATGTAGCTCTGGACGGCGTTGAAGGCCGTGATGAACGACTGAATGGCGGACTTCATCGCGGTGGTGTTCGCCGCGACGTTGATCGTCTGGGTCCCCTCGGTGCTCACTGTGACCGACAATCCGTCGACGCCCAGCGCGTCCTCACCCAGGACATTGCTGGAACTCGAAAGCACATCGCCGTTGTTGACGGTGAACTGCGCGTTCAGGCCCCGGACCGTCGTCGCACCGCTGGTCAGGCCCAGCGCACTCGCCAGCGAGCCCGTCACGTCGCTCACGCTCATGCCGGTGTCGCCGGTCGATTTATTGGTGAGAATCACCCGGTCGGCGACCGTATCGTAGCTCGCGGTCACGCCCGCATTCGAATTCGTGATCCGGGTCAGGAGCGACGCGATCGAGTCGTTGTTAACGTTGTAGTCGATCGTCGTGCCATTGATCGTGAAGGCGCCGTCCCCCTCGGCATCGACGCCGCTGAGCGATCCGGCCAACCGCGAGGTCGCCAGCTTCGCGCTCAGCGAGACCGAGCCCAACGACGTGGTGCTGCTGATGGTGCCGGTGCCGTTGTTGGCCAGCCGCATCACGGAAAGGAAATTGCTGGTATCGTTGGCCGCCCCGAGCACGATTTCGCCGCTGCTGCTCAACGTGATTTTATCCGTCGTGGCATCGTAGCTGGCAGTCACCTCGCCGTTCGTCGCGGAGGATATCCCGTCGAACACGGATTGCAGCGAATCGGCCGAATTGATCGTGATCTGCTGGCCATTGATCGTGAAAGTGGAGTCGCCGCTCGTGAGGGCCGCGGCAGTCGGCAGCGTCGCCAGGGTCAGTCCGGCGATGCCGTTGGGATCGGTCCCGAGATCGGTGGCCGCAGCGTTCAGGCTCGTGGAAATACTGCTTGCGCCGACACGGCGCGCCGCCGAGGCCAGCTGGCTCACGGCAATCGCGTAACTGCCGATCGCCGTGCCGCTCGCTGCGGTGGCGGTCCAACCCGAACCGGAAGTGGTGGACGTCGCCGAGCGGCCATCGAACAAACCCTCGGCAGAGAGTGCCTTGGTGGCGGTCTGCAGCCCCTCGAGTCCGGTTTTCAGCCCGGTGAAGCTGGAAATCTTGTCGATGTTCTTCGATTCCTCGGTCTGCAGTCGCGCGATCGGCTGCTTCTCAATGGCGATGAGTTGATCGACCACCGATTTCCAGTCGAAGGAGTTCGAAACGAGACCGGAAATCGTGATGCCTGCCATGATAAGATAGTGATTCGCTGGGAGGTATCGTCACGAATGGGGGGCGACTTGAGGGCCGGGCGTATTTTCCAGATTTCCCTAAATTGAACTTGACCCCCGTCGATTAGAGCCCTCGCCGCAACGCGAGTTGTGGCCGGCGTGATCCGGTGCCGACCCTCCGGATCCGACTGCGACCCGGACGTCGCGCTTAGAATCAAGGAAGATCCCATGTCAGTTGTCATCAACACCAACTATGCGGCCACGGTTGCGTCCAACAACCTTGCGGCCTCGAACGCGTCGTTGCAGAAAAGCCTCAATCGCCTTTCCAGCGGCTCAAAGATTGTCAGCCCCGCCGACGATGCTGGCGGCTTGGCTGTTTCCATGAAGTTGTCGGCCGCGGCGATCCGTCAGGGTGCCGTCGCCACCAACATCAGCAATGCCATCTCGTTTTTGCAGACGCAGGATGGCGCCCTCAAGGTCACGGCGAAGGTGCTCGAGCGCATCAGCGAACTGAAGGTGCTCTACACCGACGTCACCAAGAGCTCGAGCGACAAAGCCAACTACGATGCCGAGTTCGTCGCGTTGACCGCCCAGCTGCGATCCACCGCGCTCGAGAAGTTCAACGGCGTCACCATGTTCGGCTCGGCCGACATCGGCCAAGTCGACGTCACGGAAGACGGTGGCACCCAGGTGACCATCGCCTCCCGCAACCTGCTCGATAACACCTCGGGTGTCGGCACGATTGCCGATTCAACCGTCACCTCGCTGGGTGGCGTCCAGCTGACGGACATCTCCACGGCGATCCAAAACGTGGCCACCATGCGTGCGAACAACGGCTCGGAACAGAGCCGGTTCAACTTCGCGTCCGAGCTGGTCATCGTGAACAAGTCGAACCTCGAATCCGCTAACAGCCGGATTGTCGACGTCGACGTCGCCACCGAATCGACCCAGCTCGCCCGCTGGAACGTCCTGGTGCAGGCCGGCACCTCGATGTTGTCGCAGGCCAACACCAGTTCGCAGACCGCGCTGAAACTTCTCCAGTAACAGCGCCTCCCTCCCCGCCGCCGCGGCCGGACTAGTCCTCCGGCCGGGCGGATCAGGCTCTCTCGCGGTTGTCTGAGTCTGTGGGGCCAGGGTTCTTTCTCAGCTTACCCCCATTTCTCGCGGGCCCTTCGCCCGCGCAGAACTCCTTTGAAGCCTATGCTTCAAACGGCGCGGCCCGCGCTGTCTCTCCGGGCTCGTGGCGGCTACGGAGTGCCGCAGTCAGATCAAGGAAAGAAATACCATGGCAGTCGTGATTAATACCAACTACGCCGCGACGGTTGCTTCCAACAACCTCGCTGCTTCGAATACGATGCTGCAGAAGAGCCTCAATCGGCTCTCCAGCGGCTCGAAAATCGTCAATCCTTCCGATGATGCGGGCGGTCTGGCGGTCTCGATGAAGCTGTCCGCCGCCGCCGTCCGTCAGGGCGCGGTTGCGACCAACATCGGGAACGCCGTTTCCCTCCTTCAAACGCAGGATGGCGCGCTGAAGATCGCCGCCAAGGTGCTCGAGCGCATCAGTGAGCTCAAAGTGCTCCACTCCGATGTGACCAAGAGCTCCAGCGACAAAGCCAACTACGATGCGGAGTTCAATGCCCTGCAGACCCAGTTGCGCGACATCGCGACGGAAGAGTTCAACGGGGTTGCCCTGTTCGGCTCGGCCGACATCGGCAGCGTGCAGATCACCGAAGACGGTGGCACGTCCGTGGCGATCGCCGCCCGCAATCTGACCGACGCCACCGATGGCGTGGGCACGATTTCGGCCTCGACCGTGGATTCGCTGGGCGACGCCGCCGTGTCGCTGGCGAACATCTCAACCGCGATTCAGAACGTCGCGACAATGCGCGCGACCAATGGTTCGGAGCAGAGCCGGTTCAACTTCGCGTCGGAGTTGGTCACGGTTAACAAGGCCAACCTCGAAGCGGCCAACAGCCGTATCGTTGACGTCGACGTGGCGACCGAATCCACCCAGCTCGCCCGCTGGAACGTTCTGGTCTCCGCCGGCACCTCGATGCTCGCCCAGGCCAACACGAGTGCGCAGACCGCGCTCCGTTTGCTCCAGTAAGTTGATGCCAACTCAGGGATAGTTCTTGATTCGCCCATGCCTGGCCGCCGTTGGACCGGCGGCCAGGCCAAGCGAACCAGGCGCCGACACCCTGCGAAGGCCCCCGGTAGGTCCCGGTCTCAAAAACCGCCCCCGGCCATGCAGTCGTCGTGATTGCGTAGTGCAACAAGGCCCCGGCTTCGTCCGGGGCCTTCGCATTTTCATCGAGAAACACGGGCGGCCGCCCGTACCACGTGGCATGGGCGTCTCGCCCAGGTGCGAAGTTGGGGTCACGCCGCGACCGTTCGTGGCCTGCGTTTTTTCTTCCTCTTTATCTCTATCGTTTTCTTTCGTCAGGGGTGGTGTGCAGACCAAGATCGCCGAGGAGAAAGTCAGGTTGGTGCGGTATCCACCTTGGGTTCTGGCCTCAGGCTGCGGCGGGAAATTCCGGCTAGGCGGGAGCGATTTCTCCTTTACGCATTCGTCGGGGCCGGTGGCTGACGCATGCTTCGCAACCGCGCAGGCACGCTAGCGGCTGGTCGAAAACCTTATGGCGGTAGCGACCGCCTCTCCGAGCGTCCGTGATCGAGAGGATGCGTTCGAAGCGCGGACGGCTCGGAGGGCCGTCCCTACCATCGATCAAGGTATTCAGATCTGTGGTTCTCGGATAGAACCTCAGGTCGTCCGAAAATTTGAGTGTGTACCTGAAGGTAGTGAGGTAGGGCGCACCGTCCCCGGTGAGCCGCGGCCCCGCGATAGGCTCGGGGCCGTGAGTCCCTCGACTCTGCTCGTTCTGCTGGACAGCAGAATGAGCGCGTCGAAAGCCTTGTCGAACGGCTCTGCGAGGACGCCTCGCCCTACCCGGAACCGGGTTTGCGGATAGGCTGTAGGTCCGGCCGGCGTCCGGGCGCCCGCTCGCCGAGCGGTCGCACACTCCAGCTTCTGCCGCGGCTATTCTGCTGAGCACGCGTTGATGCGGATTGAACGAGGGGCCCAATCGCCCGGCTCATCGTGCCTCCCGCGGCGGCGCACCCGTTCGCCGCCGCCCTGCCAGGACGTCTGCCGGTGACGCTCCGCGGCTGGAGAGGAACCCGCTTTCGATGCGTTCTCCTCCCGCGCTCGCGTAACCTGAACTGGAATACAACAATTATCGCGGGCGCCGTTCCATTGCGAAGTCGCGTGGTGTCGGCAAAAGCTGCGGCGACTTTAGCCACCGCGTTTTTTTTCACGATTCCGGTGAATGCGATTCCATGCTGGCCGATATCGGAAGGCGTCGCGATTCACGTCGCGGCCGGCGCGATCCAGAGCCGATTCCCCTGGATCCGACTGCGACCCGGACGTCGCGCTTAGAATCAAGGAAGATCCCATGTCAGTTGTCATCAATACCAACTATGCGGCCACGGTTGCGTCCAACAACCTTGCGGCCTCGAACGCGTCGTTGCAGAAGAGCCTCAACCGGCTTTCCAGCGGCTCGAAGATTGTCAGCCCCGCCGACGATGCCGGTGGTTTGGCTGTTTCCATGAAGTTGTCGGCCGCGGCGATCCGTCAGGGTGCCGTCGCCACCAACATCAGCAATGCCATCTCGTTTTTGCAGACGCAGGATGGCGCCCTCAAGGTCACGGCCAAGGTACTCGAGCGCATCAGCGAACTGAAGGTGCTTTACACCGACGTCACCAAGAGCTCGAGCGACAAAGCCAATTACGATGCCGAGTTCGTCGCGCTGACCGCCCAGCTGCGGTCCACCGCGCTCGAAAAATTTAACGGCGTCACCATGTTCGGCTCAGCCGCCATCGGCCAGGTCGATGTGACCGAGGACGGCGGTACCCAGGTGGCCATCGCCTCCCGCAACCTGCTCGACGGTACTTCGGGCGTCGGCACGATCTCGGCCTCGACGATCACCTCGCTCGGCGATGCCGCCGTAACGCTGGCGAACATCTCCACGGCGATCCAGAACGTGGCCACCATGCGCGCGAACAACGGCTCGGAACAGAGCCGGTTCAACTTCGCGTCCGAGCTGGTCATCGTGAACAAGTCGAACCTCGAATCCGCCAATAGCCGGATTGTCGACGTCGACGTCGCTACCGAATCCACTCAGCTCGCCCGCTGGAACGTCCTGGTACAGGCCGGCACTTCGATGCTGTCGCAAGCCAACACCAGTTCGCAGACGGCGCTGAAGCTCCTCCAGTAGGAGCGCATCCCTCCCCGCCGCCGCGGCCGGACTAGTCCTCCGGCCGGGCGGATCGGCTCACTCGCGGTTGTCTGAGTCTGTGGGGCCAGGGTTCTTTGATATCAGGTATTCCCCATTTTCTGCGCGCGCTCTGCGCGCAGTAACCCCTTTGAGGTTTCGCCTCAAACGGCGTGGCCCGCGCCGTCTCTCCGGGCCCGTGGCGACTACGGAGTGCCGCTGCTAGTTCAAGGAAAGAAATACCATGGCAGTCGTGATTAATACCAACTACGCCGCGACGGTTGCTTCCAACAACCTCGCTGCTTCGAATACGATGCTGCAGAAGAGCCTCAATCGGCTCTCGAGCGGCTCGAAAATCGTCAATCCTTCCGATGATGCGGGCGGTCTGGCGGTCTCGATGAAGCTGTCCGCCGCCGCCGTCCGTCAGGGCGCGGTTGCGACCAACATCGGGAACGCCGTTTCCCTCCTTCAAACGCAGGATGGCGCGCTGAAGATCGCCGGCAAGGTGCTCGAGCGCATCAGTGAGCTCAAAGTGCTCCACTCCGATGTGACCAAGAGCTCCAGCGACAAGGCCAACTACGACGCGGAGTTCAACGCTCTGCAGACCCAGTTGCGCGACATCGCCGGTGAAGAGTTCAACGGCGTCGCCCTGTTCGGCTCGGCCGACATCGGCAGCGTGCAGATCACCGAAGACGGTGGCACGTCCGTGGCGATCGCCGCCCGCAATCTGACCAGCACCACCGATGGTGTGGGGACGATTTCGGCCTCGACCGTGGATTCGTTGGGTCACACCGATGTGACGCTGGCGAACATCTCGGCCGCGATTCAGAACGTCGCGACAATGCGCGCGACCAATGGTTCGGAGCAGAGCCGGTTCAACTTCGCGTCGGAGCTGGTCACCGTTAACAAAGCCAATCTGGAGTCCGCCAACAGCCGTATCGTCGATGTCGACGTGGCGACCGAATCCACCCAGCTCGCCCGCTGGAACGTTCTGGTCTCCGCCGGCACCTCGATGCTCGCCCAGGCCAACACGAGTGCGCAGACCGCGCTCCGTTTGCTCCAGTAAGTTAGTGCCAACTCAGGGATAGTTCTTGATTCGCCCAAGCCTGGCCGCCGTTGGACCGGCGGCCAGGCCAAGCGAACCAGGCACCGACACCCTGCGAAGGCCCCCGGTAGGTCCGGTCTCCAAAACCGCCCCCCGGCCATGCAGTCGTCGTGATTGCGTAGTGCATCAAGGCCCCGGCTTCGTCCGGGGCCTTCGCGTTTTCCTCGGTAGCGCAGGCGCCCTCGCCGCCTCCCACCCGACCGTCGCGAGTTGCAGCTCGCCTCTCGTCGCGCCAATCGCCTCAATCTGTTCGCGTGTCCGACGCCGTTCCGAAGTCAAGCGAGTGGCTGCTCTGCCAACCGGTCCCAAATGCCACGACATGCATTCTCGTCGGCGCACTCGGCTCGTTGCCAGCGGTCGAATTCCAGCGTTTCCAGCAGGTGCTTTGGTTCGTCGACGCCGCGCATCAAGCATTGCCGGTCGCGCTGCGCCCTGAGCGAATCCAACGAGTACTGGTGGAAACGACCCCTCCCGCGGAAGCGGCAAACCGACTCGAACAGTTTCTCCGCCGCAACCCCCGGCTCCTGCCGTCGCTATTCGTCACGCGGCAGATTCTCGTGCACCACCCCGCCGCTTATGCGGCGGTCGTCGATGAAATTCACCGCCAGATGGAATCCACGCACCGCGCGCGACTCACGCGCCAGCTGGACGGGTTCACCTGGCAAAAACACATCCTCGGCAACGCCGCCGCTTATGCCGCGCGCCGGCTGCCGGCCGAATGGACCGGGGCGCTGCACGACGTGCCGGCCTTCGTCTGCGGCGCGGGTCCCTCGCTCGACGTGTCCGTTGCGCCGCTCGCCGCCTACGCGAAGCACGCCGTCGTTTTCGCCGCCGACTCGGCGCTGCGGGCGCTCGCCCGCCACGGCGTGCACGCCGACTTTGCCATCTCGATCGATGCCGCGAAAATCCCGGCCAAGTGCCTGCCTGACCGGCTGCCACCGACCCGCGTCGTGCTGGCGAGTGTGAGTCCGCCCGAATGGCAGCAGGCGCTACCCGACACGGGCACGTGTTTTCTTAGCAGCAATCAATTGACGGACGACTGGTTCGCCGCGCAGGGCGTCGCCCGCACGGCGATCGCCGCCAGCGAGAGCTGTGGAAGCACGGGTATCGATCTCGCGATCCATCTCGGCTGCGGTCCGATTTACCTCTTCGGCATCGACCTCGCCGTCGATCCCAGCAATCAGGCGCAACGCCACCAGCGCGATGCCGATCCCACGCTCTACCAGCAGTCCAACTACGACCCGACGGCGCAGCTCCCGCGCGTGCCCGGCAACTACGTGGATCAGGTCCCTTGTTTCGCCTTGGGCGATTGGCGCGCCCTCGACGAGCGGCTCGCCGCCCGCACGTCACCGACGATCTACAACGTGAATGATCGCGGCGCCCGGCTGCGCGGCACAACGCTCGTGCATCCCGGGCGCCTGGCCGAGCCAAGAACGTCTCGCGAGAAGGCCGGCGCACTCGCAGCACTTGCGACTCCGACCGCAGCTTCCGCCGTGGGTAGTGTGCCCTTGCTCCGATTGCGCACCGTCGGTGAGCGGGGCACTCGATCCATTCCGGCCCTCCGCCAAGCCTTGGGCCGCGGCGGTCCCAGCTGCATGGCCCCACTGCTTCAGCGGCTGCTACTGGAGCCGGACTGCGGCCGGGCGCTCGGCGCGTTTTCGCTAAAGGTCATGCCCCATCTTGTGCCCCCGATCGAAGGCTCCCCCGAGTTCTGGTCTGCGCTGCTCGACGAGTTCGCGCAGCTCAGTCAGCTCGCGCAGCAGATCAAGCTGCCAGACGAGTAACAGCTACGCGGACAGCACCCCACCTTCGGTTGCAATCGCGTCCGCCAGCCGCGTTCCGAGCGCCGCGTCGGTCATCCCACGAACCTCCAGCTGCGCATCGAGGTGCGGGGCGATTTCGCCGAATGCCGGCCGGCGCTGGTCCTCGTCGTCCACCAGCACCAGATGCTTTACCCCCACGCGCACCAGCAGTCCAAAAACTTTCCCGGCGTGCGCCCCCAAAGCCGGGATATGCTCAGCGGGACTGATTAGCCACCGCTGCTCGCCCGGCACCATGGGCAGCCGCGCCAAGTCGATCAGACCAACCGGACCGCACGTGTGGCTGGGCAGAAACTCGATTGCTTCGTGCTCCAAGCGCGCTACGCAACGCGCCAGCTTCTGGCTTGAGTCCCGGCCGGGCCGGGGTTCGCGGCTCGTCGATTCCGGGGTGGAGTCCGTCCCTGCGACACGCGTCAAAAACATTGCCGTCGTCTCGAGCGGCCCCGCCCACCGACTGAACACACAGGCGCGAACCTTCCGGCGGCGCGCCTCGAGCGGAGGGGTCGACTGAACGACACGCGGATCGCCACCGAGGCGTTGCACCATTTCTCGAAACGCCTGTTCGATCGTTCTCGATGCGCCCGCGGCAAAGTCGCCGATCCGGTCCGTATGCCGGGACCAGGCCGCAGCGGCATGGTCGATCCAAAAACTCGGCGGCCGACGCTCCCAACCGCTCGGGAGCAGGAAGTCCTCGGCAGGCAGTCCAATGTCGTGCAACAACGCCTCCATTTTGTGCGTGTTGGACGGCACGGCGAGAAATGGCCGGCCGTACTTGATCGCAAAACAGATCGCGTGAAACCGGCCGGTGATCAGCACCCTCGACGTATTCAGATCTTCGAGCGAAAAGAATCGTTCGTGAGCCAGCGGATGGCGCTCGTCGGCTTCACGTACCGCCCAGGCTTGCATCACGCGAAACGGCAGCCCGTGCGTGGCCGAGAACTGTCGCAACCGCAGCGCTTCAGCGTCATCGACGCTGTCAATCACGAGCGCAGCGGCCGCCGGCGCTGTGACTCCCGCCTGAAAAGAAGGTTTCACCGTCGGCTCGGCACCAGCGCGGTACAGCGAAAGATCCGGTGCAGCGTGCGCGTGCGTCGCACCCGCCGCACGCATCGCCCCCTGGCTCAGGAGGTCTCTCGCACACACGAAGTCGAGCGCGCCCAGGCACGCGTTCGCCTGGCGGTTGTCCTGCCAGACGGCGTTGAGCAGCGCCGTCGTCCGTCCGGCCCGCTTCGTGTGAAGGATGGCGGCGCTCAGCGCCAATGCGCCCCGGCTGTCGTGGTGCATCGTTCCTTCCCCATTGACGATCACCGCATCCACCTGCTTCAGGCTCTCGTCGAAACCAGCCGCGGCGAGAGGCTCAGCGGTGGTAAGCGTCCGCACCACCTCTAGACCATGGGCCGCACAGAGGTGCAGCAGGTTTTCCATGACGACGTTGCAGCCGAGATGCCGGTTGAAGGATCCCCGGCGCGTGTCGTTCAGAACCAAGACGCGCAATGGCATGGCTCAAATGAAGGACTGGCTGCGTTGCGACTGCGACGATCGTGCCACTACAGATTGAGCCATCGTGGCCGCAGGCTAATCCCACACGTGTGCGTCCGCAGCCTCGAGCAACTGGTGGAGGATCAGCATGTGAATCTCCTGGATGCGCGAGGTTTTCTGGCCGGGCACGATCAACGCGTGATCGCACAGCGCACGCGCCCGGCCGCCGTCGCGGCCGCTGATCAGGATCGAGGTGACGCCGACCGCGCGAGCCTTCTCGAGCGCCGCCACCACGTTCGCGCTGTTGCCACTGGTGCTGAAGGCCACCAGCACATCCCCCGGCCGGCCATGCGCCTCGATGCCGCGGGCAAAGATTTGCTCGAAACCAAAATCATTTCCTACACACGTCAGCACGGTTGAGTCGGCGCACAGGCAGATCGCCGGCAGCGCGCGACGCTTCTGCTGGAAACGACCGACGAATTCCTCCGCGAGGTGCATGGCATCCGCCGCGCTGCCGCCGTTGCCGCACGTCAGGACTTTACCGCCCGCCTGCAGGCTGCGGAACAGGCATTCGCCCGCCGCGTCGACCGCCGGACCCACTTTCGCCGACGCCTCCAGCAGCGCAGCGAGTTCGCGAGCAGAATCGGCAAACGACGGGTGGCTGGCGGGAGGTCGGCTTGTCATGATGACGGTGGATTAACGGGAGACTTGGGCTCGGCTCGATCTCGGATCGACTCCTGTTCAATAACACAAAGCGGGTCTGGTTTTCACCGGAGACGAACCGAGGAATAATCGAGCGCTAGGTCAGGGAAAGCACATGTTGGATTGCCGCGTCGAAGCGATCGAAAACGGGAAACACGCCCTGCAGTCCGGCCGCGGTCATTTCCGCCTGCAGGTTCTCGAGTCCGGTGGCCACGCCGATGGCGCGCGCGCCAGTGTGCGCCGCCACCTGCAGATCCAGCGCGCGGTCGCCGATGCAGCAAAGCTCGTCCGCCCTCCAGCCGTGCTCGGCGAGAATTTCGCGCAGGAATGCTGGCGAGGGTTTGCGGTAGCGACTGGGCTGGTCCGGTGCTTCGGGTGCGATGCAGATCCGAGCGAACGGCTGCTCGCCGAGGTTCAGCAGCTCGATCATCCGCCGGTTGCAGGCCTCGACCGCCGCGAGCGGATAGTAGCCGCGACCGACGCCCGACTGATTGCTGTGCAGGAAGAGCGCAAGTCCGGCGTCGAGCGCAACCCGCAATCCGTCGTGGACGCCGGGCAGCAGCGCCACCTGCGCCGGATCCGCCAGATACGGCACGTGAGCGATCAGCGTTCCGTCCCGATCGAGGATCAGCCCTTTCACACGGCAGGCACGCGCCGCTACCCCAGTGCGAGTGACCCTGGCTGCTTGGTTTTCGTCGCGCGTCGAACTCATCCGATTCTCGGCAGTTCACTGCCCGCGCAGTCAGCGGATGGCAAATGTTTCGTCGCGAGTGTCGTGCGCGCTTGCGCTGTGGCCGCTCGCAGGAGTGGGTTTGTCCCGCGATGAGGAGCACGCGGGCCTGCAGATCGCGGCGTAAAGCCGCTCCTACAATCCTGCAGGCGCGTCAGGTTGTTTCTACCCGAAGTGCCGGCGAGCGGTCATAAAACCGTCTGCCGTGCGACGTGGCACGGGCGTCTCGCCTATGAGGTTCCGCGACTTTGCGCCTTCTGCGCGTTTCTGCGGCAATTTCCGCTCAGCGCAGCGACGCCAGCGTCTCCGCCACGACGGTGCCCACGCACTCGTACCGGTTGTAGTACTCGTAGCTGCGGCGGCGCTCTTCGTTCGTCATGGCAAGGGCGCGCTCGCACTGCGCGATCAGCGACTTCGTGTCGCCGTGCTCGTAACGGAGAATCATGCCCTGTTCGTGCAGCGACTCGAGCCGGCCGCCAGGCTTCGAGTTCTCACTCACCACCACCATCCCCAGGCAGCCGGACCAGAACGGCCGGTCGGTGTGCGTCTTTGCCATCCCCGGCGTAGTGAACCAGCGTCCCTCCGGACACAGCGCTACCTTGAACCGGTTCAGCTGCACCCGCTCGGCCGCCGCCGGCGAGTGTTCGTAGAGTGGGACGAACTTGTCTTTGAATTTCTCCTTCAGCGCCGCGATCTGCCGCTTGCGGTTATCGGTCAGTCCCATTTGCGAGCCGAGAAAGACGATCTTCTCCTCGGGCGCTTCGTTGAACGGCGGCACGAACGGCACGATGTTCGCGACCCAGCTCCGGTGAATATCAACGCACGACCGCTTGAGTCGCTGCCGGCCTTTTTCTTCGAGCGGATGCTCGTCATGGATGAGCACGTCGAGATACGGAGCGATGTCGCCGAAACACGGCATGAAGCGGCTAGCCTCGTCGAAAGCGTAGTAGAAATGTCGCACGCCCATCTTCGCGAGCAGTGAAAACACCTTGCCGGCGTTGCTGCCGAAATGGTTCGGCTGCCGGCCCATGGTGAGGAACCACCGCTCCTCACCGGGCTCGCGGGGCGCACCGGAGAAATCGACCACACCCGCGGCGCCGCACGTCCATGCCGGCAGGAACTCGATCGCTTCGTGCTGCATCGCAGCGAAGCAGCGTGCGTTTTCCATGTACCAGTCACAGTCGAGCCGGGCCAGCCGGAGGAGCTTCGGGTCGTCCTTCTTCGCGATCATCGGCCGCAGATCCATCTGCGGTGCGCGTGCCACATAGGCCGCCGCCTCCTCCAACTTCCCCGCCCAGTTGTTGAAGTAGCAGATCCGAACCTTGCGAGGCACGGGCGCATCTTTTTGCCTGGGGGGCTCGGGTAAATTCATTTTGGCGCCACGCGAGTATGTGGCTGAAGCACCGACAATGTTGAGCAATTGGCCGCGGTATGGCGCAGTCGCGCAATCCGTTTCTCGGCGTGGTTGAGGCAAGCACCGACAGCGACCGGCACTGGGAAGCGGACCAAACCGACAGCCTGGCACCGCGTTGAGTACAGATTAGGCATCTCGGACCAAAACCACATTGGCCATGAGATCCGAATGCCGGACCGTCTCCACGCACCGATAGCCCGGGAGCAGGGAAAGGAAACGGTCCAATCCGAGGTGCGCCTCGGCCAGAATGATGTCGAAATTGAGCCGCTTCGCCCGTGCGAGATCCTCGACAATTTCGTATTCGGCGCCCTCCACATCGAGCTTCAGCACGCGTAGCTCGCCCGTCTGGGTGGGTGGCAGCGTCGCAAATGCGTCCGAAGCCTTCTTGATCTGCACCGTCTTTTTCTGCGATTGGCGCTTCCGCTCCGGCGTCCAGTAGGAGGCGTAAAACTCCGGCATGATCGTCGAGACGCCATCCGAAGCCTCTTCGTAAATGAGCTCCGCCGTCTTGTTCTCGCCGCCCAAACCGATGCAGAACGGGGTAATTTTAGGGGCAAGCGTCGGATTCAGCGCGATATTATCCAGCGCCCACTGATACGGCACATCGAACAGCTCGAATCCGTAGACTGCGCGGCAGGCGGGATGGCTCGCAAACCACAAGGCCGCATACCCGCGGTTCATGCCCACGTCATAGATCACGAAGGGGCGATCGACCAACGCTCGTAACGAGCGATACTCCTCTTGGGCGAAGAGCTCGAGCAAGACGTAGAAATAGGCATCCGTCGCGAATCGCACGCCATCCTTCGTAAGAACCATTCGTTTCGTGGTGGCATCGTAGCTCACGAACTGGATCCCATTCATCAGCGCGGCGAAGAGGAAATAGTCGATGTTCGGAATCGTCAGCGGCTCGGTTCGCCCCCTAAAGTAGGCCATCCGAAAAGCCTGATAAACAACCCCGGGTATGGCGGCGGTGCGCCGCAACTCCGTCAGCTCGTTACGCAGGGGCTGCAGCTGGGCCGCCATGGCACGGCGGACGGCTTGCTCGAGATCGGACAGCGCCTGCTGACTAGTCGCTGCGTTTGGGCTCGGTGTGGCCCGAGAGTGTAAATCGGGGATCATGCGAATAATCTCCTAGGCAACCTGCCGCACCAATCTGGCTCCTCCCCTTGAAGCGACTGGAACGTATTTTCGCAGGTTTACCACCTGGCCGGTGTCCAACGGCTGAGTGTACGCCACGATTAGTTCAGCCACCTCGGTTGGATCCAGCGGGTCCTTGTTAGTCACACGGCTGGTCGTGATCATTCGCGTATTCACACAGCCGGGATTGATGCAGTTGATCTTGACCTGGCACTCGCGCGCGAGAACCGGAGCTATCCCTTCAACAAAATTGTTCACGGCCGCTTTGGAAGCCGCATACAGCGGAATGTTCTCCCGTCCCTTCGTGGCAGAACTCGATCCGACCACGACGATCGCACCTCCGCGCATGGCCCGGCGAGCCAGGTCAGTGACCGAAACCACCGAACGGAAGTTCACGGCAAACAGCGAATCGACATCCATGGCGCTGCTGGCGTTGCTCAGCACGCCGGCGGAGTGAATGACAGCGTCCCATGGACGCAGAAACGCCGGCGGGATCGTCGGCGAGGCCAAGTCCCATTCGTGGCGGGTCGGTGTAGTCACGACGGCTCCATGGGTGCGGAGCAGCTCGTGCACAACAGAGCCAATGCCGCCCGTCGCGCCCAGCAGGAGGATCTGCTTCCCCCGAAGGTTGAGCTGGGGATTGGGATTCCCGGGCTGATACTGCAGGATTCGCTCCGCCACGAAGAGATCGTGCGGATAGGTGATCTTCAGATTGAACGGAGACCCCTGCACGACCTTGCAGCGCCCGCCAGAGCGCAGGAAGATACCCACGTCGTCTGTCGCCGTCAGCCGGCCAAGATTCGCTTGGTAGGCTTCGTGCAGCGCGCCGAAGCGAAACCCCTGCGGCGTTTGACCGCGCATCAGCTTGCTGCGATCGGGAATGCTTTCCACGAATCCATCGGCGACCTTCACGATCGTGTCGTCCGCCGGGATACAAACATCGACGGCATCGTTCTCCCGCAACGCGTCGACACAATCCTTCAGGATCTGCTCGGTGACGAAGGGGCGCGCTGCGTCGTGAATAATGACGTAATCCGTGTCGGGATCACACGCCTGCAGAGCATTCCACGTCGATTCGTTGCGGGTGTTCCCACCGGCAATGTTGACATCACCGATCGCGGCACGCGGGTGATCCAGCCATTCTGGCGACAGCGCAACGATTATCTTGTTGAAGAGCCCGGATGTACGAAAGGTGGCCACAGCATGCTCGATCACCATGCTGCCATTGAGGAGGCAGAACTGCTTCGGGACGTCGGCCTCGAACCGATTGCCGGAGCCGCCCGCGAGAATGATACCGGTGACTTTTTTCATCTTGTTCCGTTGGTTGGTGGCTCAGGCGAGGACTGTGACCGCCTCGGACGTCCGTTCGGCGTGCTCCGCTGCGAGCCGCTCCTCGACGGTTTCCTTGATCAGTTGGCCGACCCCCTCGGCCGGCACATGCATGAATTCGTGGTAAGCCGCCCGTCGTTCCGCACCGCGCGCGTCGCGGGCGGCCGCAACGTCATCGAGAAAGGCCTCGATCTCGCTCTCGGTTGTTGCCGTCGCGCAGTAGTCGCGCACGAAGTCGCCGTCGTGGTTTAGCCCTGGGCCATCCGGATTATGAAGGTAAAGGATGGGCCGCCCCGTGGCACCATACTCGAGCAAGAACGACGATGCGTCGGACATCAACGCCGTGGAGGCTGCAAATGCTGGTAGATAAGATGGCCGTCGATCCAAATGGATGTTCCCTGCGGCCTCGCACCGGCGGAGGAAATCGGCGATCTCCGCTGCACTCGCCACGCCACGCTTTTCGAGCGATGCGAAGAACAGCGGATGCGGGCGAAGAATGAAGGCCATCTCCGACCGGCGGGCAAAGGCCTCCGGGAGGTAGCTACGCCAACGCAGGAAGGTCGAAAAACCGGTCCCGAACTCTGAAAGGCCAGGCCGCACGTCAAATTGTGGATTCCACAACACCGCCTTCCGGCTGCCAATGAATGCGTCGAGTTCCGCGTCACGTGCCGTCTCGAGGTTTCGCAACGCGTCCATTTTCGGATGGCCTGTGACCTCGACGTGTGCGTCGCCCACATCGCACCGCTGTGCAAAAAGGGTTTTGTGCCGCGGTGAGCGCGCGCAGATCATCCAGGCAAGCTGATGGAGCGGTTGGTTAAAAAGCAGCGAGAGATTCTCCTCCCCCCCTCCAATCTCCAAGGCATAGGGGACGTAAACCAGACGGGGCGCGAACCGCAACAGATCGGAGATTTTCCAGCCAGAGGGCCGCGTGACCTCATACGGCGACTGCACGAATGCGATGTCGGCACAACCCGCAGCACGCCGAAACTGATCCGCTCGCACATACAGTATTTCCAACTTGTCGAGGAACCCGTAGATCGCGTCGCGCTCCTCCGGCTTTGCGTAGTAAGGGTGTTCGTACGGCAAGGCCACCACGGTCACCTCACAGGCAGGATCTGCCGCGAAGGCAGCGTAGACCGAAGCCAGGCTGGGCCAGAAAGGCGGATGCTGCAGCACGAACAGGACTCGATAGCTGCTGGTGGAGACCGGACGCGGCTCAGGGGCATTGCACCAGCGGCAATGATGACGGAGCGCATCGTGAATCCGGCGTTGGTGCTTCAGCTGATGGCCGAAATGAAAGTGTGAATGTGGAGCTAAAGGATCGCGCTCACGGAGCATGCCGACAGCGTCCGAGTGCAGCTTCCAGTCTCCGATCGTGATCGCAGCATCAGCAACCGCATGGATCGTTGCGATTGCGACCGGTGCCAGAACGAGCGCCTTCCGGAAGGCGTCAGCGGCTTCCCTATTCTGTCTCCCCTTTGACAGGATATGGCCAAGTCCCATCCACGCATCGGCCGTGTCCTCCTGTTTCAGTGCTTGGAGCAGTGTGTCGGCCGCCTCTTGATAGTTCCCGAGCTCGCTGTGGATTCTGCCGAACAAGGCGTACGCTCCGCGCAGTCCTGGTTCAAGCTCAAGCGCCTTGGCGACGAAGACTCCGGCGCGCTTCCAGTCGCGTTTGGTCGCGAGGTCTCGGGCCGTGTTCAACAGTCGCTGAGGTAACTTGGGGGTGTACGAGCCGCGCGTCAGATCTGCCGTCAACGATTGCAGCCGTGGATCCAAAGGCGCAATTCCTCGAAGCGTTTGAAGAAGCTTGGTCGCCAATGGTCGATTGCACGCCTCCAGGGCCAGATCCGCCATGGTCACCAGCGCATCCACATCCTTGGGGTCTTTCGCGAGCGTCGCTCGGGCCAACTCCAGCGCGCGCGCGTAGTCGCCCGCGTGGAGATGCCGCCAGCACGCAGAGTGAAGGAGTCTGGCTTCCTCGATCTCCTGTGGATCTCGCGCGAATAAGCCGATCTCACGATCGATCGGCTGAAGTCCCGCAGCAGATAACGCCGCTGCGACGCTGGACTGCGCCGCATCAACAACCCACACGCGGGCGGCCTGGCTCAGGCTCACCTGATCGAGCGTGCAGCCACTGACCACCGCGAGATCATTCGCGCTACTAAAACACGAGGCGGCCGACACTCGGGGCAGCGTGGCAAGCATCTCGGCGGCATCCTTTGATACTGCTGCATCGATTGCGATGGCAACGGTCTCCTGCTGCCGATGAAGTTCCTGCACCCGTTCGTAGACTTTGATGGCGCTGTCGCGCTGCCGCGGAGCATCGGCGAACCATGCTTTCACCTTCGTCGGCGGCAGGACAAACTCCGGCACGGGTACGCCGTCGAAGACGATGTGTTCGAAAGCCAGCCGGCGTTTCTCTTCGCCGAAAAGTTGGTCTAACCAAGTCACACCCCGTTTCGCAATCGCAGCAGCTTCGGTCGGATGCTTCAGATAATGGGCCGCAGCCTCCAGCAGTTCAGGTTCGCTACGATAGCTCGCTAGCTGGTTTCCGCTCCATAGCTGATCCATCCCTGAACTCGGAGCGAGTTGATCGGTCAGCAGCATCGCCCCTGACGCGAGGATCTCAAAAACCCGGAGATTCAAATCGCCATTCAGGCTGACATTCAGTCCGATCGCCGAGGAGCCATAGAACTCCAGCCCCTCCCGCTGCGGAATCTGTTTGGCGCCCACGGGTAAACCGGCTTGCGCAAGGGCCCCGACCAGCCGGGCGCGTCGCGGATGTAGGCCGCCGGTCTGGCCAACAAATGCGATCTGTCGGCTGCGCAGCTCCCAGCTCTTTCTGGCCCGCGCCACCTGGTCGTCGCTGTGCGGAAAAGTGAGGCCCGGGAACCAGAACAGATTTTTCAATCCCGCAGACCGGAAAAACTCCAGATGATGCCGATCATACAAGACTATGATCCGATCGTAGGGCTCCGAGGTGGCATACTGCAGCATTCCAGAAATCGGTGCTCGGAGGTGATGGGTGTCCGCCACCAACAGCACTTTGGGACCTCGAAAAGCGCGCAGGTTAGCGGGCAGATTCCGCCGAGCCGCATCGACTAGGCACACCACCACGTCCGGCCTCTGCGTCGCCGGCAATCGCTTCACGAACGGCTCCACGTCGTACGCCCCGACCGGAGATTTCAGCGAGACCACCTTCCCATCGACCACTCGATCCGGCCAGTCCGGGCCACAGTTAACCTGTGACACTCCCAGCAGTGGGGGCGCCATGTAGCTGGCTGGGCTTCCGGTAAAAAAGAGGACACGCATATGTGAACTACCAGCGCCACCCATTGCTGGGCTCCCTGATCTCTTGCATCAGGCGTTTTGAAAGAAAGAAAGCGTCAACCGAGGCCAAGCGGTGCCACTCGGAGAAGTACGGATTACCAATCTCAACGAGAATGAAACCCCGGCCGCGCAGGGCCTCGCTCAGCTCTGTGAGGAGGGGTGTTTCCGGGCCATATCCACGTTCCAGCCACGCCTCCAGGAACAACAGATCTGTGGTATCAAGGAGTGCTCCAGCCCCCTCGAGGATAAGGGCCTCCGCTCCTTGCGAGTCCACTTTGAGCACCGAAGGCGGCGGAATGTGTTGTGCCTGGACATACTCATCCAGTCGCCAGCAGGGTATCTTCAGCTTCGAAATGTTGCTGCCCCATATCGGATGGAGGCTGGAACTGACTCCATCGGGTGTCATGTGGATTGTCTGCTCGCCCGTCTGGTTGCCGAGCGCGATCGCATGCAGCGAGAAGCTGGCGTGCGAGCTAAGGACGCTCTTCATCGGCGCTTCATAGTCGGGGAAGTGACCAGCAAGCGGTTCGAACAAGTGAAACTCTGCCGCGGAAAATACTTCAGCCGCCATACGGGACCAGTATCCCTTCGCTGCTCCCACGTCGTAGATCACACGTGGAGAGTAACCGTACGACGCGAGGCGTCGGAAAAACGAAGTTTCAAATTCTCCGGCTGGTTTCATGAGATCCCAAAATTCAGACTGCTCCGGCCATCCTGACTGCCGTGTTTTGATCCGGAACAGGTGCGTTCCAAGAAGCTGGCAGCACTCGACGTCCCGAGAGAGAACGCCAGAGCCAAGCCTCGGGATCTGGCAGAACATACCGCGGCGCGACGGCTCGGGCGTTAGCAAGAAACCGTTGGCGGGTATCGGGCTCGGTTATCCGCCTGATCGCACGCTGCGCCTCGTCCGGGCGGTAGCTCGTGCAAAGCCCAACCCCATGGCGAAGCACAAACCGGCCGGCCGCAGTGTCAGGGCTGCCCAGCACCAGCATCGGTGTGCACGTTTTCGTCAGGACGAACAGCATCCGAGAAGGCAAGCTCAGCCGGGAGAAGGACTCATTGTCCTCCGTTTCATCCAGCATGCCGCTCGGGATAACGACAAACGGATACGTCGCTATCCGCCGGATGAGATCGCGTTCGGGCAGGAAGCCAGCGCAGTGAATCCCGTCATTCGCCAATGCGAGCGGGTCGACGCCCAGCCATGCCGCTTTGGGACCGCTTCCAAACCAGTCGATGGTCAGACCGGTGGCGCGAGTAAAGGCCCGCAAGCGCTCGAACTGAGCGAAGGTCCAAACATTGCCCAGCATCGCCGCACGATTGGCCGGCGCCGTACTCCTATCCCAAACATTGACGACGGCGTCCGCGTTCGAGGTGAGCACGGGGGGCGCAAAGTGGAACGTGGTCCCAAACTTCCGCTCGTAGGACGCCGTCATTTCTTCCGAGATGGCGAGCCGCAGATCCGAAGCTTCGAACAACCGCTTCGCGGCGGAATCGGGCACGTTCGAAGTATAGACATTCTGGTCGTCCATCACATAGGTGCAAAGGGGCGCGCCCGTCAGTTCACGCGCCAGATAGCCATGATGGAAATCGGCGAGGTAATAGGGGACGCACAGGATTCGTCGAATCCGGCGTCCGTCGAGGAGCAGGCTCAGATCGCGGCGAATCGCATTTAAGGACAGCCCAGCCGATGGCGCGACCATGTTGATGGCCCCAAAGGACTCTTCGCCCTTGTACTGCGTGCGCGAACGCAGGGTGACGAAGGAGTGCGACGCGGGGAAAAAACGCTTAAGGAGAACGCCCACGCCGTGGTGCTCGTTGACCTCCAGGCCGCACACCAAAAGATCGTAGGCGTCTCGCGCGGCCCTTGGCGGAATTCTCGCCGACGGCGAGATTTCCCCCTTGGGGATGTTCGCCTGACCCTCAGCCAGCAGGAGCCATCGCTTGGCCCGCAAGTTGCCCGGCTGAGCCTGAAGTATCTGAGCAAGTACCGCACGGGCGCGCTCATGGTTTGTGACCGTAAGCGCGGCCCAAGCCACTAGGAAATGGGAGCGGTAGTCGACGTCCCGACCATGCTCGAGTGCTCGCTCTGCGGCGACTAGCGCGGCCGCTGCATCTTCGATCTGCGCGTACGCTTCCGCCAGCGCCCGCCAAGCCGCCGCCTCCGAAGGCGCAAGCTCCGTTGCCCGCTGCAACGAGGTCAACCCATCGCGAATGTTCTCGGATCGCATCAAACTCCGTCCCAGGAGGAGGTGCGCTTCGGCCTGATCCGGATCGCTCCGCAGAACCTCGCACGCACAGCTTCCAGCGCGCGCCCATTCTTTCAGCCCAAAGTAGGCCCACCCGGTGGCCAGAAGTCGGGGCACGCGTCGCGTCGCTCGACCTGGCATCAAGAACTCGTCCAGTGCGCGAACCCGGGGATCGAGCGGAGCGATCGCTCGCGCGTCCTTGATGATCTTTTCCAGAAAAGAACGATGTCCGGCCTCGAACGCCAACTCCGCGAGGACGGCCAGTACCTCGACGCTGCGCGGGTTCTTTCTCACGGCCGCTTGGGCCAGCGGCAGCGCCGCCGCAATCTGCCCCCGTTCCATCAAGAGCCGAGCCTCCTGCAATTCGCCCAACGTCGGTGCCGCAGGACGGCGCGCCGTTCCGCTCACATAGAAACCTTCGGCCTCGCCGGATCGCACCAGCTTCAGCGCGGCGAGCTGCGAGGCCACCCCCTTTGGGACCTGTCCGGCGATATCCCAAATTAAAATACGTGAGGCTGTCGTTCCGGCCGGCAGCTTAAAACAATCGCTCGATTGCACCTCGAGGTCGACCGCTGCCACAGGATCCGTCGCAGGCTCAACGCGCGGCAGGGTTGTCCAAAGGCTGCAGATTTCCGCCGGTACATCGGGCGCGCAGCGGACGACCACACGTTCGCGCTGGCGGTGCATCTCCTGGACGCACTCATACGCACTCACCAACCCGTGGCTGAAATGAACTGAACTTGCTGTCGTCCGGCACAAGCCCGGAAAGAGCGGCGGCGGCGTGCCGTTGAACACCAGTTCCTGGAACAAGGTGCGTCGCTGGTCCGAGCGGAAATGCTGATCGAACCACGTCGCCCCTGCGGCCGCGATTCTCGCCGCCTCCTCGGGGTGGCCGAGATAGTGCCTGGCCCGTTCAACCAACTCAGGAAGCGACCGGTAGGTCGCCATTTCGCGTCCTTCAGCCCACACCTGACCGAGCCCCGCGGCCGGACTTAGCCAATCCGTGAGCAGCAGCGCGCCGCTCGACAGAATCTCGAAAATTCGCAGGTTGAGGTCGCCATTGAGGCTGGCGTTCAGCCCGATGCTTGACCGGCCGTAGTGCTGGAGCCCTTCGGTTTGCGACAGCACAGCGCGAGCAACCGGGAGACCGCCATCGACAAGTCCATCGAGCATCCGCGTGCGCCGTGGGTGCAATCCGCCAGCTTGGCCCACGAACGCGATCTGCCGCTCCCGCATTGATTGCCGGCTCGACGCTACGAGCGCGTCGGAGTGCGGAAACGTCAGCCCCGGAAACCAATACAGGTTCCGCAATCCGGCGTGCTCGAAGAACGTCGCGTGGTGCCGATCGTACAGGAATACGACACGATCGAACGGTTCACTCGTGGCATATTCCAGCATCCTGCTGATGGGCTGTTGCAGGTGGTGAGTATCGGCAACGAGCAGAATCTTGGGGCACGAAAACTGCGCGAGATTTCGCGGCAGATTCCGCCACGCGGCATCGACTAGACAGACAACCGCATCGATCGGTTGATCGGAATCCAGCTGTGCTGCGACGGTGGCGAGATCGTATTCCCCGACCGGCGTCGCCAAGGAAAAGTAGTAGCCGTCGACTTCCTCGTTCGTCCAGTCCGGTCCGCAGTTTACCTGCTCGTCACCGAGCAGCGGTGGCGCCATGTAGCGGGCCGGCGAACCTGTCGCGAACAGGACGCGCATGACTCAGCAGCCGAGGCGGGCGGAAAGCGCTGCGATCTGCGGGTGATTCGGCGCGTGGCGCTTCAGCTCGGTGAACGCATCGCGCGCGAGGTCAGTCGCGCCGACGGCTTCCGCCAGGTCGATCAACATCAGCCACGCCTCCCCGTTCGTGACGTCGAGCTGCAGACTCGTCTGCAAGGCCTGAATCGCCTCACTGCTCTGGCCGTTTCCATGCATCGCCTGCGCGAGATAGAGCCAGCGCGCCGCGTTCGCGTCGGCGGCTTCCACCGCGGGCAACAGGTAGTCCACGGCACGCGCGACCTGACCGAGGCCCAACAGGGCTCGGCCGAGGAGTGCACGGGCCACGGCGTTTGCCGGCTGCGCCCGCAGCATCTGCCGCGCTTCGGCGGCTGCATTGAAATAGTCAGCGTCACTCAACGCCTGCTCGGCCGCCCGCAGATGCTCCGGCAGCGCGATCGCGTCGCCGTTGATTTGGATCGGCCCGTCGTTGCCGTGGAGCTTTCGCTCGCCCACGGAAAGCATTTCGTCGAACGCGGACTCCAGCACATCGCCGAACGCGTCGCCGGTCGCGAGCGCGTCGAATGGCCAGGCCACGCACGCCATCGTGCTGCGAATCCGTTCCGCCAGCCCGGCGCGCTGCTCGGCGTTGCGCGCGAGTCCTACCACCAGCCCGTTCATCTCTTCAGCGCGTGGCGCGATCAGTTCGCTGCAGCCAATCGAGCGTAGCAGCGCTGCCACGCGTTGACCGCGCAGATGCGCGCCCGCGTGCGTCACCACTGGCACGCCACGGCTCAGCGCCGCTACCGCCGCCGCATCCTCGCCGCTGACGTCGAGATAAACGTCCCCCAATGAAAGCACCGCCTCCAGCTCGTGTTGCGAAGCCGGCACCGCGGTAAGTAGTACGCTGCGGTCATCAGCAATTCCAGCCCCGGCCAGCGCGCGATCGATCGCCGCGCAGGCGCGTGCTGCGATGTCCGCGTCAACAGCATCGGCGCCCGTCCGCTGGAACAACAACCGGCTGTTCGGCACCGCCGACAGCAGCCGGCTCCACGAAGCCAGAACCTCCGGTGTGATCTGGGTCCAGTCCGCCGCGGCAGCGAACACCACCGCATCCGCCGGCAGTCCAACGTCGGCACGCGTGATCTGCGTCTCGACCGCTCCGGTGCCCGTCACAAAATCGAACGTTCGCGCAGGCCCCGCCATCACGGCCAGCCGCTCGCTGAACTGCGCCGGATCCTTGTCCACCTCGGTGAACGCCCCCGCCACGAACACATCGATGTTCACGAAGCCGGTCGTGCCCCCATGGTGGGCCGACGTCGCAACCTGCAGCGGCGCCAGCCGCGCCGTCGCCAGTTTCGCGAGGTCGCCAAAACTGCCTGTCAGTTCGCCACAGAAAACCAGCACGTCGAGCATCGATCCAGCGATCAGGGCCGCCTGCTCCGCCACGTCTGCCGGCAGGGTCTGCACCTGCGCGGCGCTTTGCCGGACCGCGCTTTCCCAACGGTTCTCAGTCGGTCGCAGGATAAAAACCTGTGTCTCGAACCGATCCGGATCCAGATGACCGAGCAGCGGCATCGTAGCGTGCATCGCCGCGCTGCCATCGAATTCCGGCACCACAAATCCCAACCGCAGCAGCCGCCCCTCGCGACCGATCGCCACCGGCGGTTCGACGCTGATTTTTTTCCGTTCGAGCCGCGCGATCAGCCGCGCGTGCAGCTCGGCGTGCCGACGGAGGCTCTGCGAACTCAACCGCAGCAGCGCCTGGTTCGAACGAGTCTGGTAATGGTCCAGCGCCGTACGGACGGCAAGCGCCCCAGGATTCCGCTCCA
Organism: Opitutus terrae PB90-1; assembly: GCF_000019965.1. GTDB lineage: Bacteria > Verrucomicrobiota > Verrucomicrobiia > Opitutales > Opitutaceae > Opitutus > Opitutus terrae. The sequence goes on from NC_010571.1 coordinate 541,774, forward strand.
CACCTTCGACCAGCTTGGTGAGCTGTCGCTCGCAGTGCGCCGCGTAGGCGTCTGCCTGCCCCGGTGCCGCGAAACTCTCCGGCACGGCGAACAGCCACTCCGCACAGGTAAGCATCAACCACTCCGGCACACGCTCCAGCTCCGGTAAAACGGCGATCGCCCACGCCGGCCGCAGCAGCATCTGCGCAACCAGCCCTGGCCAGCCTTTCGCGACCGGAACCGCGGCATCGCTCACGGCCAGTCGCTCCTGCACTCCCGCGGCCACAACCTTGCGGATCAATTCGCCGAGATCCGCACGCAGGATGGCATCGGTCGCGCTGTGCGGCAGCGCCGCCGCCGCGTTCGCCGCAGCCTGCACGGCGTTGCTGAAATTGGTCCAAGCTTCGGCCGACGCCGGTGCCGCCAGGTAGGTCGCGAGACAACTCCGGGCTGCTGCAACCGCGGCCGCGCATGGCTGCGCAGCAGACGGCTTGCCGTCCGGGGTCGCTTGAGGGGTTTGTGGCGTGACGAAGGGTTGAGGCAAAAGCGCGTCCAGAGGCATGGGACCTCGGCAGATGCAAATTTCACGCCGGGACGACTTAACGACATACAAGCTGCTGTTAAACAGCAGCTAACCCGTTTTTTTTACAGGCCTGATCATCACGTGCCGACGTTTCCCGACGTGCCGGCAGAAATTGCCGGCCTCTATTTGCATGCTCCCACCACGGAGAGCCGCTCGAACGATGATGTAGCCGGGCTCGACGAACCCAGATTTCGGCGGAGGGGATGTCCTGTTCCGAGGTCAGCGACCTCGGCTACAGGCTTTTCAAGCCCGCCAGCCCGCCTCAGCTCACCGCGGCGCGCACCGGGCCGAATTGCTCTAAAGCTGCTTGTAGCGCGTCGTCGACTTCCTCGGCGGCAATCTCGCCGTATTCGAACTTGGCGGGCAGCGCCTTCCAATAGTCCAGTTCGCCCGGGAACCGATGGCCGCCACGCTCCGCCGCCCCCGAGGCCACATTAAGCAAACGCGCCAGCGGGGAACCCTCGCCCGCAGTGAGATAGTGGTCGCGGATTCCCTCCACCGTCTCCGCGGGGAACCTCCACTCCTTCAGAATGATCGCGGCCGCCTCACAATTGTTCATCCCGACGAAGTTCACCTCCCACGTGGCGAGCGGCCCGGCCGAGTGACCGGGATAGCTGCCGCGATAGCTGCCACTGCGCGTCAGCCCGTCCAAGGCGATCTTGCCCATCGAGCGCAACAGCCCCGCCGTGTACGCCAATCGCGCATCGACGCCGGCGCGCGGCGCGAGGATCTCCGCCACCAAAGCGGTGAGCAGCGCATTTTCGCGCACCTGCGCTCCGCTCACGCCGTAGATTGCCAGCGGCTTGTCCGCAACCTGCGACACCGCCGCGAAACCCGTTAGCCGGTAAACCTCCATGTAGCCGACGCGCGCGAGGGCCTCCTCCAACGAGGCATAAGGCTGTCCGGCATTGTAGAAGGCGCTGTTGCTGATCCGGATGATGCGCGCCGTCAGCGAGGCATCGCGGCGCAGCAGCGCCGTGACTTCGCTCATGTCGGAGTTCGGGTCGAGCAGCAGATGACCGAGCTCGGCGAGAATGCGCGGGGCCGCGGGAATGGATTTCGCGACATGCAGCAGCGTCTCGCGCGGAATAGGAGTGGCGCTCATCGGAGCGTCTTATCGACTAAAACGCAGCCGACGTGAAGCCGAATTCCCGCGCCGTGACCATCGCAGGCGCACCTCACTTTTCTGACAGGACCGGACACCCCTGCCACGCGACGCTCACGTTCCGAGGGCTCCGTGACGCAAGCACCACTCGCCCCAACACTGCCGCAATCCCGCCGCGAATCGGGCCGCCTGCGCCGGATGATCAAGCAGCGGACTGCGCTTCAGGCCCTCGCGCAAATCCCGGCGCAGTTGGGCGCGTCTCGCCGGATCCGCGGCGAGCGCCAGCGCGATGGCCACGTAGTCATCCGCAGAGTGCGCGATCCATTCCGAATGACCGACCGCGCTCAGCAGGCTCACGCCTACGCGCGACGAATGCCGGTCTCCCGCCAGCGTCACCACCGGCACACCCATCCACAAGGCCTCGCAGGTCGTGGTCGTGCCATGATAGGGGAAGGTGTCCAGCGCCACGTCGACGCGATGGTACAGCGCCAGGTGCGCTGCGGTGTCGGGAGTGCGTTCAAGCAGTTCAACGCGGTCCACGGGCAACCCGGCCGTCTCCATGCGGGCGACGTAGCGCCCGCGCGATTCAGGCTCCGACAGGCCTACCCCTTTCAGGAGCAGCCGGCCGTTCGGCACCTGCTTCAACAGCCGGCCCCACACGGCCAGCATCGAATCGGTGATCTTCGAGAGATTATTGAAGCTGCCGAACACCACCGATCCATCCGCTGCCGGTTCACGCGTGTTGGGTGCGAGTGAGTCGGGCGGCGCAAGATAGGCCCATGCCGTCGGCGCAAACCGCACCAGTTTCTCCGTCGCCAACGCGTCCGCCTCACCCGGCGGGTCAGCGAGCGCGTCGGTGAAACGATAATCCATCGCCGCGACACCGGTCGTATCGGGATAGCCGAGATAGGTGATCTGCACTGGTGCCAGCCGATGGGCGAAGATCGGCAGCCGATTGAATCCCGTGTGGCCGGCCAGATCGATCAGGACGTCCGGCGCGTCTTCGCGGATCGTGGCCTCCACGAAGGAATGCGAACGTCCCACGAAATTTCGCCACACCGCGGCGCGCGTCCGAAAACGCGCGGTCACCTCGTCTTCGCGCGGGTGATTGTGGTAGAGACACAGCTCAAACTCCCGCGGATTCAGGTGCTGCAAGAGCGGCTCGATAAAGTAGGCGCAGGCGTGAAGCCGAAAATCAGGCGACAGCACGCCCACCCGCAGCCGCCGGTTCGGGTCTGGCACGTTCTTGAACGCCTGAACCGTGGGCCCGCCGGCGATTCGTCCGTACTCCACATGCTCCGCGAACAGTTGGTCGCGCGAAACCCCTTCGAGGTAGTGCAGCGCGAACAACCGGTAGCTCCGCGCCTCGAGATTTCCCGGCTGCCGGGCGAGCACGCGGCCATAGTCTTCCACCGCTTCGGGAATCCGGTTCGTTTGCTGCAATGCTTGCGCGCGACCAAACCGCGCCTCGGCGTGATGCGGGTCGATCGCGAGCGCGCGTTCGTGACAGGCAAGAGCTTCCAGGGGTCGCGCCGCGAGACTCAACGTGAGGCCGTAGTTATACCACGCCAGCGCGTCCTTCGGCTCCAACTCGATGGCTTTCTGATAGCAGTCGATCGCCTCGCGCAGCCGGTTTTGGGTCTTCAGGCAGTGGGCCAGGTGCGTCCAGGCTTCGTGCAGCTGCGGCTGGCGTGTCACCACGCCACGCAGATGCGCCTCCGCTTCCTTGTGTCGTCCCAGCGCCACGAGCACCATGCCCAACTGCATCGCACAGGGCGCCGACTGGGGGTTCACGCGCAACGCCCGTTGCAGCAGATCCGCGGCCTCGGCCATTCGGCCCAACTGGAAGTTCACCAGGCCGAGCAGGTGCAGCGCTTCGAAGCTTTTGGGCGCGCCCAGCACCGCCTGCCGGTATTGTGCCTCCGCCTGAACCAGCCGTCCGGCGCGATGGTGCGCCGCGCCGGCTTGCAGCAGGGAAATGAGTTTGGCGGAGGTCACGGTTGAAGGAGATGGATCCAAGCGCGGCCGGCGGCCAGTCCGAATCACACCGGCTCGCGCATGCCGGTGCTCATTCGCCCTTCTCGCCGCCAATGATTGCGTTACCACTCAAGCCGCAACCGCACGGACCGATTAACCTCTCGCCGAGTGCGTCTTCGCCCCCGGCTCTGTTTGTCTCGTCATCGATGCTCCTCGATCCGCCTCTGCTCGAATCCATGTCTCCTCCACCCGCCAGGAAAGCACCCTACGCCGAGGCGGTCATCAAGCGGCGTATTGAAGCGTGTCCGAAACTCGGCTCGTTGCAGAGCATCAACCGCGCGCTAAGCGAGCTGCTGCATTCGGAACAGAGCCTGAATTCGCAGATCGCCCAGATCATTCGCCGCGACCCTTCGCTGACCGCGCGGCTGCTGCGGATGGTGAACTCGGTGTACTACGGGCTCTCCGCGCAGATCAACAACATCGAGGAGGCGGTCTTTTATCTCGGGCTGCGACAGATTCGCGAGCTCTCCATGGCCACGCCCGTGATCGAGGAGCTGGAAAAGCTCCAGACCCACTCTGTCACGCTCCCGTGGAAGGAGCTCTGGAATCACAGCATCGCCACGGCGATCCTCACGCGCGAAATCCTGAGCGCGACGACTTTTCAGATCGACGATGACACCGACTACCTGATCGGCCTGCTGCACAACGTCGGGAAGGTCATCATGGCGAATGCGTTTCCCGACGAACTCCAGCAGTTGATCGGCATGCACGCGCATACGCCCGCGGCCTTTTGCCGGCTCGAACGCGAGCTGATCGGATGGGATCATGCGAAGATCGGCGCGTATTATCTGGAGCAGCATCGCATCTCGGATGAGATCATCACCGCCGTGCTGCACCACAACGACCCGGCTCGCGCGCCCCAGCATCAGATGTTCGCTGCCGCGGTTCAAGTGGCCGATCACGTCGTTCGGCACGCCGGCATCACCGGCGGTTTCGAATCGGTCGCACCGGTGGAACACGAAGCCTGGCTCAAGCTCGACGGCTGGCGCATTCTCTACGGCGCCGAAGGGCCGGAAGGCATGCTCGCCCGCGCCGCGCTCGCCAACACCCTGAATCGGCTGCCGTCGATGTTGCAGGGTTTGCTGTGAACGCATGATGCAGACCAGCGTCCAGCGCCCAGAGTCCAGAGCCGGTGAACGAATCGCCGGAGTCGCCGCCGGACTATGGCGGTGGCACGGGCATCTTGCCCGTGATCCGAAGCCACGGGCGGGACGCCCGTGCCACTACGCGCCGCGCAACCGCGCGCCCTGCTTTTCGCTCTAGGCTCTCCGCTCTCGACCGACTTTCACCATGTCCACCCTGACGAGTGATTCCACCACAGGCGGAGCGATGTCGCCGGGCGATGTCAGCCTCGGACCGTGGGAGAACAGCGCTGACCCCGCGTATTGCCGCGACCTGAAGGGTCGGCTCATCGCAGCCAATCTCTCCTTCGCGCGCAAGTTCGGCCGTCCCCAGACCGGTCTCGCCGGTTTGCTCATGGCGGAGTTCATTCACCCGGACGATCTCGCCGCGTTCAACGCCACGTTCGTCGAACTCGCGGAGCCGCCCTACCGTGCCGTTTCGGAGTCCCGCTGGATAACGCCGCAGGGCGTGCGCTGGTTTTCCTGGGAAAAGACGTCGATCCGCGACGCGTCCGGCGCCATCGTCGCCGTCCGCGGCGTCGGGCGCGACATCACGCGGCAGCGGATGGCCGAGGAGCAGTTTTATCGGCTTTCGCGCGCTATCGAGCAGTCGCCGGTCGCGATCGTCATCACCGATCTCGATGGTCGCGCGCAATACGTGAACCCGAAGTTCACCGAAGTGTCCGGCCGCACCCTGGAAGACATTCTCGACCGCAAGATCGAAGTCCTGCGCGACGGTCATCCCGACGAGGATTCCTACCGCAAGTTCTGGGACACCGTGCGCGCGGGCGGCGAATGGCGCGGCGAACTCGCCACGCGGCGGCCCGACGGCACGACCGTGTGGGAATCGGTGAAAGTCTCCTGTCTGCGCAATCCCACCGGCGAGATTACCAATCTCCTGTGCATGCGCGAGGACATCACCAGCCGGAAAGCCCTCGAGGCGGAACTGCGGCAGGCGCACAAGATGGAGAGCCTCGGCACGCTCGCCGGCGGCATCGCGCATGATTTCAACAACCTGCTCGCGATTATTCACGGCTATTCCGAGTTCTGTCTGCAGGGCGCCGCGGAGCCGGCGGTGATGCAGAAAAGCCTGCAGGAAATCCACCGCGCCGCGCAGCGCGCCAGCGGGCTCGTGAAGCAGATCCTCACCTTCAGCCGCAAAGCCGAGATCCGCTACGCCCCGGTCGACCTGAACCAACTCGCGCGCGACCTCGTGGCGCTGATGTCCGAGACGTTCCCACGCACGATCACCTTCACCCTCGATCTCGCGGAAAAGTTGCCGCCGCTCCTCGCGGACCAGACCCAAGTGCAGCAAATCGTGCTCAACCTGTGCGTGAACGCACGCGACGCGATGCCGGACGGCGGCTCGATCGTCGTGTCCACCGCGATCCGGCTGGGCGCGGAATTGCAGTCGCGTCACTACTCCGCCGAGCCGGTGCGACGCTACGCCTGCCTGAGCATTGCCGACAGCGGCAGCGGGATGACGCCGGAAGTTTGCTCGCGCATTTTCGAGCCGTTTTTCACGACAAAACAGTCAAACCAGGGCACGGGGCTGGGTCTGGCGGTCGTCTACGGCATCGCGACCAGCCACAACGGCTTCATCGACGTCGAAAGCACCGTCGGGATCGGCAGCACGTTCCGCGTCTACCTGCCGCTGGCCAGCGACACCGCCGCCACCGCCCCGGTGACCAACAGCAGCGAATTCCCGCCCGGCACGGAATCGATCCTCGTGGTCGATGACGAAGGCCCGCTCCGGATGCTGCTGTCGGCGGCTTTCACGCGCAAGGGCTACAAGGTTTGCACCGCCGCCACCGGCTCCGAAGCCATCGAAATCATTTGCGACAAGTCCCGGCCGCTGGACGCGGTGCTGCTGGATTTGAACCTCCCCGGCTCGAACGGCGTGCAGGTCCTGAAAGTCATCCGCAGCACCCGGCCGAACCTGCCGGTTCTGGTCATCAGCGGGCACATCACCCCGGAGGTTCGCACTGAATTTCAGCAGCTTAACCAGCGCGACTTTGTGCAGAAGCCTTACCGGCTCGACGAGATCGGCCGGCGTTTGCGCAAGCTGTTCGAACAATCGGCCGAAGGGCGAAAGTAAGCCGGTAAAACCGTTCAGGTTTCCGGGGCCCGGGCCGATAGACTTTCTGGGCGAATACAAGACATCCACCACCAATGGACTGTCGTATTATCAATGAATCATCGCGAACCAACGTCCGCGCCGCCGCGCGGCGTCGGCCAGGCCCTGCCTTGCCTGGTGTTTCTTCTGCTCCCCTCCCTGGCGGCCGACCGCGCCTGGTCGCGGCCCGTCTTCGGGGCCCGTGGAATCGTGGAAGCCCCCCAGTCATATTTGCCTGCGATCGGCGCCCCTTCCATGCGGTTCCTCGCGCCCACCCCGCCGCCCGATCTGGCCGGACGCCCGCCAGCCGGCGCACCGCCGCAAACGGCACCCGAAGCGGCCGACCGGCCGGATGTCGTGCTTCCCGCCACAGCTCCGGCTGGCGCCAGCACCGTACTTGCACCCGCCGTCCTTCCCGCGACCGCGGAGGCCAGCGAGTCCACCACGCCAGCGCGCCTGCCCGCTCCCATTCTGGTGGATGAACTCCGGCCGCGCGTGCGGGCCGAGGATTTCCTGCCCTATTTTCAAATTCCTTCTGAACATCCGGGTGACGCGACCGTGATCGTGCCGGTGCCGCGCGGGACCACTTCCGCCGCGCCCTTGCCGACCAGCTCCGCGACCTATACGCAAAGTCCGAAATGATCCCCGTCCTCCCGCCACCGTTTCACGCCACGCTGCGTGGGCGCTCTGTTGCGCTCTCGCGCGTCGCGCTGGCCGCGCTGGCGACGCAGCTGACGCTCCTCACCCTTCGCGCGGAGACCGCTCCGGCCCCGAAGCCACCCGCCGCCGCGCCCGCGCCGTTGCCAGCCAATCGCCGCGTGGCGGCCCCTACGCTGACGGCCCGCGAATCGCAGGGCTTGGTCAAACTCGGCGGCAATCTTACGGAGCGCGGTGATTTCGACGCGGCCGAGATCGCCTACCGCCAGGTCCTCGACGGCAAAGCGCCGCTCGAGACCACGCAGGCCGCCCTGCTCGGGCTCGCGCACATGCACCGCAAGCAAGGCGCGCTCACCAAAGCCGCCGCGATCTACGAGCGCTTCCTCAAGGATTTTCCCAGCGACGATCGCGTGCCCGACGCGTTGCTCGAACTCGGCCGCACCTTGCGCGACATGGGCGCACCCCGGCTCGCGATCTCCCGGTTCTACAACGTCATCAATTCGACGTTGAAGCTGCCCGCCAACCACGGCTTCGAGCACTACCAGTTGCTCGCGAAAACGGCGCAGTTCGAAGTCGCCGAGACGCACTTTCAGAACGGCGATTACGCCGAAGCCAACAAGTTCTACTCGCGGCTGCGGATGCTCGACCTCGCGCCCGAGGACCGTGCCCGTGCCCAGTTCAAATCCGCCTACTCGCTCCAGCTCGCCGGTGACAATGAAGGCGCCGCTAACGGCCTGCGCTCGTTCATCGAACAGTGGCCCGACGACGAAAATGTCCCGCAAGCGCGCTACCTGCTCGCTTCGAGTCTGCGCACGCTGAACCGGCCGCAGGAGGCCCTCACCGCCACGCTCGATCTGTTGCGCGCCGAGCGCAGCCGTTCGAGTGCCGACTCGAAGCGCTGGGCCTACTGGCAACGCCGCACGGGCAATCAGCTCGCCAATGGTTTCTTTCAAAACGGCGACATCCTGAACGCGCTGGCGATCTACCATGGGCTGGCCGCGCTGAGCGACGATCCGGTGTGGCGCATCCCGGTCACGTACCAGATCGCCCAGTGCTACGAGCGGCTCGGCGATCTCGATCGCGCCACGAAAACCTACCGCGTGATCGTCGACACCTCGGTGGGCCAAACGTCCCCCGAAGTCACCGAGACCGCCCGGCTGGCTGGCGCCCGGTTGACGCACGTCGACTGGCGGAGTGACACGGATCGCCAAGTGGCCGCACTTTTCGACTCGACCACCGGGCAGGCGCGGGACGCTGATGTAAAGGCGCCCTTCCCCCATGACCCCGATCGAAGCCCTTCGCCAACACCGCCAGCTCTGTGACGAGCTGCACCAGTGCGCGCTCGAGGAGAATCGTTTTCTCCGCCAGCAGCAGCGCCCGCTTTCCGCCGAGCTCGTTCAGCGCAAAGGCGAGCTGTTGAAGCGACTGGACGCTTCCTTGGCCGACCTGCGCACAATTCCCGCCGGCCGGCTGCGCGAGCCGGAAGCACGTGAACTGCTCGAGCACACCCGCGGCCGGATCCTGCAGATTCTCCAGCTCGATAAGGAAAACGAACAGCTCCTGCTGCGGTTCAGCCTGTCCGGGCCGAAACCTGTCGCCCCATCCGTGAGCCCGTCGCTCGCGATGCTGCAGAAGATCTACTCGCGGATTTCGTAGCCTGCTCGGGCGAGGCCTGCTGTTTCCGCCACATCAGGTCTCGCTGATAATTGGCGTTTCAACGCGGTGCGCCGCAGCTAGGCTCGCGGCATGACGAGCCGCAGTCTCGGACACCGCGCCCCGCTGCTCTGGCTGGTGCTGCCGATGATCGCCGGTCTCGTGCTGGCGCGCCTGTTCGCCTTGCCGCCCCCCGGATGGCTGCTCGCCCTCGCGAGCGCGACTGGCCTCGCAGCCTTGCTGGCCAGCCGGACGAATCGTGCCGCGGCGGTACCTTGTCTTGTCGTGACGATGCTGCTGACGGGCGCGGCAAGCTATGCGTTGCACCGGCCCGTCATCGCCGATTGGTACGCACTTCCTCCGCGCGAAGCCCGACTCAGCCTGCAAGTCGACCGGCTTTTCCCGCAGGCCGAGGGCAGGCGCGTCGCCGGACTCGCCACGATTCGCACCGCCAACGATCCGTTGCAGGAACTCGCCGGACAGCGCGTCTACTTCTCGCTCAACACCCGGGCAGGAGTCCCGTCGCCGGTCCGCTCGGCCGTGATTTCCGCGGTGGGCATCATCGCCGCGCTCCCGCGCGATCCGCCGGCCACATCGTTCGACGGATATCTCGCGAATGCGGGCATCAATTTTCGGATGTCGCGCGGACGGGTGCTGGCGGAGGAGCGGCCCGGTTCCGCCTACCACCGGTTCTGCGCCCGGCAGGCGCAGCGGTTCACGGCGATTCTCGGTGCCGGCATCGAGGCGAAACGGCCGGGACTCGTCGGCGTGTATCGCGCCATGCTGCTCGGCGAGCAGCACGAGCTGAGCGATGAGCAGAAGACGGTGTTCCGGCAAAGCGGCACGATGCACGTGTTTTCGATCAGCGGGCTGCACATCGCGGCGATCGCGGGCGGACTCTACGCGCTGCTGTTGCTGCTGCGGCTGCCGCGGATCCTGCAATTCGTGATCGGCTGCGTCGCGTTGTGGCTCTACGTCGACATCACTGGTGCGGCGCCCTCGGCGGTGCGGGCGTTCGTAATGGTGGCGCTGGTGCAGGCCTCGCTCGTGTTGTGCGTTCCCCGCAATCCGCTTTCGGCGCTCGCCGCCTCGGCGCTGCTCGTCGCGGTTTTCGCGCCGATGCAGGTGTTCAGTTCGAGTTTTCAGATGAGCTACGGGATCGTGCTCGCGCTGCTGCTGTTCGGGCTCCCGCTCGCGGATCAACTGCACGCGCGGCTGGCGTGGTTCCAAGATCTCCCGCGCGCGACCTGGCGCTGGCATCATCGCGCGCGCGCGGCCGGGTGGCACGCCACGCTCACCGCCGTCGCGATCGGCATCGCGGCCTCGCTCGTCAGCGCCGTGACCGGGATCATGTTCTTCGGCCTGTTCACGCCGGGCTCGCTGCTGGCGAACCTGTGGCTGATTCCGGCGGCCAGCGCGGTCATTCTCGCGGGATTCGTCTCGATGGTTTGCGGCGTGCTCGGGTTTACCACCGGCAGTGTGCTGGCGAACCATGCCGCGGCGCTTCTGCTCTGGGGCATCGACGCGGGCGTCGAGGCTTTCGTGTCGCTGCCGGGCGCATGGTTCAACGCGAGCTTCCGCCCACCGTGGCTCGGCGGTTGCGCGCTGGCCGCGCTGCTCGGCACGATGGTGAGCGGTTACGCCGGCCGGTGGGCCGGCTGGCAACGCGGCTTCTGGCTGCCGTTTGCCGTCGTGGCCGCGACGCTCGCCTTCGCCGTGCGCTTCGGCTGAGACGGGCCGCATACGCGTGTCGAGACCCACCAAGGCAGGCGCTCGCTCCGCGAGCGTCGCAGCAATTGCTTTCTTTCGTCGATTTCCTGTGTTTCGTGGAGCCGATGAAAAGCGCCTACGAACTCGCCATGGAGCGACTCGCCAAATCCGACCCCGATTCCAGCCGACCGCTCACCCGGGAGCAGAAGGAACGGTTGGCCGAGATTGATCGCATTTATCAGGGCAAGCTCGCGGAGCGGGAGATTTTTCTGAAGAAGCAACTCAACGACGCCCTCGCCGACGGCAAGGCCGACGAATACCAGAAAATCCAGCAGCAGATCGTGAGCGAGCGGGCACGGATCGAAGAGGAGCGCGAAGAGGAAAAGGAACGTGTTCGGCGCGCAACGTAGGGCGCGTTACCCTTGAGGCGCCGCTGCCTTTCGCGGAGCGGCAGGTCGGACACCCCCGGCTACTCGGAAAACTCGAAATCCGCCACCAGCGCGTGATGGTCCGATGCGAGCGTCGGGCTCACCGCATGCTGCACCGCACGCAACGGCGCGTTGTAGAAGATGTGATCGAGAATATACGGCCGGCGGCGCCAGGTGGTTTTGGTGCGCTGCACGGTCGAGAATCCGGCGGGTGCGAATTGCGCGATCAACGCGTCGTGGCCGCTCACGTTGAAATCACCGCTCAGCAAGGTGGGTCCCTCACAGGCGGCGAGTTCGGCCACGACCCGGCGGCGTTGCTCGGGATGCCGCGCGCTGCTCGTGTGCAGCATGAAGAACGCGAGCAGGTGCGTGTTGAACAGCTGCACCTCGCGACCCAGCAGGGTGGTCTTGGCCCCGATCATCGCCCGGTCGGTGGGCGTCGTCCGCCGGCCTTCGAACTCAAACTCCACCGGGGGTGACGGCAGATCAATTTTCCGGCGCTCGCGCAACGGCGTGCGCGAAAAAATCGCGAGCCCGATCCCGAACGGCAGCTCGCGCGGATCCGCTTTCGGATACGCGAACCAGCTGTCGTAGTCGCGCAACGTTTCGCGCAACCGCGTGTAGTTCGGCGCCGGCTCGACCTGGCGTCCCTCCGGCAGCGCGTGCTCGACCTCCTGCAGCATGATCACGTCGGCGTCATGGCGCCGGATTTCCGCAATCGTCTGCTCAATCCGGATCGGCGCAGCGTCCGGCGCGGCCTCGTCCCAGCCCTGGCCGAACTGCATGTTGAACTGGAGCAAGCGAAAGGTCTTCATGCGCGTCTTTTCACCGGCCCAGAGCCTCGGCCCCCTCGCGTCGGAAAACAAAACGGTTGAACGGGACGCCGCCAGCTCGACGCAGCTGCGGTGTGCGGCCGATCCGGACGCGCTCGACGGGGCTGCGCGCCATCAGAAAACCCGCCGCGCGTTGCCGGTCAGGGCGGAGCAACCCGGAAGCAAGGCGCGGATACGCGGTGCTGCGACCGCGCGGCAGCCGAAGCGCGTCACCGGACGCGCGGAACGTTTCCACCGGTCGGGCCGACGCACTGAAACGATCCAAATTTCCTGCCCCGGGTTCGACTCCCGCCGCCTGCGCGGAGCTCATTGCCCAGACGAACCCGATTCCCGCCAGCCAGACAAAGGTGGAGCCGGACAGCTTCATGCGCGTCATCCGAAAGCAAGCCACGGCCCGTCGTAGCGGCAACCCTTTAGTGGGTCGATGACCGGGCGGCGCACGTCACACTTTCTGGCCAGGGCGGGACCCGGCCTCCGACGAAAGCTACGGCGGGCAAGCTGCTCATGCCACGTGGCGCGGGCGTCCCGCCCGTGGGTTGGCAGGCGACGGACCGCAACCGCGCTGCGCATGGACGTGCGCGCCGTCGCTCGGGTACGGTTCAGTTTACTCAGGTTCCGCGGTCCCTTCGACGACCCAGTTGCGGGCCTCGGGAACTTGCACGAAAAACGCGTGCAGTGCCGCGCTCAAGTGTTCCGCGTAGCGGAAATGCGCGCCCATCCCGGTGCGCAGTTCGGCCTCGTAGATGAATTTGTCGGCGTGCGTGCTGTGCTCGAACGGCGTCTGCGCGCCGAGCAGCAGTGAGTAAACGTAGGCCGGCGAACCGCGACGCATCAGTTCGCGCGTGAGTTCGAGTTGCCCCTGCAGCAGCCGCGCGTGCGGCGCGCGATCGATCTCGGCCGGCAAATAGAATCCGGCCTGGATCAACGGCGTGTACCGGTGTCCGGTGCGGTGGCGGTTGAGGTCACGGAGCTCGGCCAGCGCCATGTTGTTCCAGGCAAAGGTCACGCGCATCCGACGCGTGGCCGAGCCCTGATGGCCGTAGCGATTGGCGCGATGGCGCAGCGCCTCGGCGATCGGCTGCGCCTCGGGCAGCCATGGCGGCGTGGCGCGATCCACGTGCACCCAAACCTCGTCGGCAAGGGAGGCGGACGAAAGCCGCTCCTGGCCGAGCTTCAGGCTCGTGGCGAGTTCCTGTTCGGCCTGCACCGCGTAGGACGGGTCGGCGAAACTGTGCCGCATCAGCCGCGGCGCCTGTTTCATCAACTCGTCGCGGATCAGCTTCGCGGCGGCCCGCGCTTCCGGATGCGCAAGCGAGTCGAGATGCTTCACCGTGGTCGCCCACATTCGCGCCGTCTGGACGAGGCCGACGTTCGTACGGGTGGCGAGCGGAATGAAGTAGCGCGCGCGATCCAGCGCGTAGTTCTTGCGCAGCCGCGCGACGACGGCGGGCTTCGCGTCGGGTGGCACGCGTACCAGCGAAGGATTCGCGAGCGCGGCGGCGTCGAGCCGCTGATATTCCGCGTTGTAGGCGGCGAACGCGTCGCCCATGAGCGCGAGCCAGCGCGGCGCGAGATCCTCCGGCACGCCGAGTTCAGCGGGCAGCGGCAGATTCGCCGGATCCATCGTGATGTAGCGCGTGCTCGACTCCTGGCCATCGGCCATGGGCGCGAGCTCAAAAAGTTTGTAGGCGAGCCACATCGAGACGCCGTCCAGCGCGATGGCGAGTCCACCCGTGAGCCCGCCGATCGAAGCGTGACCGTAGTCGACGAACTTAAGGATCCGATCGATGGAGGCGTCGGGATTGGCGAGGTCGACCTTGGAAAGGATGGAGGCGATGCCCTCGTTGCTGCGCGAATAGCGGGCGAGCACCGAGGCGAGGAGTTCGGGGGTGACTTTGGGGAGGTCGGCCGCGGAAGGAGGAGGAACGAGGGCGAGTCCGGTGATGCGCATGGAGTAGGAGAATGGCCGCAAAGAGGCACAAAAGGCGCAAGACGGGAATCGTGAAAGCGTCCAAGCAGGTGAGGCTGACGTCCCCGTAACCCGCTTTCCCGCCGCGCCGTCAATTCGGCCAACACTCTCACCGGCATGAATGCAAAAATCATCCTGATTGCGCTAGCGTGTGGTGCGCCTTTGGCCGCTTTCGCCGGCACCCATGTATCGGTTGGCGTGACGATTGGCCGGCCGGCGCCGATCATCATCGCGCGGCCGCCACCCGTGCGGGTGTCAGAGGCGCGCACGCTGCCGCCGACGCCAGACTATGTTTGGATCGAGGGCCACTATACTTGGCAGAACCAGCAGTGGGTCTGGATCCCGGCCGCGTGGGTGCAGCCGCCGCAGCCCAGCGCGGTGTGGGTTGCGCCCCGTTGGGACGCCGCGGCGCAATCGTGGACGGACGGCTATTGGCAAGTGACTCAAACGCAGCCGACGACGCCACCGCCGCCAGTCGCTGTCGCCGCACCCACGGGCCCGACCGTCGTGATCACCACGCCGCCTCCCCCGCCGCGGCGAGAGCATCGCGGCTATCGACCAGGTCGCGCTTACGTATGGATCGACGGATACTGGGCGCTACGGCACGGCCATCACGTGTGGGTGTCCGGCTACTGGACCCGGCCGCCACACGGGCATGGGCATTGGGTGGCGCCGCGCTGGGACCACCGCGGCGGGAGCTACGTTTTCATCGAGGGCTTCTGGCGGTAGCGAGATGATTCGATCAGTCCCCCGGCCGGCGACAGGTCATCCTGTAGGGCGAGATCTCCTGATCCCGCCGGTTGCGCGCAAGTCCGAACGCCACTCTCTGCGGCGGGTCAGGCGAGCCCCGCTCTACAAATCGGCGCTGCTCAGCGCGCGAGCAGCCAGGCGCCGAGGGGGCCCTGATAGACGCCGAAAAGGATCGAGCACAGCGCCAGCGTCGCGAGCGCGACGCCTGCGGCTGCGCCGACTGGGGTCCGCGCCGGCCGCGGGTTCACTGCGTCAGCCGGGGGCGTCCACGTCTCGAAGAACGCGGCCTTGATCCAGCCGAAATAGTAATAGATCGAGATCACCACGCCCACGATCGCGACGGCGAGCAGCCCGTAGAAGCCGGCCTTGAATGCCGCAATGAACACGAAGAGTTTTCCCATGAACCCGGCGAGCGGCGGGATGCCAGCGAGCGAGCCGAGCGCGACCGCCAGGATGGCCGCGAGGAAGGGATCCTCCTTCGCGAGCCCGGCGTAGTGATCGAGTTCCTGTTCGGCGTCGTCGGCGCCCGCCAGATGCGCCATCACCCCGAATACCGCGAACGTCGCGAGCAGGTACGCGAACAGGTAAAACAGCACCGCGCCGACGGCGGACGGAACCGAATGCGACGCGATGATGCCGATCAGCAGAAAGCCCGCGTGCGACACGCCGGAGAGACCAATCAACCGCTTTACGTTGTGCTGGGTGAGCGCGGCGATGTTGCCGAACAGGATCGTAGCCACCGCCATCGCGACCAACACCGGCTGGACGAGCCACCAGTACGGCCCGAACACGCTGTTCACCAGCACGAGCAGGATCGCGAATCCGGCTGCCTTTGACGACACGGCGAGGAACGCGGTCGTGGGCGTGGGCGCCCCTTGATACACGTCGGGAATCCAGATCTGGAACGGAAACGCGCCGATCTTGAAGGCGATGCCGGACAGCACCAATACGATGCCAGCGGCCGCGAGGAAGTTGTCCGGATTGAGCGCGAGGAACCGCGTGAGCGCGGCAAAATTCATCGGATCCGCCGTGTGGCCCTCGAGCGCCGGATTGCCGGCGACGCCGTAGAGCAGGACGATGCCGAACAGCAGCAGCGACGAGCTCAGCGCACCCATGATCAGGTATTTCAGCCCCGCCTCCAGCGACAGCGGGCTCGTGCGGAAGTAACTGACCAGAATGTAAAGTCCGACCGTGAGCGTCTCCAGCGCGACAAAGAACAGGACGAAGTGGTTCGCCTGCGCGAGCAGCATCATCGCCGCGGTGGCCACGAGCACGATGTGGTAAAACTCGATCCGCGGCAGCTGCTGTTTCGCGAGGCTGACGCGTGCGAGAATGCTGACAAAAATCGACGACAGGAGGAAGAACACGCGCATCGCCTGGCCCACATAGCTGAACTGGAGCAGGCCGCTGAACGCGTCGTTGCGTCCGAGGAACGGCGAATGGAAGTCCCACGCAACCCAGCCGAGAATGCCAAACTGGCCGATGATCGCGATCGTCGCGATGAGGTCGTGCCGTTTTTTCGGCAGCACCATCTCCACCACGAGCAGCAGCAACGCGAGGCAGCCGAGTGCGATCTCGGGGATGAGCCCGGACCACTCGTTCAACGAGGCGGCGTGTTTGACGGCTTCGAGATTCATGGCGACGTCGGAAGAGCCCGCGAATCACGCGAATCCACGCGAACGGCGCGGGGCCGGGAAGGGATACGATCGTTTATGCGGGCGACCAGCCTGCGGTGATCCACCGGACGATCGGCGGTGGTATCGCGTTCCGCGCGGAGAAAGGCTTTCAGGTTCGCGTCCATTCGCGTGATTAGCGGGCGACGGCGGTTTGAATGGCTGCGGCGGGCGCGGATGCGCTCAACGCGGCGTTGATCGGCGTGGAGATCGACTTCGGCCAGAAGCCGACAAAAAGCAGCGCCGCGAGCAGGATCAACGCGGGCACCTTCTCGGACCAGCGGAGATCGGCCGGCGGATGCTGCGCCGTGACGGTCGCCAGCGCGGCGGTCGGCGCGCCGAAGAAAACGTTCGCCACCGAGCGCAACCCATAGATCGCGGAAATGATGATGCCGCTCACCGCCAGCGCCGTGATCAACGGTGAAAACCGCCACAGCGCGATGAAGATGGTGAACTCGCCCCAGAAATTTGCGAAGCCTGGCAGCCCGATGCTCGCGAATGTCGCCGCGGTGAAGAACGCGGCGAGCACCGGCGTTTTCTGCGCAAGTCCGCCCATCTCGTCCATGGCGAACGTGTGCGTACGATGATGAATCGACGTCGCCAGCAGGAACAACAGCGCCACCGAGAGGCCGTGTGCCACCATGATCATCACGACGCCGCCGACGCCGAGCGTGCTGCCCGCCGCGATGCCGAGGAACGCATAACCCATGTGCATGACCGAGCTGTAACCGATCATCTGCTTCAGGTCGCGTTGCGCCATCGTGATGAGGCCGACGACGAGCACATTGCCGATCACAGCGAGCCACGCCAGCGGGTGCGACCAGTGCGCAAGGCCGGCGGGCAGCAGCGGTAGCGCAACCTGAATGAGACCGTACAAGCCGAACTTCTTGAGCACGCCGGCGTGCAGCATCGCGGCCGAGCTGGGAGCCGCGCCGTAGCCCAGCGGCGCCCAGGTGTGGAACGGCCAGAGCGAAACCAGGATGCCGAACCCGAACATCAGCACCGCAAAGATATTCTGCTGCAGCGTCTCGCCCAGCGGCTGGCCGGCGACGTATTGGCGCAGCGTGATCAGGTCGAAGGAGTTCGCCCCACTCTTCACGTAGAGCGCGATCAGCCCCAGCAGCGACAGCATCGCGCCCACGGTGAGATAGATCGTCAGCTTCATCGCGGCGTAGCTGCGATCGCGGCCTCCCCACACGCCGACCATGATGAACGTCGGAATCAGCGCGAGTTCGTGGAAAAAATAGAAGAAGAAGACGTCGACGCTCGCGAACACGCCCAGCAGTCCGCCCTGCATGATCAGCAGGAGCATCAGGTAAATCTTCAGTCGCTCCGCCTGTGATTGGATCGCGTAGAGGCCGGCCGCGAGGCCGACGAGCGCGGCGAGCACAAACAGCGGCAGCGAGATGCCGTTGAGCCCCAGCTTGAGGCCGATGCCATAGGCGCTGAGCCCCGTCGGATAGTTCGTCAAAAACGCGTAGCCGTTCTCCTGCGGAACGGCGCTGAAGTGCCACCATACGTGCAGCGCGAGCAGCGCGGGAATTCCGAACGCCACGTAGGCCAGTCGGACCGACCAGCGTTTCGGCAGCCCGGCGGCGATGGCGAGCGCCAGCGCGAGCGGGGACGCGATCGAGACGAGGAGAGGATCGAAGGGCAGATTGCTCATCGCGAAAGCCGGACACAAACCAACCACCGATTACACGGATTCACATGGCTCGATCCGATCGGAATCATTACAGAAGAGAACGAAGGAAACGAAGTATCGCCGGCAAACGAGGAGACCTTCGTTCCCTTCGTTGCCTTCTGTAGAAAAGGTTCGACATCGAAGCTCATCACAGCACTCCCTTCGCGAACAGCCAGAGGACGGCGACGCCGCCGAGGAACCAATACACGTAAGCGTTCAGCTTGCCGACGTGCACGGCGCGCGCGCCGAGCCCGAAAAGTCCGACCACGCCGGCGAGTCCGCGGATGATCAGGCCGGCGAGGAAGATCTGCTCGAGGAAGTTCAGCAGCATCGCGAACCGCTGCTGCACTTTCGCCACGTAGTAATCGTAGGCGGCGTCGAACGAATTGCGCAGTCCAACCAGCGAGGTGAACGCACCGGGCGACTTCACCGCGAGGGCGTCCTCGGCCCCCGGCCGATAGAAGGCGTAGCCGGCTCCCGCGCCGATCACCATCACCGCCAGGCTCGTCAGCAGGATCGTGGTATGCGTGCTGCCGTGCGCCTCGGGCACAAGATCGAGCACGCCGGTGAACACGTCGGGATAGAGGCCGATGTAGCCGCCCAGGATCGCGAGCGCGGCGAGAACGATCAGCGGCATCGTCAACACGCTGCCGCTTTCGTGTGCATGCTCCGCGTGTTCGCTGCGTGGCGCGCCGAAGAAGGTGATCTTCCACACGCGCACCATATAGCACGCGGTGAGGATCGCGGTGAATGCGAGCACCACGAAGACGGCGGCATTCTTTTGGTACGCGAGGAGCAGGATCGCGTCCTTCGAGAAAAAGCCGGCGAGTCCCGGCATGCCAATGATCGCGAGCACGCCGATCGTGAAGGTGGCGAACGTGACCGGCATCCGCTTCACCAGTCCGCCCATCTTGAAAATGTCCTGTTCGTGGTGACAGCCGTGGATGACCGAGCCAGAGCCGAGGAAGAGCAGTGCCTTGAAAAAGGCGTGCGTGACGAGGTGGAACATCGCCGCGCCCACGCCGGCGGCGATCACGATCTCGTGCACGGCGCCGCCCATCTCGTGTCGCTCCGCGAGCGAACCGAGTCCGAACGCCGCCACCATGTAGCCGAGTTGGGAGAGCGTGGAGTAAGCGAGGACCTTTTTGATGTCGCTCTGCACGATGGCGCAGAGCGCGGCGTAGAGCGCAGTGGCGGTGCCGACCCACATGATCACGGTGAGCGCCTCGGGCACCATCAGCACGTTGATCCGGCACAGCATGTAGATGCCGGCGGCGACCATCGTGGCCGCGTGGATCAAGGCGGAGACCGGCGTCGGGCCCTCCATCGCGTCGGGCAGCCAGACCTGCAGTGGCATCTGCGCGGACTTGCCGACGGCGCCGCAGAACAGCAGCAGCGGCAGCAGCGCGCCGACCGGCTGCACGCCGTCGAGTTCGCTGAGAGTCACCGTGCCGTGAACCCAGTAACACATCGCGATACCGAGCAGGAAACCAAAGTCGCCCACGCGATTGACGATGAAAGCTTTTTTGGCGGCGGCGCTGGCGGACGGACGCTCGTGCCAGTGGCCGATCAGCAGCCAGGAGCTGAAGCCGACCAGCTCCCAAAAAACGAACATCATGAACAGATTGTCGGCGACGGTGATGCCGATCATCGAGAACATGAAGATCGAGAGTCCGCCGAAGTAGCGCGCCTTGGCGGTGTCCTCGCGCATGTAACCGAACGAAAAGACGTGGATGAAGAAACCCACGACGCCGACGACGAAGAGCATCAGCGCGGCGAGATCATCGAACTTGAACCCAAGCGGGAACGAGAAGTCGCCCAGCCGCAGCCACTCGGCGGTCGCTTCGAAACGGTGATTGCCGAAGGCGAGGATCAACGCGCCGGTGGCGATCCCCGCGGCCGCGAGCACAGAAACCACGGCCGCGATCTCACCGGCCCGACGGAGGAACAACGCGATCACCGCCGCCGAGGCGAGCGGCAGAAGCAGGACGAGCAAAGCGAGCTGGGTCGGCGTCATGAACAGAAATCGGGCAGGGCCCCAGAGCGCACAGAGCGCAGCCGAGAGACCACAGAGAGTCGCTGGTCGGCGGATGTCGGAACGCTGCTAATACCCGGTGTCATGTTGTATTTCTCTGTGATCTCTGTGTCTGGGCTCTGTGGTCTCTGTGACAGAAATCGCCTCAGTTTTTCAGGCTGTTGAGTTCGTCGACCTCGACCGTCTGGCGCTTGCGGAAGAGCGCAACGATGATGGCGAGACCGACGGCGACCTCCGCCGCG
The DNA here is from genome assembly GCF_000019965.1 of Opitutus terrae PB90-1. Taxonomy (GTDB): domain Bacteria; phylum Verrucomicrobiota; class Verrucomicrobiia; order Opitutales; family Opitutaceae; genus Opitutus; species Opitutus terrae. The sequence goes on from NC_010571.1 coordinate 562,349, forward strand.
GCGACGGTCAGGATGAAGAACACAAACACGTTGCCGCCGCCGGTCCCGTTGAACCGGGAGAATGCGACGAAGCCGAGCGTCGACGCGACGAGCATCAGCTCGAGTCCCATGAACAGGATCAGCGTATTGCGGCGGAAGAGCACACCGATGAAGCCGATCGCGAACAGCACGGCACTGAGCACGAGGTAGGTGTTGAGCGTGGCCGGGATCATTTCGCTCCCTCCGTGGTGTCGAACTTCTTGCTGAGCACGATCACGCCGAGCATCGCGATGAGCAGGAGGAAACCGACGATCTGCACCGGCAGCAGGTAGGTGGTGAACAGCTCGTACGCGTAGACCTTGAGCGAAGCGCCGACGGCGGTTGGTACCGGCGCGGCGGCAAGGCCGGGCGCCTGATAAAGTGTGAGCACGCCGACCGCGAGCAGCGCGACGGAGACCAGCGTCGCGAACATGCCGAGCGGCCGGCGCGGGCGAACCTTAGTCGTGTGGGTGTCGAGCAGCATCACGATAAAGAGGAACAGCGCGGCGACTGCCCCCGCATAGACCAGCAGCAGCACGAACGCGAGCAGGTAGGCCTCGAGCATCACGAAGAGGCCCGTCACGCCGATCAACGAAAGCATGAAGCACATCGCGGCGTTGACCGTGTTGCGATTGAGCACGGCGCCGAGCGCGGCAATCACCGCGAGCAGGACGAAGACGTTGAAGAGGAACGAGGCCATGATCTCAGTGGTGCGCCTTGTTGTGCAGCTCGGCGGCCTTCTTCTTGTCCCATTTGAAATGCTGGTCGGGCAGCGTGCCGCCGAGCTCGTAGAGCCGCTGCTTGTTGTTGACCATTTCGGCGCGGGTGTAGCCGGTCATCGTGTACTGCTGCTGCAGGAAAATCGCCTCCTCGGGACAAACCTCCTGGCACATGCCGCAGTAGATGCAGCGGAGCATGTCGATCTCGAACTCGCGTGGCGCGCGCTCGACGTGCGCGGTCGGCGCATCGGCGGCAATCTCGCCCGGCCAGATCCGGATCGCCTTCGGCGGGCAGACGAATTCGCACAACTGGCAGGAGACGCATTTCTCGCGGCCGTTCGGATCCTTCACCAGCGTGGGCACGCCGCGATAGCCGGGCGGGATTGCCGGCCGCTGCTCCGGATACTCCATCGTCTGCTTCTTGCGGACGAGATGGCGGAACGTGGTCTTCAGCCCGCCGAGGATTTGCGGGATGTAGGTGCGCTCGGCGAGAGTGAGCGGCTTACGTTCGACGGGGACGACGGGCATTGGGAAGGAGTTAGATTGTCGCAGCTTTCTGCGGCCGGAACATGAAGGCCAGGAACCCGAGCGTGGCCACGGCGATCACCGCGTAGGCGGGCAGCCCCAGCTGCAGGTCCTTCGCGGCGATGACCGCCGCGTAGAAAATGAGATTGGCGATGGAGAGCGGGAGAAGCTTGCGCCAGCCGATCTGCATCACCTGGTCGTAGCGGAACCGCGGCAGCGTCCAGCGGACCCACATGAAGAAGAAGATCATCGCGAGGACCTTCGCGAGGAAGATGACGATCGACAACACGCCGAGCAGGAAGGGGTGGCTGGTGAGGTTCAGCCACTCGGCCAGCGTGGTGAGCGGGAGCCAGGGCAGCGGATTCCAACCGCCGCCGAAGAGCAGCATGAACACCGCGGAACCCACGATCATGTGCGAATACTCCGCGACAAAGAACAGGCCCCACTTGAACGCGCCGTATTCGGTGTGGAAACTGCCGACAAGGTCCGCCTCCGACTCGATCGTGTCGAACGGCTGGCGATTCGTTTCGGCAAACAGCGCGACGAGGAAGATGAACGCGGACACCGGCATGTAGAAGCCGAACCAGAGTCCGTTGAGCTGCGGGAACGTGCCGCTCTGCATCTCGACCGCACGCGTGAAGCCCATCGTCGCCTCCGCGCCGGGCGTGTTGATCCAGAGGAAAACCGGCAGCACGGCGAGCGTCATCGAAAGCTCGTAGGAGATCAGCTGCGCCGAGGCGCGAATGCTCCCGAGGAACGGATACTTCGAATTCGAGGCCCAGCCGGCGAGGATCAGCGAGTAGACGCTGAGCGAGGCGACCGCAAACACGCCGAGGATGCCGATGTCGACCGGCGCGAGTCCGAGTGCGATCAACCGCCCCGCCTCGTCCAGGTAGGCGCCGAACGGCACGACGGTCACGGTCGTCAGCGCAGGGATCATCGCGAGGATCGGCGCCGCGATGAAGTAGAACTTGTTTACGTGTCCCGGCGTGGAGTCTTCCTTGAAGAGCATCTTGCCGCCGTCGGCCATGACGTGAAACAGGCCGAGCCGCTGCAGGAACCGGCCGAGGAACGGAATCCACCCGATCCACGGCACGATGGCGCGGTTCGGCCCCGGACGATCCTGCACCCACGCCGCGACCTTGCGCTCCGCCATCGAGCAGATGCCCGCGATCGGGAAGATCACGAGGATCACCGCCAGGCCCTTGAGCAGACCCTGGATGAGCGGGTGGAGGTTGAAATAGAAGTCAGCGATCACGGGAGGTAACAGAAATAGGTAGGGCGCGACCGCTGGGCGCGCCAGCAACGACGAACCAGACGGCCCGGCGGTCCGTCCCTACCACGTCGATGGACAGCTGAAGCGCGTTCATGAGTTCGACGGTGTCGAAGGCTTGCTGGCCTCGGGGTTCGCGGCGCGCGACGGGCCCTTGTAGTGGAGTGATTCGCCTTCGACGAACGGCTGGTCCGCCCACGCGCTGCCGTCGAGCAGCAGGCCGCCCCATGGAATATTGCCAAAGCTCATCGTGTCGAGCGCCGGCACCTCGGCGGCGATATGCTTCCAGAGCGCGTTGATGTCGGTCGGCAACGCTGGACCGGCCTGGACTATCGCGAGCAACTGCGCGAGCGCTGTCAGATCATCGGTCGCGCCGGCCGGACCGGGAACCGCCTTCGCGAACTTCTGGATCCGGAACTGCTGATTGATGAAGGTACCGTTCTTCTCGAACACGGTACGCGTCGGCAACACGACGCGCGCCGCCGCGGTGGTCGGATTCGCGTGCGTGCCGAGGTAAACGACGGCGACTTTCGCGAGCTGCGCCGCAGTCAAACCAGCGGCGAGCAGATCCTCGCCGAGCGAGACCACCGTCTTCACCTTGTCGGCATCGATGTCGGTGCCGAGCGCATGCAAGCCGGTCACGACCGCCGGTCCGGGATGAGCGCCCGGGAGCGCGGGCAGTTCGCCCGCAGTTTCGACCGGAGCGGCCGGGACGGCCGCGCTCCCAGCAGGCCGCGACGAGGGCGTCGCGGCTCCATGATGGAGTTTGGACACGAGCCCCGTCACCAGCGCGCCGCGGAGGTTGGGCGTGCGATCCGCGGAAACGAGGATTCCGTCTCCCTGCCCCACGTAGCTGACGAGGTGCACCGACGCGCCCAGCGCCGCCACGAGCTTTTTCGCGAGGAATTGCTCCTCGACCGAGCTGCGGCCGGAAACGACGAAGGCGATGGGCTGGTGAGGCTCGCGGCCGGCGGCAAGCGCCGGCCCTACAGAACGGAGGATTTCGGCCGCGGCGGCGAAGGCGGCGTCCGCGGCGGCGTCCGCGCCGTTGACCTTCGGCGCCAGCAGCCGGTCGGGCGAATTCACCTGCTTGTAGAGCACGCGACCGCTGTCGGCCATCCAGTCGTCGTTCACCTCGTCGTTGCGCCGCGGAGTGATCCGATAGATCACGCCCTCGCGCGACCAGACGATCGTGTTCGCGCCGGCCGACGACTCGGTGTCGATGCTGTTCGTCTGCTTCAGGAACCAGACGCGCATCTTGAACCGAAAATCCGTCGAAGTGAGCGCGCCGACCGGGCAGATATCCACGGTACAGAGCGAGTAGTTGTTCGCGAGCGGCTTGCCGGGGAAACACGTCAGCGTCGAATAGCTGCCGCGGTCGATGAAGCCGAGCACGTCGTCCTTCACGATCTCCTTGCAGAACCGGATGCAGCGCGAGCAGAGGATGCAGCGCTCGTCATCGAGCGTCACGCGCGGGCCGAGCTGCGTGCGCTTCGGCTTGACGTTTTTCGGCTCGATGAAACGCGAGTAGCCGCGGCCGTAGCCGGTGGCCTGTTCCTGCAGCTTGCACTCGCCGGCCTGATCGCAGATCGGGCAATCGAGCGGATGATTGATCAGCAGGAACTCCATCACGCCCTCGCGGCAGTTCTTCACGAGTTCCGACGTCGTGCGGATGTGGAGACCGGGCGAGGCGTTCGTGCCGCAGCCGATCTGCGGGCGCGGGATCCAATTGATCTTCTGCTTGCCGGTGGCCGGGTCGATGACCGGCGCCTTGGTCGCGGGATCCACTGCCGGCATGCCCATCTCGACGAGACACATCCGGCAATTGCCGACGATCGAGAGCTTCGGGTGGTAGCAGTAGTGGGGCACATCCACGCCCACGAGTCGCGCGGCCTCGATTACGTTCGTGCCTTTCGGCACGGCGATCTCCTTGCCGTCGATGTTGACGGTGACGAGGTCGGGTTTGGGCGGAGCGATCATTGCAAAAGGAAAAGGGTTGCCCGCGAATCACGCGAAAGCTCGCGAATTATCCAAAAGATCGAGAGTCAGTTTCTGATTCGTGTGCATTCGCGTGATTCGCGGGCCAAAATGATTGAGTCAGACCAGGGGCAGCGCGTCGGCGGGACGCGTCTTCTTGGTTTCGTAGTAAGCTTTGAATTCGTCGCCGAATTTCTGAACGAAGCTCTGCGTCGGCCACGAGCACGCCTCGCCGAACGCACAGATCGTCCGGCCGGGAATCTGATCGGCGACACTCTTCAGCAACGCGGCGTCTTCTTCGCGGGCGTTGGCGTGCACCATGCGCGTCGTGATCCGTTTCATCCAGAGCGAGCCTTCGCGGCATGGCGTGCACTGGCCGCAACTCTCGTGGGAGTAGAACGCGTTGATGTTCGCGAGCGCCTCGACCATATTCACCGAGTCGTCCATCACGATCACGCCGCCGGAGCCGCCCATGGTGCCGATCATCGCGAGCGAGTCGAAGTCCATCGGCACGTCCTCGACGCCCCAGTCGTAGTCGACCATTTCCGTGCCCGCCTTCCGCTTGCCTTTGTAGCGTTCGCCGAAGCGCATGATCTTCGCCGACGAGCCGCCGGGGATCACGGCCTTGAATTTGCGGCCGGGCAATGGACCGCCGCAGACGTCGTTCAGCAGTTGGCCGAGCGTGACCTTGCCGGTCTCGAACTCGTAGTAGCCCGGTCGCTGCACGTGTCCGCTCACGCAGAAGATCCGCGTGCCGGTGTTGTTCGGCGTGCCGATCTTCGCAAACGCCTCGCCGCCCACCTCGGCGATATACTTCACGTGGCAGAGCGTCTCAACGTTGTTGACGATCGTCGGGCACTGGTAAACGCCGAGCACCGCCGGGAAGAACGGCGGCTTGATCCGCGGGTACGCGCGTTTGCCTTCGAGCGATTCGATCAGCCCGGTCTCTTCGCCGCAGATGTAGGCGCCGGCGCCCCGGTGCACATAGATCTCGCACGAGTAGGCCGTGCCGAGGATGTTTTTGCCGACGAAATTGTGCTCGCGCGCCTCCTGGATCGCGCGCTCGAGGATCCGCGCGCCGTGCGGGAACTCGCCGCGGATGTAGATGTAGGCCTGCTGAACGTTGTTCGCGAAGCACGAGATCATCGTGCCCTCGATCAGCTGGTGCGGATCCTGATGAATGATGTAGCGATCCTTGAACGTGCCCGGCTCCGACTCGTCCGCGTTGACGATGAGATAGATCGGCTTGCCGCTCTTGCGGTCGACCAGCCCCCACTTCACACCACACGGGAAACCGGCGCCACCGCGACCGCGCAGCCCGGACTTCTTCACCTCATCGATCAGCTCCTGCGGCGGGCGCGTGAACGCGCGCTTCATCACCTCGTAACCGCCGTTGCGCAGATAGCAGGCGATGTCGTTGGTGTAGCCGGGTTCGTCGATGTGACGAAAGATGATGCGGCGTTGTTCGGGAACTGGCATGGACGAAAGGTTATTACCCGCTAATCACGCGAATAGGTGCTAATGAGAAGAGTAGTCGGCGGTTGTGTGGATTCGCGGGGATTGGCGTGATTCGCGGGAGAAAGGATTGGGATCACCGCCGCTTCGCGGCTTCGGCTTTGATTTGCTCGGCGAGCTGCTTGGCCTTCGCGGCGTCGACGTTCTCGTGGAGATCGTCGTCGATCATCACAACGGGCGCGGTGCCGCAGCTGGCGAGACACTCGACGAACTCGACCGTCACCTCGCCGTCGGGCGAGATCTCGCCGGTCTTGGTGTTGAATTCTTTCTCAAACTGCTCGCAGACCTTGTAGCCGCCGCGCAGCGCGCACGAGAGCGTGCGGCACACCTTCACGTGGCGGCGGCCGATCGGCTTCTGCCGGAACATCGGGTAAAACGTCACGACCTCGTAAACGTTGATCGGCTGAATCTCGAGCTTCGCCGCGATCCACTCGTGCGCTTCCGCGGGAATGTAGCCGATGTCCTCTTGGATGAGGTGCAGCAGCGGCAGCGTGGCGCTCCGTTTCGTCGGGTAATGCGTGATTACCTCGTCGATTTTCTGGAGAGTTTCCGGCTTGAGATTCATCGAACGGAGATAGTCCCAAGCCACTGCCCGCGAATCACGCGAAGGGTCGCGAATTCCGATCGGGATTGGGTGGGAAAGTTGGCGTTCATTCGCGGGAGACCATTGATCATCGGTCGCATTCGCCCATGACGAAGTCGAGCGAGCCGAGGATCGCGACCACGTCCGAGATGAGCACGCCCTGACAGAGCTTCGGGACCAGCGACAGGTTGCAGAACGAGGGCGAGCGGATTTTCAGGCGGTAAGGCACGCCACCACCTTTGCTGACGATGTAGAAACCAAGGATCCCCTTCGGATTCTCCGCTTCGAAGTAGACCTCGCCCGCCGGCATCTGGGGCCCTTCCGTGACCAGCATGAACTGCTGGATCAGCTCCTCCATCGAGCTCAGCACCTTGCCCTTCGGCGGCAGGAAAACCTTCTTCGCCTCCGTCGCATACCAGTCGCCGCCGGGGAAATTCTTGATCACCTGCCGGATGATCCGCACCGACTGCCGCATCTCCTCGCCGCGGACCAGATAACGGTCGTAGCAGTCGCCTTTCGTGCCGACCGGCACGTCGAACTCATACTGCTCGTAGCCCGAGTAGGGCCGGTCCTTGCGGAGATCCGTCGCGATGCCGCTGCCGCGCGCGTTCGGGCCGGTGATGCCGTAGGCGATCGCGTCCTCCTTCGAGATCACGCCGACGCCGACGGTGCGATCGAGGAAGATCTTGTTGCGCGTGAGCAGCGAGAGAATCTCTTCCAACGCCGGCAGGAACTTGTCGCAGAAGGTGCCCACGTTCTCCAGCCAGCCCGGCGGCACGTCGCGCGTGACGCCACCGATGCGCGTGTAGCTGGTCGTGAAGCGCGCGCCCGTTAGATCCTCGAAGAGATTGTAGAGAAACTCGCGTTGGTTGAGCGACAACACCAGCACGGTCCAAGCTCCGACATCGAGGCCGAATGCGCCGAGGCCCATCAGGTGCGACGAGATACGCGCCAGCTCCGCCGTGATCACGCGGATCGCCTGGCAGCGCGGCGGCACTGTGAGGCCCGCGAGCTTCTCGACGGCGATAACGTAAGCCATGTTGTTGGCCAGCGGCGCGAGGTAGTCCAACCGGTCCGTGTACGGCACGAACTGGTTGTAAGTCATGTTCTCGGCGATCTTCTCGTCGCCACGATGCAGGTAACCGATAATCGGATCCGCCTTCGTCAGGATCTCGCCCTCGAGCTCCATCTGGATCCGCAGCACGCCGTGCGTCGACGGATGCGACGGGCCCATCGACAGCGACATGCGGTCGCCGCTGAACTCGCCGCCCTCGTCGGGCGGGCCGGAACGCACCGGCGTGCCGCCGCCGGCCTGCTGGGCGGTGGCGATGCGTGCGGCGCTGTCGGGAACGGTAAATTCAGTGGCCATCGTTCGCGGCGATCAGGATTTCTGTCCCAGTTTCGGCTTCTTCTCGTTCCACGACTCGTCCTTCGCTCGTGGCTCGGCTTCGGTGAGATTGATCTGCCCCACTTGGGCGACGAACGGTCCACCCATCATCGGCGCCTGAATCACCGGCGTCCCGGTCACTGCGGAGATCTCCGGATCAGGCAACGCCGTCTCCACGCCCGCCAAGGGGAACTCCTTGCGCAAGGGCCAGCCGGGATACCCCTCCCACATCAGGATGCGGCGCAGATCGGGATGCCCCTCGAACTTGATCCCGAACATGTCGTAGCATTCGCGCTCGTGCCAGTTGGCCGCCGGCCAGAGGCTCACGATGCTCGGCGCCACGGGAGCAACATCGTCGGCGCAGTCCGCCGCCACGCGCACATAGTCGTGATGCGTCGTCGAGTAGACGTGATAGACGACGGTGAACCGGGGCGAGCTGGTCTCGGACCAGTCGATCGCGGTGACGTCCATCAACACGTCGTAACCGTGCTCGTCGCGCAGCGTTTTCAGCGCCGCGACCAGTTCGGTCACCGCCACGTTCACGGCCGGGTGATCCGCGCTCGCACGGTCGGTCACAGCGGGGAACTTTTGCTTCAGCGCGGCGGCAGCAATGGTCGCGGTCATGCGAAAGAGAATCCGGAGCAGCGGCTAGACGGTGGCTTTGAAGAGGTTTTGACCCGCGCGTTCTGTGCGGATCTTGGCCTGCAATTTCATCAGCGCGTCGAGAATCCCTTCCGGGCGCGGCGGGCAACCGCTGATGTAAACGTCCACCGGCAGGATCCGGTCGACGCCCTGCATGTGCGCGTAGCTGCGGTACATCCCGCCGGAGCTGGCGCAGGCGCCCATCGCGATCACCCATTTTGGCGACATCATCTGGTCGTAGATGCGGCGGATCTGCGGCGCCATCTTGTACGTGACGCTGCCCGCCACGATCATGCAGTCGGATTGCCGCGGCGAGAAGCGCATGACCTCGGCCCCGAATCGCGCAATGTCGAACCGGCCGTTGCCGACCTGCATCAGCTCGATCGCGCAGCAGGCCAGTCCCATGGGCATCGGCCACATTGAATTCGTCCGGATCCAGTTGATCACCGCATCGGCTTTGGAAACGACGATGCCGCCTTCGATGGCGCTGCTGTAGGTGAGATCGGTGTTGGAGGAGACCATGTGTGTGGTGGATCCCGGACAAAAATCCTGCTCAGGGTTGGCCGCCCGGTTCTGTCGCGCAAGACGGTTTTGGAAAAAGTTGATCTGCTGCGTGCATCAGGGTGGCGCCTGCCGGCACCGATTCCTGGCCGCCCGTGTCTTCGCTGCGAGGTGCCAGCTGGTCACCGTTCCCAAACGAGAGCCACGCTGCAGTTTGTAGCGTTCGCAACCGCCGCCCATGCTGTCCGTCAATCCACCGCGCTGCCCGCGGTCGGCTCACTCCGGCGGAGAGCGAAACGCCACTTTCTCATTAAACTCGCTTGTTGCCCTTATGAAACGATTCCTTGGCTCCGCCCGCCTGCTCTGCGCCACCAGTCTCGCGCTGCTGGTACTGCTCACCGCCAGTCACGCCGCCCCGGCAGTGCTGCAGCCGCTCAAGGCGTCCGGTATTTACGACCTCGGCGAGAAGGCGGGCTGGACCGTGACAATGCCGGCGGACGCCACGCTCCCGACCGGCGGCTACAACTACACGATTAAGAAAAACGACACGACGACACTCGCCTCGGGCCCGCTCGACCCAAGCGGCGGTCCGGTCGAGATCGCGGTCACGTTGAACGAGCCCGCGATGCTTTTCGCCGAAGTCACCTCGGCCGCGGGCGAAGCCGATCGCGCCATCGCGGGCGCCGCGGTCGCGCCGACGCAGTTGCAGCCGGTGGTGGCGCGTCCGGCGGATTTCGATGCGTTCTGGACGTGGATGATCCAGGTGTTGCACCGGATCCCGGTCGAACCCGCGCTGAAAAACGGCGAGAGCGGCCGCGACGGCGTCGAGTACGCGACGATTCGGATGAACAACATCGACGGCTCGCACGTCTACGGGCAGCTGGCGAAGCCTGCGCGCGAAGGGAAGTTTCCCGCCCTGCTGATGCTCCAGTGGGCCGGCGGACCTTATCCGCTGCAAAAGCCCTGGGTGGTCGATCACGCCGCCGAAGGCTGGCTGGCGTTGAACATCGAGCCGCACGACGTCCCCGGCGACATGCCCAAGGAGTTTTACGACGCGCTGCCGGCGATGATCAAAAGCTACAACACGATCTACAACGACAGCCGCGATCGGAACTATTTTCTCCGGATGTATCTCGGCGCCTATCGCGCCGTCGATTACCTCGCCGGTCGCCCGGATTGGGACGGTCGCACTCTCCTCGTCACCGGCACCAGCATGGGAGGACAGCAAAGCCTCGCGGTCGCCGGCCTGCATCCCCAAATCACGCACGTGATCGTACACGTGCCCGCCGGCGCCGATGCGAACGCGGCGCTGCACGGCCGCTCCGAAGGTTATCCGAACTGGGACCGCACCAACCCGAAGGTGATGGAAACCGCGCGTTATTTCGACACGGTCAACTTCGCCCCGCACATCAAGGCGCGCAGCCTCGTCTCCCTGGGTTTTCTCGATCGCGTGTGTCCGCCCGCCGGCATCTGGACCGCCTTCAATTTGATCGCCGGGCCCAAGGAAGTCGTGCCGCTCGTCGAGGCCGCGCACAACCACCAATCGACGCCGGAGCAGCAGCGCGCCTACTACGATCGCTCGAAGGCATGGATGGACGCGCTGGTCAAAGGCCAGGAGCCTTGAGCTGCGCGGCGGTCAGGGTGGAGCGCGTTGCCGGCAACGCGTTTTCCGCTAGCCGCAGCAAGCTGGGCAACCCGGTCGCAACCTGTCGGAAAGCCGTTCGTCAAAGGGTTTTTTCGTGCAAGTTCGGGCCGAGCCGCGGAGACTCACCGCCATGAGTCTGGCGCATCGGCCCTCCCCTTCGGTCGTGGTTGCCGGGCTGCTCGCGGTCGTGCTGTGCGTCGGCGGCTGCGGCCGGCCCGCCGCGCCGCGCGCGAGTGATGCCCGCTCGGCCGCTGCGCCACGCCCGGTGACAGACCTGAACGCTTTCCTGCCGCAGCCGATCGGCGCCGCGATCGGCCGGCCACCGTGGATCGGCCATGTCAATACGGTCGACCTCGATCGCGACGGACTGCTCGACGTGATCTTCTGCGAATCGCAGGAAAACCAGGTGTTGTGGATCCGGCAGTCGCCGCGCGGCGTGTTCACCGAAAAACTCCTCGCCTCGGACATGAGCGCGCCGGTGCACGTCGAAAGCGCGGACATGGACGGCGACGGCGATCTCGATGTGATCGTCTCGAGCATGGGCGTGGTTTTCCCCGACAACGACCGGATCGGCACCGTGTTCGTGCTGGAAAACGATGGCCGGCAGAATTTCACGCCGCATGCCGTGCTCGAGCACACCGCGCGCGTGGTCGACGCCCGCGCCGCCGACCTCAACCGCGACGGGAAAATGGACCTCGTGCTCGGGCAGTTCGGCTACGATCAGGGCGAAATCAGCTGGCTCGAGCGCACCGGTCCGTGGGAGTTCCAGCGACACGTGCTGCTCGATCTCTCCGGCGCGATCAATGTCTGCGTCGACGACTACAATGCGGACGGCCACCTCGATATCGTGGCGCTCATCTCGCAGCAGTGGGAGGAGATCTACTATTTCGAGGGCGACGGCCGCGGCGGTTTCAGCACGAAGCGCATGTGGGGCTCGACCAACGAGGACTACGGCAGCAGCGGACTCACGTCGGCGGATCTGAATCGCGACGGCCGGCCCGATCTCGTTTACACGAACGGCGACGGCTTCGGCCCCGCCGCCACGCCTGGGCCGCGGCCGTGGCACGGCGTGCAGTGGTTCGAGAACAAGGGCGACGGCAACTTCCGCTTTCACCGGATCGCCAACTACCAGGGCGCGTACAGCCCGATCGTCGCCGACGTCGACGGTGATGGCGCCATGGATATCGTGGCGTCGTCGGCCTACGCCGATTGGAACAACACGAATCGCAGCGTCGTTTCGCTTGTCTGGTTCCGCAACGACGGCCGGATGAACTTCGAGCCGCGCATCCTGGCGAAGGAGCCGAAGGATCTGATCACACTCGCCGCGGGCGATTTCGACGGCAACGGCCAGGTGTCGCTCGTGACCGGCGGGTTCTACATTTATCCGCCCTACGATTCGATGGGTCGCATTGTCCTGTGGCGGAAGCAGCCGCAGCCCACCCGATGAAAACAAAACTCTGGATCGTGTTCGCCGTCCTGCTGCTGGCGGGGCTCGGCGTCGGTGGCTGGTGGTGGGTGCGCGCGGGCGCGGAGCAGGCGGTCGTCGCCACGGCACTGCCCGCGTTGCCCGATCTCACCAACGTTCTCGATCCGCTCCGCGAACGCATCGCGTCGGCCGACGCGCGAGCCACCTCCCGGTTCAGCGCGCGCACGGGTCTGGCGGAACTGAGCCGGCTCTATCACGCGAATGGTTTCCTCGAGGAAGCAATGCGCTGCTACGACGGACTCGAGCAGCTCGAGCCCAACGAACCGCGCTGGCCGCATTTGCACGCGACGATCGTCGCCGGCTATGGGGAGGTCGACCGCGCGCTGACGCTCTGGCGGCGGGTCGAGGCGCTCGCCCCCGATTACATCCCCGCGCGACTGCGCATCGCCGACTGCGAGCTCAAGGCCGACCGGCCGACGAAAGCCGCCGCGGAATATGCCGAGGTGCGGAAGATCCGGCCGGATGATCGCTATGCGCTGCTGGGCCTTGCCCGGATCGACTATGACGCTAGCCGTTGGGAGCAGGCGCGGGAAAAACTCGAAGCGCTCGTCGCGCAGACGAATTTCGAACTGGGTTATGATTTGATCGTCAGCGTTTATGAAAAGCTCGGACAGCACGAGCGCGCCGAGTCGATTCGCGGCGCCGCGAAAGCCTTCGGCACGTATCGCGATCCGCCGGACCCGTGGGTCGACGAGCTGATGGCGGAGTGCTACGATCCCTACCGGCTCTCGCTCACGGCGGGCGTGCTCGCGCGCAGCGGCGGCCAGGACAAGGCGCTGCAGTTGCTCGAGCGGGCGGTGGAGCTCGCGCCGGCGGATATTTCCTCGCGGTTTCAGCTCGGCAACCTGCACGTCGAGATGGGCAATTTCTCGGCTGGCCGCGAAGCGCTGGAGACGTGCACGCGGCTCGCGCCGGAGTTTTCTGACGGCTGGGCGCGATTGAGCGCGCTGCAGGCACAGCTCGGTGAAATGTCCGCGGCCGAGCGCACGCTCGCGACCGGTCTGCAGAACTGCCCCCAGTCGCCGGCGCTACACTTGATGCGCGCGCGCAATCTCCGGCAGGCCGGTCGGACAGACGAGGCGATCAACGAGTACATGATTTCCATCCGGCTGCGGCCGAACGAGCCCGAGCCCTATATGGAGCTTGGCAACACGCTCATCGCCGCGGGGCGGGAGGAGGAAGGCGTCGAGCAAATCCGAGCCGCTCTGGTGGCCGAGCCGGCGGACCCGATGGCGCTCAGCGTGCTGGCGTTTCGCGCGATCCAGCTCCGCGACGAGGCAGAGGCGCAGCAATGGATGACCCGCGTGGAGAATCAGCCCCGCGTGAAGCCCGAGCAGCGCCAGCACCTGCGGGACCTCTATCGCCAGCAATTCGGCCACGATTTTCCATCAAGGGGTCAGGCCGCTAATCGTTAAGTCGATCTCGGCGGGTCGCCAGATAGACCCGGACAGAGCTGGCGCTGCCCATCTTGAGTTGCTCGGCGATCCAAGAGGTGGGAGCTCCTCGTTCGCGTCTCAATCGGCGAGCGATTGCCACCTTCCAAGGGGCGCTCTTGGCGTCACGTTCCACATCATCCGCCGTCTTACCCACGTTAGCCAGGGCATCGCTCAACCCCTGCTGCCAACGCGCCGTTTGCATTTCACGCAGTTCGTCACGCGGAAGCCCGGGCGCCAGTGCCAGATGAGCGAAGTCCTTTGCTACTGCGCGGCGCCAGGCCAAAGAGCCAATCGCCCAGCCGCGAGACATTTCGGTGAATCCCATCCGCTCCTGCGCGATGCGATCGCCCGCCAGATCGACCAAATGACGAACGTAGTCCCGCCAGTGCTCGGGAGTTTCCTCGTATCCGTTCGCGGCCAGCCAGTCGCGCGCGACCAACCACGCGGGCCGTGCGGGCTTCAGGAAACGCGCCAAACTGCTCCAACGAAATGCCGCAACCTGCCCCGCAGCGACAATTCCCGCTCGTACCGGATTGAGGTGAATGTAGTCCACGACTCGAGCCAGCGACGCGGCATCTTCGACGAGCAAAGCTTGGTATCGACCTTGGAAAAGATGCCCGCGTTCTGAACGGAAACGATTGAACCGCGTCGCGAAAGTCGTCTGCAGCCAGTGCATTCCCTCCACGAGATTCGCTTCCGGCGTCTCAAGGGCGAGGTGGTAGTGGTTGCGCATGATTGCGAATGCGTGCAAGCGCCACCGGTACTGCTCACACGCCTCCGCCAGCGTCGCCTCGAACGACTGCGCCGTTGCGGGTGTCTCAAACACATCTCGTCGGTAGTTGCCGCGGTTGATAACGTGGTAGATCGCACCTTCGTACTGGACTCGCAATCGCCTCGCCATGCCGCCATTACGCTGATGATGTGGGAGCTGTCAATTAACGACTAGCGGCCTGACCCCATTCCGCGCTCCCCATTCCGCGCTAGCGTGGGGCTTCGATGGTGAGCGTCGCACTCACGTCACGCACAGCGTGCTCGGTCGTGCGGCCGGACGGCCAGCGGATATGGATGCGGCGCGGCGGATTCGTTGCAGGATAGCCAAAGAAACACGCGGCGCTCGATTGTGAGGAGTAGCCGGCGCCCGCCTGAATCTCGGTCGTCTGGTTGGAGCCATCCGCCAGCTCGAGCACAACCCGCGCGCCGATTGCATCCGGATTACCCGCGGCACCGCGCAGCGCGACCCGCAGCGACTTGCGGCCTACGACGCCCGGATTCCGAAACGCGAGGGCGGTGTCGTTATTGCGCGAGATGAGAAAATCCGGCCAGCCGTCCTCGTTCAGGTCGAGCGTCACCAGCGCCTTCGCGTCGCCAGGAACGAGCAGCCGGCTCTCCGCCGGCGGCACGAGCGTGAATCCGCCGCGGCCGTCGCCGCGCAACAGCTGGCTCACGCCGCCGTCGAAATGCCCGACCAACGGCACCGGCGCATAGGAGTTCTGCACCCCGTAGAGATCAGCCTTGCCGTCCCCATCGAAATCCCCTGCCGCCATGCCCTGCAGCGGCGCGATCTGCGCGAGTCGCGGCAGCGGCGAGAACACGAATCGACCGTCCGGCTGGCTGAGGAACACTCCACTGCGCAGCTCTGTCGCGGCGAACCGCTGCGCCGTCGCGAGCCGGTCCTCGCCGAGGATTTGGTCGAGCGTCGCGCGCGCATAGAGATCCTGCTTTGGGATCCGTCGCAGCAGCGTCGGGGTTTGCGCGCCGAGTTCCTTGCGCACACGACGCGGATACAGCCGGTCGCCTTCGTAATACGCCTCTACCAGCTGCGGTTCCGCACGGTCGGCAAACCGGCCGAAGAAAATCAGCGCCGGCTGCTGCAGGCTCGCCTGGTATTGCGTGTTCAGCCCCACGTTGCCCGCAGCGTAGTCGAGCCGCCCATCGCCGTTGAAATCCGCCGCCGCGAGCGAGGTCCACCAGCCTGTCCCCGCCGCCGCAAAACCTGCCTCAACCGAGCGGTCCTCAAAACGCCGACCTTGGTCGTTCCGCCAAAACCGAACCCCGCCCCACTCCAGCGCGACAAGCAGGTCGATCCACCCGTCGCCGTCCACGTCGCTCCACAGCGCGGAGCTGACCATCCCGATTTCGCGCAGTCCGGGCGCGAGCGCGTCAGTCACGTTTTCGAACCGAACTTCGCCGCCCGTGCTGTGGTTCGCGAGCAGTGCGCTCTGCGGCGCGAGCGGATAGTGACCGGGAATCACCCGCCCGCCGATAAACACATCGAGCCGTCCGTCCCGATCGAAATCGGCCGCCGCCGCCGCACCCGCACTGATCGGCAGCGCTGGCAAAGCCGCGGGATCGGCGGCAGCAAACCGCGCCTGCCCATCGTTGAGTAGCAGCGTCGGCTGATAACCGGCCGCGCCCGCCGGCAGGTTGTTGCCCGCTCGCGTGAGCAGCACGTCGCTGTCGCCATCGCCGTCCACATCAAATGCCAGGACCGGGCCATCGTCGGCCGCGCCCGCTTTTGCCGCGAGCGGCTGCGGCAGCGTGTAGCGTTGGGCTGTCGTGCGCGCCATGACCCGCGCCGGGTCGAGCGTCGTGCCGCCGAGCAGCACGTCGTCCTGTGCGTCACCGTCGAGATCCGCGACCACGAGCGCGGGCCCACGCCGATTGAAACGCGTCGGGATCAACGGCTGTGATTCGCGTTCGTCGACGGGTTCCTCACGTGAGCGAACCGCGAGGCCCGCTGCGGCTGAAACCTCGCTAAATCCGTAGGGCGGCCGCTCGCCGGCAGCCGGAAGCCTTGCTCGTTGTTCGCGGCCGGCGGCAAGCGCCGGCCCTACGACTACACCAGCGCCCGGCTCGGTGATCGTGAACCGCTGATCCACCGGCAGATCCTCAAACACCTGCGTCGCCCCGCTCGGCCACGCGACCATGAGCCGACGAATGCGTGCCGCGTCGCCCAATCCGAAGTGAACGACCGGTTCGCTGCTCGAGAGATAGCCGCGTGCGAGCACAAGCTCCCGGACCTGCACGCCCGCGTCGGTCTCGAGCCGCACGTTGGCCCCGACGCCAAATCGATTCGAGCGGGTGCCGCGCAGCGCAATCACCACGCGATGGCCCGTGGTCGAGTCGTTCCGCGCCACGGTCGCACTGCTCTGGTAGTTGCCGAACACCGGATCGAGATCCCCGTCTCCATCGAGATCGCCAAAAGCGGAGCCGAAACTCACGCCTTTGTGGTCCAGCCCCCACGCCACGCCGACGTTCTCAAACGCGACCTCGCCCAGGTTCCGGTAGGCGCGATTTGCTTCCGCGAGCACCGGGCTGGCGCGGATGATTCGCCGTGATTCGTTCACGTTCTCCGCCGCCATCGTGCGCTCGAGCAGATCGACGTTGTGATACTCGCGGACCATGCCGTTGGTGACGTGCAGGTCGAGCCGGCCGTCGTTGTCGAGGTCCTCGAGCCGCGGCGACCAGGTCCAGTCCGTCGCCGGAAATCCCGCGAGAAACACCGCCTCGCGCATCCGTCCAAGCCCGGTGTTCAGATAAAGCGCGTTGCGCAGATACTGCGGCGTGGCGGTGACGTTTTCGTTGTTGTCCTTGATCAGCGTGCGCGAGCTCGCCATCCCGCGGTGATCCTTTTCGTGGGTCGAACCGGCCATGTCGGCGACGAAGAAGTCGAACAATCCATCGTTATCGACGTCGCCGAAGTCCGCGCCCATCGCGTAATACGGCGTGTGCGGCACGACGTCGCCGAGCCGGTTGGTAAATCCCGCGGCCGCGGGATCGCCGTTGTTGTGGTAGAGCGAATCAGGCACGCCGTAGTCGTTCGCCACGTAAAGATCGGGCCAGCCGTCCTGATCGTAGTCCCACCATGTAGCCGAGTGGCCCGAGCTCTCGCCGCGAATCCCGGCGCGCTCCGTCACGTTCTCGAAGGTGCCATTACCCTTGTTGTGGAACAGGTAGTCGCGCTGGCCGTTCGGATGCGCGGTCGCGCTGAGCATGTTCGTCTGCACGTAGACGTCGAGCCAGCCATCGCGGTCGTAATCGCAGAACGCCCCCATGCCGCTCGCATCCGTGACCGCCAGCCCGCGCGCCGCCGCCTCTTCCTTGAACGTGCCGTCGCCCTGATTGATGTAGAGCAGATTGGGCGCCGCGAACCGGCAGAGATACAGATCGAGCCGGCCGTCGTTGTTCACGTCGGCAAACGTCGCGCCCTGCGTCCACGGATTCGCGCCCGCACTGTCGCTGCCGACGAGCCGCTTTGCCCAGGCCAGACCTTCATCGAGCACCCCGCCGCCGCCCGCAAGTCCCGCCTTCTCCGTCACGTCCTCGAACTTCCAGTCGCCAAGATTGCGAAATAGCCGCGACGCGTCGGCTTTGCTCACGATGAACAAATCGGGCCGGCCGTCGTTGTCGTAGTCGCCAATCGCCACGCCGGTGCCCATCGCACCAAACGTGAGTTCCTGATACAGTTCGCCCCACATCCGCGGATCCGCGTAACGGTTTTCCGCCACGACGCCGGTTTGCTCCGGCGCGAGCGTGGTGAACAACGTTCGTCCGCCCGGCTGCGAGCGTGGCGCAAGCGGCACCGCAGTGATCTCGGGTGCAGCTTCGGCATGGGCAAACGATCCGCCGACGAACGCCGCGGCCGCACTCAACAACACTGAAAGCGCAATGCCGCCTCGGGTAGAGCGCGCCCTCAACGCGCTTCTCCTTCGATTGGCGCGCCAGCGAAAGCACGGATCGCCTGGCAGCTGTCGCGGGTAAACTGGAGGTTGCTCGCTCACGGCGCCGAGATCGTGAGTGTGGTTGCGCCGGGTTCAACCTCGTGCGTCGAACTCGCGCCCGACGGCCACCGGACTTGCACCCGTCGCAGCGGTTGGTCGTCAGGAGAAGCAAGGAACAGCGTCGCGGTGGACTGGCTCAGCCAGCCTTCGCCCGCATGCACCTCGGCGATCTGCCGTGCACCCTTCGCGAGCTCCGCGGTCACGCGCGCGCCAATCGCCGCAGGATTTCCGACAGGACCGCGAAGGCGCACTGCGATGGCATGCCGACCGCCGACTGAGCTATTGCGAAAGGCCAGCGTCGCCGTGTTGTTCCGGGTAATCAGAAAATCCGGCCGGCCACCGCCCCGCAGGCCGATCAGCGCGAGCGCTTTCGCGTCGCCCGGCACGATGAGCCCGCTCTCCGCCTGCGACACCGTCACGAATCCGCCGCGCCCGTCGCCGCGCAGCAGCTGGCTCAGTCCGCCATCGAAGCGACCCACCAGCGGCACCGGCGCATAGGAGTTCTGCACGGCGTAAATGTCCGCGTGGCCGTCGCCATCGAAATCTCCGGCGACCATTCCCTGCAGCGGTGCGATCTGCGCCAGCCGCGGCAGCGGCGCAAATCGGAACCGGCCATCCGGCTGGCTGAGGAAGACACCGCTGCGCAGCTCCGTCGCGGCAAACGACCGCGCCGCCTGCAACCGCTCTTCCCCAAAGATCTCGCCGAGCGTCGCGCGAGCGTAGACGTCGTTGCGTGGAAACCGGCGCATGATCGACGGAATGCGCGTCGCAAACTCGTTCCGGCTTCGCCGCGGATAAAGCCGGCCTTCCTCGTAGTAGCCCTCCAGCAACAGCGGCGGTCCGCTTTCAGCGAACGCGCCGTAGAACAACCGCGCGGGCGCCTCCGCGGTCGCGCGATACGGCGTGTTCAGCCCGACATTGCCGACGACGTAATCGAGCCGGCCATCACCGTTGAAATCCGCGGCCGTCAGCGAGGTCCACCACCCAGCGCCGGCCGCGGCGAAGCCCAGCCGCTCCGACCCGTCGTCGAAGCGCCGGCCTGCGTCGTTGCGGAAACATTTCACGGGGCCCCAGTCGAGCGCGACCAACAGGTCGATCCAGCCATCGTCATCGACATCCGTCGCCAGCGCCGAGGTCACCATTCCGATCTCCTTCAGCCCCGGCGCCCACGCGTCGGTCACGTCAGCGAAGCCCTGCCAGCCCCCGCCGACGCTGCCCCGATTGCGCAGTAACGCACTCTGCGGAGTCAGCGGATACTGTCCGGGAATCGATCGCGCGCCGAGAAACACATCGAGTTGCCCGTCGCGATCGAAATCAGCGGCCACCGCGGCGCCGGCGTTGATCGGCAGCACGGGCAGCGCGGTAGCGTCTGCCGCGAGGAAAACGCCCTGACCGTTGTTCAGCAACAGCCGCGGCTGGTAATCCGCCGCACCGGCCGGACGCGTCGTGCCCGACCTCGTGAGCAGAAGATCGTTCGCGCCATCGCCATTCACATCGATCGCGAGCACGGGCCCGTCGACGAGCGGTGGGGGCGCAGCGATGTTTGCTGTTTTCGCTTCAACGAACTTTCCGTCCGCGCCACCCACGAGCAGCCGCGCAGCGTCGCGCGTGGTGCCGCCAAGCACCACATCGTCGCGCCCGTCGCCGGTCAGGTCGGCGACCGCGAGCGACGGACCGCGCCGGTTCAGCCGCAGCGGCAGAAACGGCTGTTCCGAGGTGACTGGGATCGTTTCTTCGCGGGCTTCGAGCGCGAAGCCGATCTCGGCGGAGACGTCAGCAAAAGTCTTGTCCGTTTTCGCCTGGCTCGTTGAGTCCGGACCGATGTCGGCGACCCCGGCTACGACGTCCGCCGGTTCCGTGATCGTCAGTCGCTGATCCGCCTTCACCCTTTCAAACCTCTGCACAGCTCCACTGGGCCAGTTCACGGTTAGCCGCTGAACGATCGCGTCGTCGCCTAATCCGAAATGCAGGATCGGTTCGCTACTGGAGTTGTAGCCGCGCGCGAGCACGAGTTGCCGCACCTGCCGGCCCGCGGCGGTCTCGATCTGCACGACGGCGCCGACGCCGAATCGATTCGAACGCGTGCCGCGAAGCGCGACAATCAAACGATGCCCATCGGCGCTGTCGTTGCGCAACACCGACGGGCCCTCGAGATAATTGCCGTAAACCAGGTCGAGATCGCCGTCGCCATCGAAGTCGGCCAACACCGATCCGAAGCTCACTCCTTTGCGGTCGAGCCCCCACTCCGGCCCGACCGGCACGAACTGCAGATCACCGAGATTGCGGAACGCGAGGTTCGTTTCGACGAGCACCGGACTCGCTTTCATCACACGGGCACCTTCGGCCAGGCTCTCGCTCGCGGACATCCGCTGGTTCAGGTCAACGTTGTGCAGCTCACGAACCATCCCGTTGGTGACGTACAGGTCGAGCCGGCCATCGTTGTCGAGATCCTCGAACCGCGGCGACCAGGTCCAGTCCGTCGCCTCGAGGCCCGCGAGATGCGCCGCCTCGAGCATCCGGCCCGTGCCCGTGTTTACATAGAGCACGTTCCGCATGGTTTGCGGGGCCCCCGCCGCACTTTCGTCCATGCCCGTGAGCAGCGAGCGGATTTTCGCCATGCCGCGCATGTCGGCGGCATGCGAGGTGGTCGCCATGTCTGCGACGAACAGGTCGAGCCTACCGTCGTTGTTCACGTCGCCGAGATCCGAGCCCATCGAGG
The DNA here is from genome assembly GCF_000019965.1 of Opitutus terrae PB90-1. Taxonomy (GTDB): domain Bacteria; phylum Verrucomicrobiota; class Verrucomicrobiia; order Opitutales; family Opitutaceae; genus Opitutus; species Opitutus terrae. The sequence goes on from NC_010571.1 coordinate 583,556, forward strand.
AGTGCGGCGTGTGCGGCACGACCGCGTCGAGCCGGTTGGTGAACGTGCCGTCGCGGTTGTTGTGATAGAGCGAGTCCGGTACCGCGAAGTCGTTCGCGACATAGAGGTCGGGCCAGCCGTCCTGGTCGTAGTCCCACCACGTCGCCGAATGCGCCTGATTCTCGCCGATGATTCCCGCGCGCTCCGTCACATCGACGAATTTTCCGTCGCCCGCATTGTGGAACAGATAGTCGCGCTGTCCGCTGGGCTTCGTCTGTCCGTCGAGGATGTTCGTGTAGACATACACATCGAGCCAGCCGTCGCGGTCGTAATCGCAGAACGCTGCCATGCCGCTCGCGTCGACGATCGCCAGCCCGCGCGCCGCCGCTTCCTCCTTGAACGTGCCGTCGCGCTGGTTGACGTAGAGGAGATTCGGCGCGTTGAACCGGCACACGTAGAGATCGAGCCAGCCGTCGTTGTTCACATCCGCCCACGTCGCGCCCTGCTTCCATGCCTCGTCCGGAGGCGCATCGCCCTGGCCGACGCTGCGCTTCAACCAAGCGACCCCTTCCGCCAGCACGCTTTTGGGCGGCAGCAGCCCGGCGCGTTCGGTCACGTCCTCGAATTTCCAGCCGCCGAGGTTGCGAAACAGCTTCGAAGTCTCCGTCTTGCTGACGACGAACAGGTCAGGCCGGCCATCGTTGTCGTAATCGCCGACCGCGACGCCGGTGCCGACCGCGCCGAACTTGAATTCCTCGCGGCGTTCCCACCACATCTTCGGATCGGCGTAGTTGTTCGCCACCACCACTCCGGTCTGCTCCGGCGGGAGCGAGGCGAACATCGTGCCGCCGCGCGGTCCCGAGCGCGGTGCGAGTGGTTCGGCGATCGGTTCGGTGGTGGCTGCACGCACCCCGGACACCGCGGCGATCAAGACGATCAGCCGGCCCGCGTCGGAGAGACGGCGGGCAACAACACGGGCGCGATCGGGGTAACTCGCGAAGGCAGGCATCGCGACGGAAAGCACGGAGTTCCGGCCGGTGAGTCAAGGCCGCGCCAAACGGCGCGCGGTGCCGGTCGGCCAGCGGTTCGGTGGCCTACGGCACATCCATGGCGGAAAAGCCGGTTTGATTCGCTCCGGCTCCCCGACTCAGCCGTACCTCGTTCAGTAGAGTTGATCGAGACGCGTCTCGAATTCGGCATGCTTGGCCGTGTCACCGATTTTCGCCGCCATTTCGCTGCCGCGCTCCAGGGCACGTTCCAGCAACTCTGGCCGCTGGATCTCGCGATAAGCCTCGGCGAGCAGGATGTAGGCCTCGAGATCGCGCGGCGCGAGCCGGAGATAACGTTCCAGCCACTCGACCACCTGGCCATATTGGGCGCGCCGCGCTGCGAGCAACGCCCCTTCGTGCAGCAGGGGCGCGAACTGCGGCGAAACCTCGAGCCCCGCGCGATAGCGTCGATCGGCCTCTTCGAATTTGCGTTCATCACGGGCGCGATTCCCGAGTTCGTGATGCAGTGCCGCGTAGAGCAGCCGCGAGCCGGGCTCGTCGGGCCGGAGTTCAAACAATGCGAGAATGTGCCGTTGCGCCGCGGCGACGTCGCCATTGTCCAGCTCGAGGCCGCCCAGCATGACGAGCGCTTCCGGGTAATCCGGCCGCAGGGTCAGGGCCCGCTGTACCGCCACCTGCGCGGCTTCGCGCTGGCGCAGGGCCATCAGGCAAAAAGCCAGGTTGTACTGCGCCTCGACGAGCGTCGGGTTGAGCCGCAGCGCCTCGCGCAGCGCCGCCAGCGCGGTTTCGTTCTCCCGGGCGTCCCGCCATGCGTAACCCACCGCCGCGTGCAACCCGGCGTGTTCGGGCCAGCAGGCCAGCGCCGCCTGCGCAATCGCCACGGCCTCGAGCGGCTTGTGCTCCTGGCAGAGCACGCGCGCCAGCGCGATCGGCACCATCGGCTCGTCGGGACACTCCACCAACGCCTGTTCGAGCACGGTGCGCGCATCGCGAATCCGCTCGCTGCTCACCAGCAGCTGCGCCAGCGCCGACCGCGGAGTGGGATCCGCCGGGCTCAACGAGGTCGCGCGCCGCAGCAGCGATTCGGCGAGGTCCAGTCGTTTCTCCGCGGCGAAACGCTGCGCGGCACGTTGGAGCCGGTTCGGTTCATAGCAATGCTCGAGCAACTCCTCCATCCACGGATCCGGCATGCCCAGTCGCCGGTCCGCTCGCTCCAGCAGCCGCTGCTCTTGCTGGGCGCGAACCGGATCGCCTGCAGCCGCATGCAACTGCGCGAGGAGTTCGTGCAGTTCCCGAATGCCAGGATTATCGCGGGCGAGCACGATCAAGCTTGGTCGCGGATCGGTGCGCCGGCCGTGCCGCGCCTCGAAGGCGATCACCGCGAACCGTGTCCGCACTTCGCCCGGAGCCACGAGGCTCGCCTGCTGAAAACAGCGCTGCGCGCGGCCGAACAGTTTCTGTTCGAGCATCAGGTCACCGAGTCGCAGCCAGGCCGGCGCGTAGTCCGGTGCGAGCGCGACCGTCATCTCGAGCGCCTGCTCGACGCGATCCCGATCGCCCGCGCGCCGGTGCAGCTCGGCGAGCAGATAAGGCCAGCGCGCCTCCTTCGGCTGCAATCGCCGCAGGGCGTGCAGCAACCGCTCGGCTTCGCTCCCGAAGCCATTCGCGACATAGAGCATGGCGAGCTGGCCCAACGGCTTCACCGGGTCGCGCGATGCGCGCACGGCCGCAGCCGCCTCCTGCACGGCAGCCACCATCTCGGCCGGCCAGCGAATCAAATTCGGAGTCGGCGGCAGGGCCGCCCACGCCCGCGCCGCACGCGATTGCTCGCGCCAGAGCCGGAACGCCGCGGTGCCCGCGACCGCCGTCGCGGCGACCAGCACAAGGCCGAGGATGAGTTGCCGGCGGGTCATGGGAGGGGTGGCGCCGTGCGCCGCCAAAGCGTCACCCGCGTCATGCGGGCGAACGGCGGATACGCGTGAAACGCACCGGTGACCAGCATCGGCACACCATTACCTTCGAGGTCACCCGCCACCAGGCAGATCAAGCGCGACGGATCGCGCGCCAATGGTTCCGCGCGAAAATGCTGTTGTCCGTCGTTGAGCCACGCGGTGAGCCACACCGAGGCCGGGTCAAGCGCATGATTGATCGCCGACACGCTCACGACGTCGACATCGCCATCGCCGTCCACATCCACGGCGATGGGACTGAAACAGCCGGGCGCCGCACCGAGGCGATGAGCCTCGAACGCGCCAGCGCGGTTTTGCAGCCAATGCAGTCCGTGCCCCGGCTCGGGTTCCGGCAACCCGCCGCTGAAGCTGTTGCCGTTCGCCAGGAGAAGATCGGGGAAGCCATCGCGATTCAGATCGCAGACTTCGAGCCCACTGCCGCCCCACGCTGCATGGGTCGCGGTCCAGATCACCGTATCCGAAAACGCGTGATCCGGCGCCTGCCGGAACAGCCTGACCTGGTCCCGCTCACCGGCGAACAGCACGGCCAGGTCCAGATCCCCGTCGCCGTCATAGTCCGCCGGCGCCAGCGACACCGCTCCGGGCTGCGCCGCGAGGGCGTGACTCTCGAACTTCCAGTCGCCGCGGTTCTCGAGCCAGCGCACCTCCCCTTGGGCGAGCCCGGACTGGCCTACGATCACGTCGGGGCGACCGTCGGCGTTGACGTCGGCAGCGCGAGCGTCCGTGACGCGAGCCACGTCGCCCATCAACACCCGGTTCTGGAATTTCCCTTCGCCGAGATTTTCCAGCACCACGACCGCACCGACGCGGTCGTTGGTCGGTTCGCTCGAGCCGAGACTCGCCACCAACACATCGGGCCGCCCGTCCTGGTTGAGGTCACAGACACTGACGCGTACGGGCGCGATCACCCGGTCGCCGATGAACGTCTCCATGAAAACATCGCGTGGAGACTGGCGAATCCAACCGATGCGGTTGGCGGCAGCGTCGCAGACCAGCACGTCCGTCAGCCCATCCGCATCCAGATCCGTCAGCGCGAGGTGCGGGATCAGCGGGTGCCCCTCGACGGGCAAGCCGATCGGCACGGATAGATAAGCCACGTCGCGCGCAGATCGCTCGGCGGTAGCGGGGATCAGCGAGGACTCCGGCGGAGGGGCGGGCGGGTTGAGCAAAAGATACAACCACGCGCTGCCCGCCCCGAGCGCGAGGAGCGACAGGCAGACGAGAAACACCGTGGTTTTGGAGCGGTTGGCCATGAGCTCGTGGCCGAACAGGATGCCGGCGCCTGAGCAGTCTCGGGCGGCACCGCCGGTCCGGCCGGAAGAGTTGTCTTGTCACATCGGCACAGGGGCCGCCGCACTTCGGTGCAAACTTCGAGCGATTCTCGGCAGATTGCGGGCAACGTGCCGCTACGGGTGTGTCAGCGGGCTCCGGGCGGGCGACGTGACGCCGGCGCGGCGAATTTGCGCAGGTATTTGAGTGCAATCTCGAATTCGTGAGGCAACGGCGCCTGAAGCGTCAGCAACTCGCGAGTGGCAGGATGCCGGAAAGTGAGCTCGCTCGCGTGGAGCGCCAGTCGGTCGATGAGTGGCTTCTCCTCGTCGCGGCCCTTGTAGCGGCGTTTCAGGTCGGAAAGCAGCAGCTTGATCTCCGGGTTGCCGTAAAACGGATCGTTGAGGATCGGGGCCCCGGCCGCGGCCAGATGCACCCGGATCTGGTGGGTCCGGCCCGTCTGCGGATGACACGAGACCAGCGCGAACCGGCCAAAGCGCTCAAGCACCCGAAAATCGGTGACGCAGTCCTTGCCGCCGCGGCCTTTGAACACGCGCATCCGACCTGGCTGCCGTTCGTCCTGGCCCAAGGCCAAATCGACCTGAAACGCGTCCGGCAGCCCGCCCGCGTCGTCGCGGATCGGCTTTACCACCTTCATCGCCTCCTCCGGGGGCAGGACCACCACGAGCGAGAGATAGGTTTTCTGCACCGTTTTGGCCTGGAACTGGCCGCTGAGAAAATCCAGCGCCGGCTTCGTCTTGGCGCAAAGCAACAGCCCGCTGGTATCCGCATCGAGCCGGTGCACGTTGGCGACACCATGGCCGAAGCGCGCGTGCACGAGGCCCATCAGGTTTTCACGCTGCTTGTCCCAGCGATCGGGCGCGATCAACAGTCCGCTGGGCTTGTCGAACGCGATCATCGCATCGTCTTCAAACAGGATGGGCGGCAGCGGCATGGAACGGAGACGTTACGCATTTCCAGGGAGGTGCGAAGCGAAGAATCGCGGAAGTTAAAGGCGCCGCGCGCGAGTCAAAACGCGGTAAGCTTGTCGCCGACGCCGGAATGCGCTTGCCGCTTGGTTACCGGGAGGACTGGCTGTCGGGTGCCCCGTGTTCCGATGGCGGTCCTGCCCAAAAGCCTCTTCGTCCTCGGCACCAGCTTTCAGACGGCGCTGGCCTCGCGGCGCATCAAGCAGAAAGGCGCGATGGAGCGGGCCCAGCAGCAGCAGACCTTCCGGCGGTTGCTGCCGAAACTCGCGGCGACCCAGTTCGGTCGCGACACCGGCCTGGAGCCCGGACTCGACTACGAGAAATTCCGCGCGCGCGTCCCGCTCCGCAGTTACGAGCAATTGGCGCCGTGGATCGACCGGATGGTGCGCGGCGAAGCCGACGTGCTCTGGCCGGGGCGCTGCGCGCTCTACGTGTTGACGTCCGGCACGACAACCGGGCAGCCCCGGCGACTGCCGGTCAGCGAAGAAATGCTTACGCATTTTCGCGCGGCCACGCGCGCGGCGATGCTCTGCTACACGAGTCGCGTAGGCCACGCCGGCGTGCTGCGCGGCCGGCATCTGCTCCTGAGCGGTTCGACCGAGCTCACGCCACTCACCACCCCGCCGGTACCGCCCGCCTTCGGTGGCGATCTCGCCACGATGCTGACGCTCAGCCTGCCGCGCTGGGCCGAACAGCATTTGTATGAACCGGGGAGCGAGCTCGCGCGGCAGCCGGATTCTGCAGAAAAAATCGCTGCGATCATCGCGCGCACCCGCCGACTGGACCTTAGCCTGGTTGCGGGCCGGCCGCCGCGGTTGCTCGAGTTCGCGGAGGCGCTGGCGGAGCAACGAACCGGCACGGAGCCCGCCACCCTGCAATCGCTCTGGCCCAATCTCGAGTGCTTGGTGCTGGGCGGCACGGTGTTGAGTCCGTATCACGACGCGCTGCGACGCGCCGCGGGCGCCGGCGTACGCTTTCACGAGGTGTATGCGGCGGCCGAGGGAATGTTCGCGGCGCAGGATGGCGAACCCGCCCTGGGACTGCGGCTGCTCGCCGATCTCGGCCTGTTCTTCGAGTTTCTCCCGCTGGCGCTTTACGACGAATCGCTCCCGGCCGGACTCGGCGCGCGCGCACTGCCGCTCCACGAGGTGCGCGCCGGCGAGGACTACGTGCTGCTGCTCACCACACCCGGCGGTCTCTGCCGTTATGTCTGCGGCGATATCGTGCGCTTCCTCTCGACCGAGCCGCCGCGGCTGGTGTTCGCCGGCCGTACACGCACGCAACTCACCGCGTTCGGCGAGCACGTCGCCGAGCGCGATCTCACCGAGGCGCTGGTATCCATTTGCCAGAAACACGCCTGGAGCATCACGCACTTCCACGTGGCGCCGCTGTTCCTCCCCTCCCGCACCGGCACCAGCCGGGGCGGCCACGAATGGTGGGTGGAGCTGCGGCCCGGTACGGTCGCGACCCCGACGGGCCCGATCCTGGCCGGGCACCTCGACCAGGAACTCTGCAGCCGGCACGAAGGCTATCGCGCCAAACGCCGCAGCGGTGCGATGGAAGCCCCAGTGGTCCGGCTGGTGATGCCGGGATTTTTCGCGCACTGGCTCCAGCACCACGCGGCCCGGCTCAGCGCCACGGAGGTACCGCGCAGCCGCAGTGATCGGCGCATCGCGGACAACCTGACCGCGCTCGCCTGCTTCAATCCCGACTAGCCGGCGTCGGACGCGGGCTACTTCAGATAGGTCGCGAGCCGTTTTTCGAACTCCTCCGTGGGCTCAGCGCCCAGCTTGCGGTCGCGGATCTGGCCCGTGCGATCGATGATGAACGTCGTGGGAATCGCGTTGATCCCCTCATCGCCGCCGAAGGCCTGCACCACGTCGTCGTTCGCCATCACGATCTGATAGTCGACCTTGTTCGCCGCGACGAACTTCTTCACCACGTCCGGCCCGCGGTCGACCGACATGCCGATGATCGCCAGCTTGTCGCGGCCGTATTTTTTTTGCAGCGCCACATAGCCGGGAATTTCCATCCGGCACGGGCCGCACCACGTAGCCCAGAAATCGACCACGACCACCTTGCCCTTGAACTGCTCGGAGCTGACCTCCGCCCCCATCAGGTCCTTCAGTTTCCAATCGGGCGCCGGCGTGGGCGGAACGGGCGCGGCTTGGGCGTGCGTGAGCACGGCGGCAGCAACCAACAACACGGGGAAGGCAAGGCGTGACAAGTTCATGGTGACGGGAGGACGGTGAGAGTCCGCACCGTGGCGCGTTATTCCCGATTCGCAACCCCGGCGGCCACACCTCGTCGGCGCGGCGCGCGCATCACTTCAAGTCCAGCCCGAGGATCTCGATGAACTTCTTCATCGCCGGCGTGAGCACCCGGCCCTTGCGATGGAGGATCGCCAGCGGCCGTGTGAACTCCTTCCCCTTGAAATGGACTTCCGCGAGCGTGCCCTGCTGGACTTCCTGCTGCACCGTCGCCTGCGGGACGATCGCCACGCCGTGGTCGATCTCGACCGCGCGCTTCACCGTCTCGATGTTGTCGAACTCCATTACCGGCTCGATCTCGAGCTTGTTGTCGCGGAAAATCTGGTCGACCGCCTTGCGCGTCGGGATGTCCGGATCGAAGCCGATGAACCGCTGTGACGTCAGCTGCTTCATTTCGATCTCGCCCGCCTTGGAAAGCGGGTGGATCGGATGGGTGATCAGCACGAGGTGGTCGTTGCGGAACGGCAGCACATCGATTTGCCGCTGCTTAACCGGGAAGGCGACAAGCCCGAAATCAACCGAGTTGTGCAGGATGTCCTCATACACGAGGTTCGAACGGCGGTATTCAACTCGCACGTTCACGGAGGGGTAATCGTGAAGGAACTTCTTGATGTAGGGCGGCAGCTCGTGGAGTCCGATGGAGTAGATGGTGGAAATCCGGATGGTGCCGCTGATCACCTTCTTCATCTCCTGCAGCTCGCTCAACAGCTTGTCGTAGGTGTGCAGGACCTCCTTCGCCGATTCATAGACCCGATGCCCCTCGCGGGTGAGCTGAAACTGTTTCTGGCTCCGGTCGATCAGCAGAGTCTTGAAATGGCGCTCCATCGCCCGCGCCTGCTGGCTCACCGCCGATTGGGTGATGCCATTGAGTTTTGCCGATTTCGAGAAGCTCTTGGTCTCAACCAAGTCCGCGAAAATCTTGAAGTTTTCGATTTGCATGGTGCGCAGTCTGTCTCTCGACCATAAAGAGACCTAATTTAGGGTGATCTAACAAGCAATTCTGATGTTCCTGTCCTACGAAGCGTTTCGCGCAGCCGCCGACGCCATTAGCAAGGCGATTGTCGAAGCCTGCATAGAAGCCGGCCGCCGCCCCGGTGAGGTGCAACTGCTGCCGGTGACGAAAACCCAGCCGGCCGCGGCGGCCGATTACGTGGCGCGGTACGGACTCCCCGCAGTCGGCGAGAACCGCGTGCAGGAGGCGATCGAGAAACGTGCGCAGACTCAGGCTTCCGTGCGTTGGGAGTTGATCGGCCATCTTCAGTCCAACAAGGCGCGGATTGCGGCGCAGCAGTTCGACCGGATCCAAAGCGTCGACCGCGCGAAGTTGCTCGATCCGCTCGATCGCGCGGCCGCGGAGCTCGGCAAAACCCTGCCGGTGCTGCTGCAGGTCAACGCGGGGCGCGATCCAGCGAAGTTCGGCGCGGAGCTCGAGGACGCGCCGCAGCTGCTGGAGCAGGCGCTGGGCCGCCCGCATCTCCGCGTGGAGGGGCTGATGACGATCGCGCCGCTGTCGTCGGACCCCGAGGTCGCGCGTCGCACCTTTGCCGCGCTGCGCACGCTCCGCGATGAGCTCGCGGCGCGTTTTGGCGTGCCGCTGTCGGAACTTTCGATGGGAATGACCAGCGATTTCCGCGTGGCGATCGCCGAGGGAAGCACCACGGTTCGCGTTGGTACTGCGCTGTTCGGAGCGCGCGCCGCCCTGGGTCAATAAGTTGCACGACGCCGAAACTCGCCCCGCTGGCGCAAGTTTTTTTCTGCCGCCGCGGCAAGTTTCCTGATTGCTGCATCGGGGAAAACGGCATCGTTTTCCCGCGTGAAAACTGAGAGTCTGAGCGGGGCGACACGGGAGGCGTTTCTGGGGCTGTTGGATGATCCCACCCCGCAAGTGCGCAAGGCGTTGCTGGCGCATTTCGTGACTCTCGGCCAGCCGGCCGTTCAATTTCTGCAGGAGGTGGCGCATGGCTCGCATCGGATCCTTGCCCGCCACGCGCTGTGGTATCTCGACGAGATCAAGTTCAGCGATCCGGTGGCGGAGTTCCTCGGGTTCATTCGCTCGCTGAATTACGAGCTCGAGACCGGCGCGCTGCTGCTGAGCCGCACCGTCTCGCCCACGCTCGACGTGGCGGCCTGCTGCATGGCGCTCGACCAGATCGCCGACCGCTGTCGCGAGCTGATCACTCCGCCCGCGACGGTCCGCGAACAGTGCCGGATCGTGAACCGCGTGCTCTTCCACGAGTGGGGCTTTCGGGGCAACGTCGAGAACTACACCGATCCGCTCAACAGCCTGCTCGACCAGGTGCTGTTGCGCCGGAAGGGCATCCCGCTCACCCTTAGCACGGTCTACCTGCTGATCGCGGAGCGGCTGGGCCTCGAGCTCGAGCCGGTGGGCCTGCCGGGGCATTTTATCGTCGGCTGCTTCACCGAGAAAAAACCGTTCTTCATCGATCCGTTCGACGGTGGCATCTTCCTCGAAACCGACGAGGTGTTCGCGCTCCTGCGCGCCAACAAGATCGTGCCGAAGAGCACGGATCTGATGCCGACGCCGATCCGCGAGGTGCTGTGCCGCAACTGCCGCAATCTCGTCAACCACTACAAGGCTGGCGGCGACAGCGATCACGCGAAACTCTTCGCGAGCTTCGTGGAGGAGTTCGACGCCACCTACGAGCGGCACACGACGTAATCTGCGGTCCCGGATCTGAGAGTCCCGAGCGCGATTCTCAAAGTCCGATCCTCGAGATCCGACCTTCGAGACCCGGCCGTATTTCTGATTTTCGATTTTGCCCGCCCTGCCCGGCGCCGTTTCAATCGAAAATCTGAAATCCAAATTCGAAAATCCCGACGTCCTCACACTGCGCGATCTCGACGCGTGGTCCTTCGCTGGGGTCGCGCTCGCGGTGTTGGGCCAGCCGATCAAGCATTCGATCAGCCCGGCGATGCACCAGGCCGCGCTGGCGGAAATGGCGGCGCACGACGCGCGGTTCTCGCACTGGCGCTATTTTCGTTTCGAAGTCGCACCCGCCGATCTCGCCGAAGCCCTCGCGCGATTGCACGCCGCGGGTTTTCTGGGCCTCAATCTGACCGTGCCGCACAAGGTGCTCGCCGTCGAGCTGGTGAAAGACGTCGCGCCCCACGCGCAGCCGATCGGCGCCGTCAATACCCTGCTGCGCACGAACGATGGCTGGCGCGGCGATAACACCGATGGTCATGGTCTCGCCCTGGGCTTGCGCGCGGACCTCGGACTCGATCTCGAAGGTGCGCCCGTGATCCTGCTCGGCGCGGGTGGCGCCGCGCGGGGCGCGGCGGTCGAATGCCTGCGTCGCCGCTGCGCCTCGCTGGCGATCGTCAACCGCACGCCAGCGCGACTCCAGGCGTTGCTCGAATCGCTCGCGCCGCTCGCCGGGCCGACGCAGGTCCGCGGGTTCGCGCCGGACCAACTCCCGCGTGATCTGCCCGCCGGCGCGATCGTGATCAATGCCACCAGCGCGGGGCTGCGCGCGGCGGATCCCCTGCCACTCGATCTCGCCCTGCTGCCACGGCCGGCGGGCGTCTACGACATGATCTACAATCCGCCGCGTACGCCGCTGCTGCAGCTGGCCGCGCGGCTCGGACTGCCACACGCCAACGGGCTCTCGATGCTCGTGCATCAAGGTGCGCGTTCGCTCGCGCTCTGGAGCGGCACCGAGGTTCCCGTTACGGCGATGAGTCGGGCCGCCCTGGCCGCACTGGCCCCGTGAGCCCTCGGCGTCGGTCCGTTTTCAGGTGGGAATGTCACTTACTGAAACTTACCCGAAGCAGTGATGCCGGGGTAGCGCGGCGAGTTCCGGCGTCTCTCGTGGCTTGCCACTCCGGACTGCGTCCGCGACTCTAGCTGTCGGCCTACCCCAGGTCTCCACTTCATGAATTCCGCCGCGATCGCCGAAGTCTCCGCCGCGTTCCCGTGGTTTTTTCCCGCCGTGGCGTTCCTGGTCGGCGCGTGCATTGGCAGTTTCCTCAACGTGGTGATTTACCGGCTGCCCGCGGGCCAGTCGATCGTTCACCCCGGCTCGCATTGCGCCTGCGGCGCGCCGATTGCGTGGCACGACAATATTCCAATTCTCAGCTGGTTCATCCTGCGCGGCCGCGCTCGCTGCTGCGGCCGGCCCTATTCGTTCCGCTATGCCTTCGTCGAGGCGCTGACCGCCACGCTGTTCCTGCTCTGCTGGCTTTTTTTCCCGCCCGCCAAGGCGGTGTGCGTGATGCTCTTCCTCAGCGCGCTGATCGCCGCCACGTTCATCGATCTCGATCACCTGATCATTCCCGACGTATTTAGTCTCGGGCTTGGCGTGCTCGGCGTGATCCTGTCGTTCGTCGTCCCGTCGCTGCACGGTCATGAGGGCAATCTTTTCATCATCGACAGCATGCGGGCCGGAGTCGCTGCGCTGCAGGGGCTGCTGATCGGCTCCGGACTGGTGCTGTGGATCGCACTGGTGGCGGAAGTGTTGCTCAAAAAAGAGGCCATGGGCTTTGGCGACGTGAAATTTGCCGGCGCGATCGGCGCGTTTTGCGGCTGGCAGGGGGCGGTGTTCGCGCTCTTCGGCGGCGCGATGGTCGGAACGGTGTGGTTCGTCGTTGCGCTCGTCTGGCAGAAGCTCGCCGGCCGGCCGTCGCCGGTCGCCCCACCGACCGAAACCCCCGAGGGGGAGCCGGCGCCGCTGGGCTTCGGCGTGCATGTACCGTTCGGCCCCATGCTGGCGATTGCCGGCGCCCTTTATCTGCTGTTCTTTCAGCGCGCGGTGGCCGTCTGGTTCGCCCAAGTCGGCGAATTGCTCTGACCAGTCGCAGCCCTCGGAGGCAGTCGGGCGACTCTCTACGCGCGCAGCACCGTCGCACCGTCGCCGGTCTCGGTGTGCAGCACGTCCGGCTTGGCCCCAAACTGCTTGGCGTAACGCGCCGCCACCTTGCGGGCCTGCGCCGCGCCAAATTCCGCCGACGTCAGCGCCATCACCGCGCCGCCGAAACCCCCGCCCGTCAGTCTCGCACCGTAGACGTGCGACGTCTCGACGAGTTCGTCGACGAGGAAGTCCAGCTCCGGCGTGCTGTTCTCGAACAGCATCTGCGAGCTGCGGTGCGATGCCGTGAGCAACCGGCCGACAGCGGTGAGATCCTTCTTTTTCAGCGCCTTCACCGTCGCCGCCACGCGCGCGATCTCCTCGATCACGTGCTGCGCCCGCTTGAACACATCGGGCTTCAGTTTCTCGCGGGCGGCGTTGAGCTGCGCCAGCGTTGCGTCGGCCAGCAGCGTCACACCGAGCGCCTTTGCGGCCGCCATGCACGCTTTGTGCCGCGCCGCATACAGGCCATCGACGAGCGCGTGCTTGGTGTGCGTGTTGAAAATCCAGAACTGCGCGCCGGCCGGCATCGGCACGGTCGCGAATTTCGGGCCGCGGCAATCGATCCACACGAGTCGGTCTTTCTGGCCGAACCCCGACACGCCCTGGTCGAGAATGCCACACGGCACGCCCACAAAATGGTTCTCCGCATGCCGTCCGATCTTCACTACGTCTTCGCGCGGAGCCTTCTGGCCGGTGAGTTCGAGGAAGGCGAGCGCGGAGGACAGCTCGAGCGCCGCACTGCTGCTCAGCCCGGCGCCGATGGGCAGGTCCGAGGTGATGAGATAATCGAATCCCGCGGGCGCTTTCAGCCCAAACTTCGTGAACGCCGCGATCACGCCGAGCGGATAATTCAACCAGCTGCGCGCGCCGGTCTGCTTTTTCGGTTTGCCGCCGGGAAGAGAAAGCACGCGCCGGTCGCGCAAATCAGCGAATCGGCGGCGCCCGTCGGCACGAGGCGCTATGGCCACAGCCACGCCGCGCGCGATCGCCGCGCCCAGGACCGTGCCGCCGTTGTAGTCGGTGTGATTGCCGATGAACTCCACGCGACCGGGGGCGCGCGTCACCGCCACGGGCGGCCGGCCGTAGAGGGCGGTGAATTCGCGGACCAGTTGCGGGCGGAGTTGCTTCACGGGAAAAATGTCAGGCGACGGCCCGCAGCGCCTGGCCGGCCTTGAACCGGATCGTTTTCATCGCGCGGATTTTCATCGGCTGCTGCGTATGCGGATTAAAACCACGGCGCGCCGCCCGCGTTGCCACCGCGAAGGCGCCGAACCCGACGAGCTGCACTTCCTTGTCCCGGTGCAATCCCCGCGTAACCGCCGCGAGCACCGCATCGACCGCTCGTTCCGCCGCGGCCGTGGACGTCTCGGCCCCGAGCAGCTTGCGCACTTCATCAACCAGTTCGGCTTTGTTCATGACGCGAGAAGAGGAGGGGTTCGAACGAACGGACGCACCTCGCCGCGGTCAACTGCATTCCCTTGCGCAGACCCGTCTCGCGCGCAGGAGAAACCCCGATGTGCGCTCAATGCTCGGGCGGCGGTGCGGACGACCAGCTCGACGGAGTCTCGCCCTGGCGGCCTTTCACCACCAGATCGATCAAGTAGGCCAGCGCCGCGGTGCGGCCGATGCCGCGTTCCACCGCGAGCTGCTCGGCGCGTTTGAGCAATTGCGCCGCCATTGTCCCGGCTTGGCCCGTTGGCGCACCGAGTCGCTCGCAGAGTCGCGTCAGTTGTTCGAGTTCGTTCATGTCGGATCGATCACGCAGCCGTTTTCCGCTGCCGCGCCCGGCGCGAACACCAGCGGGACCTCCGGCTGCAGATTCAGCAACGTGAGCAGCGCGAGTCCCCGGAATCCCTCGCCGTTTTCGTTCGCGATCGCGCTTCGCAGTTCGCCGAGTTGCCGCTCGCCTTGAAAGAGCGGCGCCGGCCGCGCGGGCATCGCGTCGGTCCCGCGCACGAGAAAAAGCCGCCGCCGCACCTGCCCCATCGATCTCAACCGGGCGATGACTTCCTGGCCCAGGTAGCAGCCTTTGGTGTAGGAAATGGCGACCGCTTCGAGCCCGCCTTCGTTAGGCAACTCTCCCGGGCCAATATCCGTCGGCACGGCGGGAATGCGCGCGCCGACCCGGCGCCGTTCCATTTCTGCCGCGTTCAACTCAACTGCGCCGCCCAGCCTTTCGTTGACCCGCTCCGCCTCTTCGATCGGCAGGAACCATTCGCGTGCCTGGTCGATGCCACGCCGCCCCGCGAATTCAAATCGCCGCTCTCTCAGCGTGCGGCTGACGTTCTCGCCAACCTCGCTTCCGGAGACCGTAAGCCCGACCCACGACGCGGTCCGATCCTCGACCGTCACGTCGTCAGCGATGATATAGGCCTCGAGCCGCTCGCTGATCGTTCGCGCCGCCGCGAAGTAGCTCCCGACCCAAAACTCGTCCTCCGCCGTCCGGAAAACGAAGCTGTCCGCCAGCACGCGCGCCTTCTGGTTCAGCCAGAGTCCATACACCGGTCCTGCCGCTATCGCCCGCAAGTCGTTGGTAAACTGACCTTGGAGAAACGTAAACGCGTCCGGGCCGCTCACGCGCAGCCACGCAGCCGGCTTCCAGCGATGAAAAGCGCCGTTCCCGGCTCGGGTATCTTTTGGGCTAAAATCTGTGTTCACGCGGTTTACGGAAAGGTGTAGCTGTTTTTTCGAACTAAGAGTTGACGGTGCAGCGAACCCGATTACTTCTCAAATCATCACTTTTAACACTTCTCCCGCCTAGCGGGAGTTTTGGGGTAACTAAGAAAGCAAAGGCGGGCCGCTTAGGGGTAAGCGGCCCGCCACTTTTTTTGGCCGGATTTCAGCGATTGGCAAATCCCTCCGCGCCAAACCGTCCCATTCCGCAGTCCAGCAACACCGCCCCGCGCGCTCTCGTGCCACGCCCCCGCCCGCCAGGACTGAGCCCGGGCTTGCACCGGGCCGGGGCCGGGCTGCAAGCTGGCGGCTCATGCAGCGAACCTCGGACATCAACATCATCGAGACACGCGCCTTGCCCTCGCCGGCCGCGCTGCTCGCCGAGTTGCCCAAAACCGAAACGCAGGCCGATTTCGTCACCCGCGCCCGACACGAGATCAACCAGCTGATCTTCACCGCCGACAAACGGTTCCTCTTCGTCGTCGGCCCATGCTCGATCCACGATCTGGACGCCGGCCGGGAGTATGCCCGCCGGCTCGCCGCCCTCGCCCGCCAAGTCGCCGACCGCGTCACGATCGCCATGCGGGTCTATTTCGAAAAACCCCGCACCACCGTCGGCTGGAAGGGGTTGATCATGGACCCGCACCTCGACGGTTCCCACGACATCGCCGCCGGACTCCGACTCGCGCGCGCGTTCCTGCGTGACGTGTTGGACCTCGGCCTGCCGACCGCCACGGAACTGCTCGATCCGATCACGCCTCAATACATTGCCGACTTGGTCTGCTGGTCCGCGATCGGCGCGCGCACGACCGAATCGCAGACGCATCGGCAAATGGCCTCGGGCCTTTCGATGCCGCTCGGGTTCAAGAATGGCACCGACGGCTCGATCGGCAGCGCGATCAACGCCATCCGGGCCGCGGCCCAGCCCCAGACCTTCCTCGGCATCAACGTCGAGGGTGCCGCATCCGCGCTCGTCACCCGCGGCAATCCACATTGTCACATCGTCTTGCGCGGCGGCTCAGCGGGGCCGAACTACGCGCCGGAGCACATCGCCCGCACGGAACAGCTGCTCGCGAAGGCCGGACTGCCCAAATCCATTCTCGTCGATTGTTCGCACGACAACTCAGCCAAGCAGCCCGAGCGGCAGCCGGAGGTGCTGCGCGCCGTGCTCGCCCAGATCGTGGCTGGCAACACGTCGCTCATGGGTGCGATGATCGAAAGCAATCTTGCCGCGGGCAACCAGCCGTTCCCGCAGCCCAAGGATCAGCTGCGCTACGGCGTCTCGATTACCGACGGCTGCATCGATTGGTCCGCCACCGAGGCACTCGTCCACGAGATCCACGCCGCGCTCGCGCCGCGTTTCGCCTGAGGCGCGGGCGGCGATCGCCGCCTGGTTCGCCCCTTTACGCCTTCTCTGCCGTTCGGTGTGATTCCCCGTTCGGCGGCGGCATGAGCGAATACAGCACCGGCGTCACGAGTCGCGACAACAGCAGCGAGCTGATCAGCCCGCCCATGATCACGATCGCCAAAGGCGAGTAGAGCCCCGACCGCTGCAACGCCAGCGGCGCCAGCGCGCCCAACGCCGTGAGCGTCGTCAGCACGACCGGCAGGAAGCGGATTTCGCCCGCGCGCTCGATCGCCTCCTTCAACCCCACGCCCTGCGCCCGGAGCTGGTTCGTGAAATCGACGAGCAGGATCGAGTTCTTCGTCTCGATCCCGATCAGCGCCACAAACCCGATTGCCGCCGTGAACGACAGCGAGTAGCCGGTGAGCCACAGCGCCAGCAGCCCGCCGATCACCCCCAGCGGAATAACCGACGCGACGATGGCCGTGCCGCGGAAGCTGCGGAACTCGAGCACCAGGATCGCGAGAATGCCGAACGCCGCGATCACCACTGCGCTGCCGAGTCCGCCAAAACTTTCGCTGCGGCTCTCGACTTCGCCGCCAAACTCCCAGCGCGTGCCCGTCGGCCAGCTCAGCCGCTCCAGCTCCCGACCGGTCCGACGCGTGAGCTGATCCACGTTGAATCCGTCCGCCACCAACGCCGTCACGGTGGCGGAACGCTCCCGGTTGAATCGCTGGATCACGGGCGGCGCCGATTCGAACTGCAGTCGCGCCAGCTGCGCGAGCGGCAGATACGCGCCACTTCGTGACTGCACTTGGATCCGGCCCCAGTTTTCGAGCGTCGCGCGCTCGCCGCGCGGCAGCGCCAGCTGAATGTCGTATTCGTCGCCATCCGCCTCACGAAACCGGCTCACATCCAACCCGCCGAACGCCAGCCGGACCGCGCGATCAATCTCGATCTCCGGCACGCCGAGCAGCGCCGCCTTCGGCTTGTCGATGACGAGTCGCAGATCCGTCCGCCGGATCCGGACGGGATTCGTGATGGAGTGCGTGCCGGGAATTCCGCGCAGCACACGTTCGACGTTCGCCGCCAGTTCCGCGATCTGGTCGATGTTCTCGGCAAAAACGCGCACGGCGATCGGCGCCTCGATCGGCGGACCGTTTTCAAGCTCCTTCACCACAATCTGCGCGCCGGGAAGCTTCGCCACTTCGGACCGCAGCTCGTCGAAAAACCGCGGATTCGATTCCGAGTTCGCCACCTTCAACGAAACGAACAACTCGGCCACGCTCGCCTTCGCCGCCTGCGGAACTTCGTTGTAGTAAATCTGGGGATTGCTGTCGCCAACCGTGGTGAAGTAATTCGCCACCTCCGGCCGCTGCGCAAGCAGCGCCTCGACCCGCCGCGCCACCGCGTCCGTCGCCGCCACGCTCGCCCCCTCTTCCATCTCGATCTGCACCAGGAACTGCGGCAACCCGGCCTTGGGGAAAAGCGAGAACCCGATCCGCGGCACCAACGCGAGGCTGCCGACGATCAGCAGCGCAGCCGCGCCCAGCGTGATGCCCCGGTGCTGCATGCACCAATGCAACACCGGCCGGTAGCCCGACTCGATGCCGCGGTGCAGCAGCCGCAGCAGGAGGTTGCCTTCCGGTTTCTCGTTCCCGCGCAGCGTCAGGCTCGCGAGCAATGGGATGATTGTCAGTGCCACGACCATCGAGGCGAGCACGGTGTAGACGACGGCCACCGGCAGACTGCGGATGTATTGGCCCGGACCGCCCGGCAGCATCAGCAAAGGCAAAAATGCGAACAGCAGAGTCGCCGTCGTGCCCGCCACCGCCACCGCGATCTGCTCGGTCGCCCGCACCGCCGCCTCGATCGGCGGCGTGCCCATCCGCCGGAACCGCGCAATATTTTCCACCACCACGATCGAGTCGTCCACCAGCAGCCCGAGCGCGATTACGAAGCCGACGATGCTGAGCTGGTTCAGGCTGAACCCGGTGAAATACAGCGCGGCCACCCCCATCGCCAGCGACAGCGGGATCGACAGCATCACCAGCACCGACGCGCGCAACCCCAGCGGCAGCACGGTCAGCAGCACCAGCGCGAACGCGAAGAGAAAATCCTCCTGCAGCCGGCCGAGCCGGCGCTCCACGTTTTGCGACTGGTCCCAGCCAATCTCCAGCCGTACGTCGCCGGCCAGTGAGGAGCGAAACGCCTCCACCTCGGTGCGCAACGCCTGGCTCAGCACCGAAAGGTTCTGCTGCGCGCGCGGCCGCACGGTGACGAACACCGCCCGCTCGCCGTTGTAGCGGCCGAAGGTCTCGAGATCCTCGGTCGTCCAACGCACGTCAGCGACGTCCTTCAGATACACCACCGCTCCCGCGTCGCCCGCGATCGGCGTCATACGCACTTCGTCGAGATCCGCGTAGTTGCCGCTCGTCTTGATGTTGAAGCGGCGATCACCGGCTTCCACCGAGCCACCCGCAATCGAGACGTTGGCCCCCTGCAGCGCGTTGACGATCTGACCGAGCGGAATTCGCAGCTGCGTGAGCCGGTCGATGTCCAGCGAGACGCGCACCTGCTTTTCGGGAAACGCGTGCCGCCGGGCCTGACGCACGCCGTCAACGCGCTCGAAACGTTTCCGCAGCGCGTCCGCGAGATCCTGCAGCCGTGCGTAGCTCGCGTCCGGCGAGACGAGCGCGACCTGCATCATCGCGACGTTCGTCGTCTGCCATTTTCGCACGTCGACCTCCACGACCCCCGAGGGCAACTTCGGTCGCTCGACGTTCACCTGTCGCAGCACCTCGTCGTATTTTTCCTCCGGATCCGTGCCCCACGTGAAATCCAGCGTGAGATAGGCGAACCCGTCCTTCACCGTCGCGCGCAGCTTGTCGATGTCGTCGAGTTCCTTCAGCGCGTCCTCCAGCGGACGCGCGACCAATTGCTCGATGTCCGTGGCATTCGCACCGGGGTAAATCGCCACCACGCTGAACGACGGCACTCTCATCGCCGGATCTTCCATCCGCGGGATCGAGCGGAACGACGTCACGCCGAGCGCGATCAGGCAGACGAACACGATCAACGTGAACTGCGAGTTCCGCACCGTGAGGTTGGTGATTTTCATGCGGCGGCTCCTCTCCGTTTGGAGGGCGGGGTTTTCCGACCCCGCCGGACTGCGCGGATGCGCGGCGGGTTCAGGAGATCCCGCCCTACAGCGCCGTTCTCGGGTGGGCGCACGATCCATCTGTTCACGCTCACTTTGGCGCCTCCGCCACCCGGCTGCCGTCGCGCAGATATTCACCGCCCCGCACCACGAGTCGGAGATCGGGTGACAACGCCGTCCGCAGATACGCCTTGGCGCCGTCGAGTGCTTCCACCTCGACCTTCTGCCGAAGCGCGACGTCTTGACCGGACCTCACCACAAACACACTCGCCACGCCACCTTCGCCTTCGATCAACACCGACGCCGGCACGACCGGCCGCGGTGTGACGGGCCGCGGCCAAAGCGTGACGGCAACGGCCACGCCCGACCGCGCTGCAGTGGGCGGCTGCGCGAGGAGAATCTCCACCTCGGTCGTGCGGGTGCTGGAATTCGCCGCGCCCGCGATGCGCGTGATCGCGCCGGGCAGCGTCATCTCCGCGGCGTGGCTGAGCGTGACCTCCGCGCGATCGCCGGGCTGCAACCGTGCGAGATCGGCGTCCGCCACACCCGCGCGCACGAGCCAACCCGAGTCGTCCGCGGCGAATCCGAGCACGGCCTTACCCGGCGCCACGATTTCGTTGGGCTCGACCAGCCGACGCAGGATCTGCCCGTCCGCCGGCGCAGTGATCACGGCGTACCGCCGATTAAATTCCGCGATCCGCATCTGTGCTGCCGCCACATCCACTCCGGTTCGCGCGTCCTGCAGATCCTCGAGCGTCGCGACCGCGTTGGCCTGCAGTCGCTCGACGCGGGCGAAGTCGCGTTCCGCCTTCGCCAGCGCGCTACGCGCCTGCGTGAGCTGCGCCTCGATTTCGTCGAGCCGAAGCCGCGCGAGCACTTGATCCTTCTTCACCGCTTCGCCGGTGCGCACGAGCACCTCCTCCACCACGCCGCCGATTTTGAAGGCAAGCTCGGGTTCCTCCTGTCGCGAAAGCACACCGGGTACGCGCACGGGCACCGCGGCGTCGGAATACTCGACCGGCGCCAGCGCCACCACCATCGGCGGCGGCTCCGGTTTCGCTGCATCTGGCGCCCGACCGCAACCGGCGACCGCCAGCAAGCCGGCGCACAGCACGCCAAGCGGCGCGCCGTGGCGGAGCCGAGCTCGCAAGCGCAGGCGCTGAAGAGATTCCAATGTTTTCATGGCAATGGGCTGAGCGCGGCCGCGCGATCGAGGGCGGCGGCCGCGATGAAGAGTCGATGCTGCGTGATCGCGCGATTCAGGTCCGCGCGGGTGCGTTCGTTGCGGGCATCGAGGAAGCTCAGCTGCGCCACCATGCCTTCGCGTTCGCGCTGGGCCACGATCTCGAACGCCCGCGTGGCTGCCGCACCGCGACGCTCGGCCGACTGATAAGCCGCCCATGCCGCCCGGTAGTCGTCCTGGGCCCGCTGCAGCTGCAACGCGAGCTGCTGGCGGACCACGTCTTGCTCCAGCTCCGCGCGGCGCCGGGTGATCCGCGCCTGCTCCAGCTCGCTGCGCCGCTGCCGGCCGTCCCAGAGGTTCCACTCGGCCACCAGCGAGCCCTGGACGAAATTGTTGCCGCCGCCGGTCCGATACTCCGTGCCTTGAACCCCGCCTTCAACCGCGAGGGCGAGCGTGGGCCGCAGCTTGGCGGCGGCGGACTGTTCTGCGGCCTCGGTCGCTTGCACGCGCCGCTGCAGTGCGAGGAGTTCCTCTCGCCGATCGGTCGCAAGCGAAGGAAGCTCGGCGCCGGTCAGCGTCTGCACGAGCGCCTGCAACTCCGCTTCGCTCGCGCGCTCGATCTCCGTTGCGAGCGGACGGTTCAGTAGGAAATTGAAATACGCCCGCGCCGCGTTGCGATCGCGCTCCGCCTCGACCCGCTGCTGCCGCACCGCCAGTTCGTCTGCTTCGGCACGCAGCACGCGATCCTCCGTCACCTTGTCCACCTCGGCGAGCAGCCGGTTCGTCCGCACCGCTTCCGCGGTTACGGCGGTGGCGCTGTCGAGGATTTCGACGGCGGTCTCCGCCTGTAGATAGGTGTGATACGCCGTGAGCACGGCGAGCCGCAGCTCGCGCCGATACGCGGCCAGCTGCGCGTCGCGGCTCTCCGCCGCCGCGCGTGCCGCGGCGATCCCGCGCGTGAGCTCCGGCCGGTAGAGCGGCTGCACGAGCCGGAGCTTGGTTTCCTGCTCCCGCGCCCGCAGGAGCGGAATTGCCTGATTTTCCAACTGCGGAAAAGCCGGCGCCCGCCCCTGCGTCAGCAGGTATTCGTTCAGCGTGCGGTAAACCCCGTTCAGCAGGTCGCCCACCGGGAT
Source organism: Opitutus terrae PB90-1 (assembly GCF_000019965.1). GTDB lineage: Bacteria > Verrucomicrobiota > Verrucomicrobiia > Opitutales > Opitutaceae > Opitutus > Opitutus terrae. Next base: position 605,408 of record NC_010571.1, read on the forward strand.
GTCGATCGTCCGGCCGCCATCGGCCATCGAATAGCGTGCCACCAGGTCGAGCCGGGGCTGCAACGCACCGCTCACCTCCGCCAGCCGCGCCCGTGCCTCGGCCAAGTCGAGCGCCTGCGCCTGCAGCGCCAGGTTTTGCCGCAGCGCCTCGTCGACGTAACGCTGCGCGACGGTCGGCACCGGCGCCGCCCAGGCGTCCATCGCCCGGGCGGGCAGGCCGGAAAGGAAACACAGCAGTAGGAGCAGCATGGGCACGCGGGGGCACATGGCGCGGACACCTTGACGACCGTTGACACTCTGTCAACAGATCGCGCGGCCTATTTTTCCGTCCCCAGCGAAGTGCGCAGCAGCGCGAACCCGTGCTCCAGCGCCTGTTGCGCCGACAGCCCGAAGTACTGCTGCAGCATGCCTTCCTTCTGCGAGGCGATCTGGATCAGCCCGTGCGTGAACGCCCAGATGGCGACGGCCGATGCGCCGGGATCGCCGATGGATTTGCGCACCGAGCGGTCCTTCAGCCCACGCGCGAGCGATTCGGCGACGATCTTCAGGCAGTTCCAGCCGTGATCGTGCGCCTGCTCCTCCGGTGGGCGCTGCCCGTCGGGCACGAACTCCCGCGCCTGAAACACGGTGAGCAACTCGAAGTAGAGTTGTTCCTTTTCCGAGAACTCGTGGTACGCGCGGCCGATCGCCATCAGCTGATCCAGACCGCGGGGATTCTCGTCGACGGCTTTGCGGAATCGCCGCTCCAGATCCTCCATGCCGCGCTCGCAAACCGCATGAAACACGTCGTCCCGCGTGGGGAAGTAGAAGTAGACCAGCGACCGGCTCAGCCGCGCGGTTTTTGCAATTTCCCCGAAGTTGGTCGCCTCCCAGCCGCGCTTCCGGATCACGCGTTCGGCGGCATCGAGGATCTGCTGCCGGCGCTCCTCCTTCTCCTCGTCCCGCCGCGATTGCAGGGGGGACTTTTTGGCCGCGGGGTGCGTCATGGCGAGTTCCTCACAAACGCGCGAAGTCCAAAAACGCCAGCCACAAAATGGCTTTACCGCGGCGGCGCCTAAATTTGCGCGGAAATCTGCAATTCCTGCGTTTCTGGCTTCAATAGAAACTGCTTAACTCCTCTTCGCCTATGGCCATGAAACCTCCCATCCGTGTTGCAGTCACCGGCGCCGCCGGTCAAATCGGTTACGCCCTTCTGTTCCGGATCGCCTCCGGCGCGATGTTCGGCGCGGACCAGCCGGTGATTCTCCAGCTGATCGAAGCTCCGTTCGAGAAGGCCATGAAGGCCCTCGAAGGCGTCGCGATGGAATTGGACGACTGTGCGTTCCCGCTGCTCAAGGGCATCGTGCAAACCGACAAGCCGGAAGTCGGCTTCAAGGATGCCAACTGGTGCCTGCTCATCGGCGCCAAGCCGCGCGGTCCGGGCATGGAGCGCGCCGACCTGCTGAAGGACAACGGCAAGATCTTCATCGGCCAGGGCCAGATCATCGATGCCGTCGCCGCGGCTGACGCGCGCGTGGCCGTCGTCGGCAATCCGGCCAATACGAACTGCATGATCGCCGCCTCGCAGGCCAAGCGGCTTCCCGCGGAGCGCTTCACGGCGATGGTCCGGCTCGACCAGAACCGCGCGCAGACCCAGCTGGCGAAGAAGGCCGGCGTCGATCTCACGGCGGTCAAGGATATCTTCATCTACGGCAATCACAGCCCGTCGATGTTCCCGTCGTTCGCGCACGCGACGATCAACGGCAAGCCCGCCACGTCGGTGATCACCGACACGGCCTGGCTGCAAGGGCCGTTCTGCGAGACGGTCGGCAAGCGCGGTGCCGCGATCATCGCCGCGCGCGGTGCGTCGTCGGCGGCGTCCGCGGCCAACGCGCTCGTCGATCACGTCCGCAGCCTCGTCACGCCGGGCGCGGTGCACTCGATCGCGGTCAAATCGAACGGCGCCTACGGCTTCGACGCGAACGTCTGGGCCGGTATGCCCGTGCGTACGACCACGCCCGGCAGCTATGAGGTCATCACCGGCTACGCGATGGACGACTTCGCGAAGTCGAAGCTCGCCGCGACGAACAAGGAGCTCGTCGAGGAGCGCGCGTTCGTGGCCGACATGATCAAGTAACGATCCCCTCCCCCGTCCGATATTTGTTTCACGCGGCGCCTTCACCGGCGCCGCTTTTTTTGCGGCGGCCGTCCGGCGTCAGCTCACCCCGTCAGTTTCGCGAGCACGGGATCGAACCGGAATGCCTCCCGCACGCTGGCAAACGCGTCGATCAACTCGCGCGGTGCACTTGCGCGCGGGAACACGATCTCCAGCGCCGTCGCCGTGCAGCGGACGCGCGCCTCGACCCCGGCGACGGCGATCTCGCATTCGTGACAATCCGATGGATAACTCACGCTCAACTCCGCGCCACGATCGGCGGCTTCGATCGCATCGATCACCGCCTCGACCGAGGCGCCTTTCCTGAGCAGGAACGAGATTTCGGAAAACCGTCCGGCAAAAACCTGCGTCATCGACTCGCCGCGCGCGATCGCCGCCTCGCGCAGACTGCGCAGCTGCGTCGTGACGGCGTAGCGCGACGGTTCGGCCGGCTCGAGTTCGTAGACGATCTCGACGACAAAATCTTTCGCGGTCAGGACGGCGGCGGGGCTGGCGAGTTCGAGCGAAAGTTCGCGGCGCTTGTAACCGAAGCCCGTGCGGATGGATTGGAAGAGGTCCTCCGCGTCGGTGCCGAGTTCACTCGCGCAGATTTTTCCGAGGAACGCGTTCGTGGTGGCGTTCGCCGCGTCGGGGACGGTGTGATGCGGCTTGCGGAAGCCGCTGAGCGTTTTCACCAGTCCCCCGCTCCGACCGACAAAGGCAATTTCTGCCACCACGCTGGAAGGAATATCGTCGGCCATGCCCGCCCAACCAAGCGCGCCCGACGGCGCACGCCAACCTGAAATCACGCGGCGTGTTTGCCTCTCGCCGGGGTGCCGTAGGGCCGGCGCTCGACGCCGGCCGCGGCTGCCGGCCAGCCCATTCGACAAGCTCAGGGCGTCGAGCCTGCCGAGAGGCGGCAGCCCTACACGGCCGCGATAGCAACCCCGCCGTGGCCCACGACCCACTCAGCCAATCGTTCCGCGCCCTTACGCCTTCGTAGCCGAAAACCGCTTGATCAGCGCGAGCACGCCGATCACGGCGAGCACCGGGATCCAGATCGGCGAGAGGACCGCGACCGCGAGCAGCGCCACGACGATCAGCGCGGCGACCGCCGCGCCGACGCCGCCCAGCAGCACGCCGGCACCGCCGAGCAACAGTCCCGCGAGCAGGAGGATCATCAACGCCAGGAAAAAGACGCCGACGGTCAGCACGGGCAGAAACTTGATGGCGAGCAGCACGGCGACGAGGCAAAGCAGGACTTTAGCGAAAGTGTTCATGCCCCGAAAAACCCGGCTCGCCCCGAGAAGTTGCAGATCGCCGCGTACTCCCGACCGGCGGTGTAGCGCGGGGTCTCCCGACCCCGCCGTTCGGCGGGTTTCGGTCGCGCGGTCAGGCTGACCATGTCCGATACCCGCGGACGATCTGCGCGGCCAGACTGGCCGTGCTACGAACGGCGGGATCAGGAGATCCCGTCGTACAGGTCACCGCTTCCGCCCCGCGCGTCGTGCCCTCAGAACACCGCGCGGCCGGTGAAATACAGCACGCCGGCCGTAACCAGCAGACACACCACGGTCGCGATCTTGGCGCCACGCGCATTCCAGACGTAGGCGGCGCCAGCACCGCCCTGGGCCGCTTCGGCCGCTGTCTGCGCGGCGAACTTAAACGTCCGCTGCGCGAGGAAAAGCTTCAGCGCCGCGCTCGCCAGCAGCAGCCAGAACTGCACTTGCCCCGTCCCATCCGCCCGATCCTGCAGCGAGCCGACGATCTTGGCATCGATCAGCAAGATCACGAGGATGCCGAGCATCGCATACACGGACGCGCGGCCGGCAATCCGTTGCACCGTTCGCTCGAGAGCTGTCAGCCGCGTCGGGTCGTCAGCCGTGATCATGACGTGATGGGCGTCAGGCGCGGGTTCCCGGCTTTCATCCGCAGCCAGTGGGAACGGCGCCTTCCACGCCGCCCAAACCGACGGCACGGAGGCGAACATCACGACGACGAAGAAGGTGGAGAACCCGAGCCACTCCGCCAGCGGGCCGGAGGCCATCGTCGTCGGCACAAGCATCAGATTCATGAGCGACGTGGCGAACGCGTAGTGGGTCATCGTCGCGCGGCCCGGCGCCAGCTGTTGCATCATGTAAACCATGTTGCCGACGAAGCCGAACCCGTAGCCGAACTTCTCGATGCTCACGAGCGTCGCGATCGTGGAGTAGTCCAGCCCGTGGTGCGCAGCACCGTAGTGGCTGAGATACACGAAAGTGAAATGCGGCACGTTGAGGCAGAGCCCGAGGATCGGGAGCGCTTTCTTCAGTCCGATTTTGCCAAGGAAAAGCCCGCCGAGCACGCCACCGACGATGTTCGCGATGGTCCCCCAGACCGCATCGATGTTGGCGACCTGCCCGGCCGTCAGCCCAAGCCCGCCCGTTTCGGTGGACGACTGCATGAACAGCTTGCCTTCGACCAACAGCAGGCCCTCCCCGAAGCGATAGAGGAACACGAACGCGATCATCCCCCAGAATGCCCGCTTGTGGAAAAACGTCGTCGCCGTATCGAGAAAGTCGCCCACCACTTCGCGCGCGCTGTGCGGCCGGTGCGCGATGCTGCCGGTCGGCAGCGCCCAGATGTGCCACACGGCAAACACACCCATCGCCACCGCGGCCGTGATCCAGACGGCCATCCACATCTTGACCGGCGACCACTGCTGCGCGTTGGCCAGCATCTCCATCCCGCTGATGAGCACGCCGGTCGCGAGCACTTTGCCGAGATTCCAGAACATGCTCTGGAACCCCGCGCTGTTGGCCTGCGACTTCCGGCTCAGCGCCGTCAGGTAGATGCCATCACCGCAGATATCCTGGGTCGACGACGCGAACGCCGCGACCCACAGCAGCGCGATGGTGATCTTGAAGAATCCCGGCATCGGCAGCGCCATCGCCACGCCGACGAACAGCACCGCGATCAGCGCCTCCATCGCGAGCACGAAGAATTTCTTCGTGCGGTACATGTCGAGGAACGCCGCCCAGAGCGGCTTCAGCGACCACGCCACGATGATACTGCCTAACGCAACCGTGTTCTGTCCGTCGCTCACCCCCAGCGCTTTGAACATCGTCGAGGCCGTGCCGTTGACGACGTTGAACGGGATGCCCATCGCGAGGTAGAGCGACGGCACCCAAAACAAGGCATGGCGGACCTGATTCCGAAGTGGGGTCATCGGGAGGAGGAAACTGGGACTGGCCTGACGCAAGCGAGCATGAAACATCGCAGTTCAGTCGCGCTCCGCGCGATCGACGACGTGGCTTGATGTGGCACGGGCGTCCCGCCCGTGCACCGGTGCGGGCCGATCCTCCGCCTGGTCGGAGAGCGACAGTCTCTCAAACGAGCCGTTCGCGTCCACAGCACTGAGGCTTTTTCACGGGCGAGACGCCCGTGCCACCTTGGTCGCCGCGCTGGATGAAATTGGCCCCGCCAGGCCCACGCACATTCGGTTGGCCTACCCCTAGACATTGCCGAGGTTCACGAACCTGACGGGAAAGTGATTCTTCGCGCCGTCTGCCATAGTCACGCCGCGTGGTTCAAATCTACCGCGGATTCGCTCCAACTCTAGCGCAGCAGAATGGGAGTGCGTGGGAACAGAAGTCATGGCGCCGGAAAACGGTCCACCGTGCCTGAGTGCCTCGCGCGGCGGAATCTCGGCCCACACTCTATCGTTAGGGTGCTCCCCCGCCGTCTGCTTCTCGATACGAGGAAGCAGGAGGCTGCCGAGTCCGGCCTATTTCGCACTAATCTTAATACGAAACGGCAGTCCCCGGCCCCAAGACACCCAGAGAGGATTCACCTGCGTAAAACTGGCAGTCGCCCAGACAGTCGAGCCGTGCGGCTTGACGGACCAAAAATACTCGCCCGGAAGCAGCCCGCCTGGCGGAGTATGTTCGGTGCCTTCGATATTCTCTGTGTAGTATTGGCTCTCGCCGGGCGCACCGTCGGGCCCGACAAACCAAATCGCGAAATCGTAGGCTGCTACACCGGCCGCAGGCTTCCACGAGAATGTCGGATGCAGCGTATGAACTTCCACCGCACTCTGCGGCATCACTCCACTCGGTCGAAAGCTTATCGGCTCAATCGTAGGAAACTTGGCCACGCCAACACACCCCGCCAACAAGGTGGTTACACAGCACAAAAACACTCGACGACGCATAAAGATCTATCAGCGAAGCTGCAGGAAAAGGGTAGCGTGTCGAGGCCGGGTTGTTTGGCGTCGGAGCTGGCCGCTTCAATCAACCATGGCGGATGCGTGTGATCCACGGTGAAAGGAATCCCCTTTCGTGTCGTTCGTGTGTTTCGTGGTTCACTCCGCGCTGGCGGCCCAGGGCGGCCGTGCTCCCACGCCGGCCTACTTCGCTTTCGGCGCGATCTCGTGCAGCTCGACGAAAAATGCGAGCGGCACGCCGCGCGGAATGTCGGCCGGCCATTGCTGCGCCGGGAAGGCCAGCGTCGGCGGCACATACACGAGCGCCTTGCCGCCCACGCTCAACAGCTGCACGCCCTCGGCCAAGCCCGGCAACAGATCCTTCACCGCCATCCGCACCCGCGCTCGGCTAAAATTCCGCAGCTCAGTGCCGTCCGGCAGCCGGCCCGCAAAACTAATCACGACGGTGTCCGCCGCCGTTGGGTGCGGCCCACCATAGCCTTCCTCAGTCACGCGATAGTGCAGCCCGCTCGCCGTCTGCTGTACGCCTTCTTTTTCGCGCAGGATCCGAAAATACTCCTCGGCCGGATCCGGCTGCTCGACCGCGAGCATCTTCTGCACGCGCTGGCTGATTTCGTCGCGGAGTTGCTTCGCGTCGTCATCGAGCGGCACGCCGCGGCCTTCGTAGCTCGAGCGAAAGCCCGCCAAGAACTCGGTGAACTGCTGCTCCGTCCAGCCGAGATCCGGAATTCGGTTGTTCTCCGCCATGTAGGAGCCCAACGCCGCATACGGACCTCGTGCGACCACCGTGGCGGGCGTGGCCGCTGCCGGCGTCGGCGTCGACTTCGGCGCCACGGTGCTGCTCAGTTCCAGGGCGGCGGACTCGGGCGCGCGGTTTCGCCGCGCCATCATCACCAGCACGAGCGTGAGCAGCAGCACGTTCACGCCAAGCAGCACGAGGGCGAGGCCGCGCCATGGCGGCGCGGAGGAGACGGGCGCAGAGGATGTTTTCACGGAGCGGAGAACCGGATGATTTTCGCCGGAGGAGTGGAGAAGGTTTGGACCGATTCGCGTCCATCCGGCCAGCGAATTTTCAATTCGGTCGGCAGAGCAGAATCGAGATAGCCGAAGAACACGGTCGCGCTCGACTGCGCGAAGTAGCCCGAACCGGCGGCGATCTCCGCCGTCTGGTGCGAGCCGTCGGCCAGCGTCAGCGTGAGTCGCGCGCCGATCGCCGCCGGATTGCCCCGCGCAGCTTGCAGCGCCACACCGAAACTCCGGCGGCCGGGCAGCGCGCGGTTGAGATAGGCCAGCGGCCGGTCGTTGTTGCGCGTGGCGAAAAAGTCCGGCCACCCGTCCTGATTGAGATCGGCGACGAGGAGGGACTTCGCGTCGCGGCGCACGATCACGCCGCTCTCCCCTGCCGAGATGGGCATGAATCCGCCGCGGCCATCGCCGCGCAGCAGCCAGCCCACGCCACCATCCATCCGCCCGAGAAACGGCACCGCCGCGTAGGAGTTGCCCACGAGGAGGATGTCCGCGCGACCGTCACCGTCGAAATCGCCCGCCGCCGTGCCGAACACCGGCGCGATCTGCGCCAACCGCGGCAGCGGTGCGAACCGGAACGTCCCGTCCAGCTGTGACAGGAACACGCCGCTCTGCAGTTTCGTCACCGCGAATTTCGTCGCCGCCGCAAGCGACGCGGCCGGGAACACATCCTCGAGCGGGGCGCGCGCATACGACTCCGCGTCGCGGAACCGTTTCGCCAGCGAGGGGAACAGCTTCAGCATCTCCAGCCGCGTGCGCCGCGGATACCACACGCCATTCTCCGCGTGCGCCTCGATCAACTGCGGCGCCGAGCCATCGACGCTCACGCCGACGTAGAGCAGCGCGGGTTCCGCCGACGACGCGCGGAACGGCGTGTTCAGTCCCACGTTGCCGGCGACGTAGTCCGGCCGTCCATCGCCGTTGAAATCCGCCGCCGACAGCGAGCGCCACCAGCCCGTGCCCGCCGCCGCAAAACCCAGCCGCTCGGTCGCGTCCTCGAACGTTTTTCCTTCGATATTCCGGTAGCACGCGACGTGGCCCCAATCGTAGGCGACGAGCAGGTCGATCCAGCCGTCCGCATCAACGTCGCTCCACAACGCGCCGGTCACCATGCCGCGGTTCGCAAGCATCGGCGCCGCCTCCGCGGTCACGTCCACGAGCCGGCCATCGCGTGACGCGAGCAGCACGCTCGGGGCCGGCTTGGCATAGCTGCCCGGCACCACGCGTCCGCCGAGGAAAACGCCGAGCCGCCCGCTGTGTTCAAAATCCGCCGCCGCTGCCGCGCCTACACTCATCGGTGGAGCGGCGACGATGTCCGCCGGCGCGCCTGAGAATCGGCCCGAGCCGTCGTTCAGCAGCAACCGCGGCCGGTAAACCGGGTCGTCCGCGGGCGCGGCAATGCCCGCCTTGGTCAGCAGCAGGTCGAGATCGCCGTCGGCGTCCACGTCGAGCGCCACCATCGGTCCGTCTGCGACCGCGGCAAGTTCGCTGAAATCGCTGCGGCCGTAACCGAGGAACTGGCCGCCGCCCATGTTCGAGAAAAATTGACCGGGTTCGCCCGTGACGCCGCCCAGCACCAGATCGTCCTCGCGATCGGAATCGAGATTCGCGAACAACGCCGGCGGTCCCGGACGGTTCAGCCGGAACGAGATCAGCGGTTGCTCCTTTACCTGGCTCCACGGCGTGTCGCGATTCGGCACGTTGAGCCGCGCCGCATCGGTCGCGGGCACGAACTGCGGCGTGGGCAACGTCGGCGGCGGCGCCACGGGAGCCTCCGCCGATTCAGTGATCGTGTAGCGCCGGTCGGCCACGAGATCGGTGAACGCCTGGTGCCGGCCGCTCGGCCATTCGATCGTGAGCCGCTTGATCTGCGTCTGTTCGCCGAGACCGAAATGCACGATCGGCTCGCTCGTCGAATCATAGCCGCGCGCCAGGGTAAGCGACCGCGCTTGTTCGCCAGCGTCTGTCTCGATCCGCACGATCGCACCGACGCCGTAGCGATTCGAGGTCGTGCCACGGAGCGCCAGAGTCACCGCATGTCCGCTGTCGGTGTCGTTGCGACACAGCGTGACGTTTCCATCCATGTTCACGAACGCGAGATCGAGATCGCCATCGCCGTCCAGATCGCCGGTCGCGGCGCCGAAGCTCACGCCGAGGTGATCGAGCCCCCAGCTCTGGCTCACGTTCTCGAACCGCAGCTCGCCGCGATTTCGAAACGCGAGGTTATTCTCATTCAGCACCGGACTGGACTTCATGATCTTGATCCGGTCCGCGATCCGCTCCTTCGTCGCCATCTGCTGCAGGATGTCGATGCCGTGCAGCTCGCGCATGATCCCGTTGGTGAAATGCACGTCGACCCAGCCGTCGTTATCGTAGTCCTCGAACCGCACCGACCAGGTCCAATCCGTCGAGGCGAGCCCGGCCAGCTGCGCCGCCTCCAACATCACGCCGGCACCGGTGTTGAGGTAGAGGGCGTTCCGCATGATCTGCACCGCCGCCTCGGGCCGCTGCTCGTCATCGAGCAGCTGCGCGCGCAGCTTGGCCATCCCGCGGTGGTCCTTGTAGCGCGTGGTCGGATCCATATCCAGGACGAGCAGGTCGAGGTGACCATCGTTGTTCACATCCGCGAGATCCGCGCCCATCGAGGAGTTGGGCGTGTGCGGCACGACCAGGCTCAGGACGTTGCGGAAAGTCCCGTCGTGTTGGTTGTGATAGAGTACGTCCGGATCGATGAAATCGTTGTCGATGTAGATGTCGGGCCAGCCGTCCTCGTCGAAATCCCACCACGTCGCCGCGTGCCCTTGCGTGTCGCCGCCGATCCCGGCGCGTTCGCTCACGTCGGTGAACGTGCCGTTGCCGTTGTTGTGGTAGAGATGATCGGGCTGGCCGTTCGGCCGGCGTTCGCCATCGAGCAGGTTCGTCTGCACGTAGACGTCGAGCCAGCCGTCGCGATCGTAGTCGCAGAACGCCGCCATGCCGCTGGCGTCGTTCAACGCAAGCCCGCGGGCCGCCGCTTCTTCGCGAAACGTGCCGTCGCGCTGGTTGATGTAGAGTAGATTCGCGCCGCGCGTGCGGCAGACGTAGAGGTCGAGCCAGCCGTCGTTGTTCACGTCGGCAAACGCCGCGCCATTGTTCCAGACGCCGCTCGCGATCGACCCGCCGAGCCCGCCGGCCTTGTCCGTCACGTCTTCGAACCGCCAGCCGCCGAGGTTGCGAAAGAGCCGGTTCGGGCCGGTTTTGCAGACCGCGAAAAGATCGGGCCGACCGTCATTGTCATAATCGCCGATGGCGAGTCCGTTGCCGATCGCCCCGAGCGAATACTCGTTGTAGTGCTCCCACCACATCGTGGGATCGTTATAGGCGTTGATCGCGACCACACCCGTTTGCTCCGCCGGGAGCGTAGCGAACATCGTCGCCCCGCGTGGTCCGGAACGTGCCGCCAGCGGCTGCGATTCGATCGCCTCCGCCGCCCGCGCGAAGGTCGCGGCCAGCAAGCCCACGCCTGCAACCACGCAACGTGCGACTCGACCGAACGAGATGAACATGCTCCAACTCGTTCGCAGCGAGGCACTGCCGCAATGCTCATGGCGGCGTGCAAGCCGGGGCGAGGGCGCACGCCGTGGCGGGCGAGGACAGAAAAACATGCGGGCTAACATGCGGGGGCGCGCCAGAGGACACTCATGCAGTCGCGAAGAGAAGCAGAATTTGTGGATCACAGATCCCGCTTGGCCAGCCGAAGGTTCCCGTACACACACTAAACGTTAGAGCTCGCGCCCGCTTGAGCCGATCCGGGGACCGGACGTGATGCTGCCACACCTTACCCACCGCGCCACCACGCGGACGTCCTGACCACCACCTCCGTCCTGCCCCATGAAACGGCTGCTGCCACGCCTGCTGCTCGTGCTTGCCGTACTTTGTGCCGGCGTCGCGGGCACCTTCGGCTGGCAGCGCTACTCCGCCGCCCGCCGTTGGGCAAAACTCCGTCCGCCCGCGCCCGCCACGCTGGGCACCACCGCGCCTGGGTTTGACGCGCAGGTCGCGGCCTGCGCCGCGAAGATTCAGGCATGGCCGCCCGATCAGGCCGCACTCGCCGAATTCGCCAACCTCTGCCACGCGAACGGCCAGCTTGAATCCGCCGCGGCCGCCTACGACGTGTTGATGCAGTTGCAGCCGACCGAAGCCCGCTGGCCGCACCGGCTCGCGGTAATCGTCGCCGGCTACGGCCAGCTCGATCAGGCCATCCCGCTGCTGCAGAAAACCACGCAGCTCGCCCCCGATTACATCGTCGCGTGGCTCAAGCTCGGCGACGCGTATCTGAAGTCGAACGCCGTTCCGGAAGCCAGCGCCGCCTACGACGAGGTGCTGCGCCGCGAACCGGACAGCCGCTACGCGCTGATCGGCCTCGCGCGTTGCGACCTGCTGTCCGAACGGCTTACCGCCGCGCGCGCGCACCTGCAACGCGCGGTGGCGGGCGTGACGGATTTCGCCGGCGCACAGAGCCTGCTCGCCGTCGTGTTCGACCGGCTCGGCAACACGGAAGCCGCGGCTACGGCCCGCAGTCGCGTGCAGCGCAGCGGGCACTACACCGAGCCGACAGACCCGTGGATGGAAGAACTGATGCTGCAATGCCACGATCCTTACGTGCTCCTCACCGCGGCCTCGACCGCGTGGGTCGAGGAACGTGCCGAGCGGGCATTCGCGCTGCTCGAACGGGCGCTCACGCTCGCGCCCGGCGATGCCCGGCTGCACCGGCAGATGGCCAAAATGCTCAGCGCACGCGGCGATCTGGCCGGAGCCCGCCGCCATCTCGAGGAAGGCGTCGCGCTCGCGCCGACCAATGACTCCATCCAACTCGACCTGATCGGAATCCTCCATCAGTTGAACGACACCGCGGCGCTGCAGCGCGTGGTTGCGGCGGGCCTTGCGGCGAATCCTGAAAGCCCCGCGATGCACTTCGAGGCCGGCATGGCCGCAGCCGCCGCGGGCCGGCTCGAGGAAGCCGCCCAACACCTCGAGTTCACCTGGCGCACCAGCCCCGACCAGATCGCCGCGGCGATCGAGCTGGCGAATGTTTACTTTCGCGCCGGACGCGGCGACGACGGCGTCGCGCTGCTGCAGGACGCGATCACGAAGTTTTCCCACAAGCCCGCGCCGCTGCTGCTGGTGCTGATTCGCCACGGCATCGAGACGGGCGATCCACGCACGCGCGAGTGGCTGCAGCAGGCCGTGGCGAGCGATCCGCCCGCCGGTCTCCTCGCCGACATCCGGCGCGACTATCAGCGCCGTTTCGGAGAGCCGCCGCCATGAGCCTCACGTCGCCCAACGATTCCGCCAGTTCCCGCCGGCCGACGCTGAAGGACGTGGCGCGCGAAGCGGGTTATCACATCACGACGATCTCGCTCGCGCTGCGCCAGCACCCGAGCATCCCGGAGGCGACGCGGAAGCGGATCCAGGAAATCGCCGACCGGATCGGCTACGAGCGCAACCCGGTGTATCACGCGCTCAGCCGGTTCCGGCAGCAAGGCACCGTGTGCGCGCCCGCACCGCGGATCGCCTACTTGGAAAACTTCGGACTCGGCTCAGGCAACCAGCGCTCGCCGCACCTCCAGGCCATCCTCGACGGCGCCTGCCGGCAGGCCGAGCTGCTCGGTTACCAAATCGATCCGCTCGCCGTCGGCGAGGACGACCACGACTCGCGCAGCCTCACCGGTTATCTGCGCGAGCACCAAATCACCGGGATCGTGATGGGCTCGTTCATCCCCGGATTCGCGGAGATCGCGTTGAACTGGGACGATTATGCCGTGTGCAAGATTCACTCGCGGCACACCGAGCCGGCGGCCACGGTCGTCGGCAACGACCAGCTCCGCGAGGTGCGGCTGGCGTTTCGCCGGCTCGCCGCACTCGGCTACGAGCGCATCGGGCTCGCGGTCGGCCGCTCCGACGAGGATGCGTGTGGCCACCGGCATACCGCCGGCTATCTGATGGAAGAGGCGTCGCTGCCGCTCGAGCGGCGCGTGCCGCCGCTGCTGTTTCCCTACAACCTCAGCGAATCGGCGCTCGGCGGCATGATCGCGCGCTGGGTGCGACGCCACCGGCTCGACGCGGTGCTGTGCAATTGGGCGACGATCCGGACCATGCTTGAGCGCGAGGGGCTGCGCGTGCCCGACGATGTCGCCTGCGCCAGCCTGTGCATCTGCGATCCGCTCTCCGCGGCGATGGCCGGCGTCCGGCCGTATCTCAATCTCGTCGGCGAGCGCGCGGTCTCGATCGTGGTGGCGCAACTCAAGACGAGCGAACGCGGACTGCCCGAATTTCCTTCCTCGATTTATGTCCAAAGTGTCTGGCAAGACGGCGACAGTGCTCCCCGGCGCAATTGACGGCGCTCTGCCGGCGAAGCGCTACTACACCCTGGCCGACATCGCGGCCAAGGCGGGGGTGCACGTCACCACGGTGTCACTGGCGCTGCGCGATCATCCGAGCATCCCGCCGGTGACGCGCACGCGGATCCGGAGCGTCGCGCGCGAGCTGGGCTACCGCCGCGACCCGTTGCTCGATGCGTTGAATTTTCACCGCGCCCGACAGACGCAGCAAACCCGCTCGGTCAGCTCGGCGTTCGTGGTGCACGCCGGCACGACGCGGTTGTTCGGCGGCAATCACTACCAGCCGCTCGTCTACGCCGGCGCGAAAGCCGCTGCGGAAGCGCGCGGCCACGCGCTCGATATTCTCGTGGTCGGACACGGGCACCTCGCGCCCGCCCGGCTCAACACGATCCTCAACGCGCGCGGCATCACCGGCGTGCTGCTCTCGACCTTCGAGATCGACATCGAACAACTCGACCTCGACTGGGCGCAGTTCTGCGCCGTCAAGGTCGAGTGCCTCCACCTCACGCCGAATCTGGACGCCGTTTCCAACGACCAGCTGCAAGTCGCGCGACTGGCGATGCGGCAGCTACGCAAGCTCGGGTACCGGCGCATCGGGCTGGCCACGGCGCGTGAGGATCAGACTCGGCTCGGCGAGTCCTTCGGCATGGGCGTGTTGATCGAACAGGATTCGCTGCCGCAGGAGGAATGCGTGCCGCCGCTGATCTTCAGCCTCGCCGAGGTCCCCACGCTGCCGCGGCTGATTCCGGAATGGATGCGCGCCAACAAGGTGGACGTGATCATCTCGAACTGGAACGAGCTCTTCGACACGTTTGCCACCGCGGGCATCCGGCTGCCGGAGGACGTGGCGTTCGCGTCGTTGGATGTGCCGCCCAGCATGCCGCATATCGCGGGGGTGGTGCAGAATCACGGGTTGGTCGGCCAGCGCGCCATGGAGCAGCTCGCGATCATGACCGACGCTTACCAACGCGGCGTGCCCGAGGCGCAGACCATCACCTACATTCCCGGCTACTGGCAGGACGGCGTCACGGCGCCAACTCGTCCGGGACGCAACGGACGCGAGCCGCAGTAACCTCCGGCTCGAGAGCCTGAATCCATCACCGGACGAACTACCGTCCGCGGGGTCAGACTATAGTGTTAGAGTCGCGAACTTTTTGCACCCTACGGGCCGCTGCCGCTGAGTGCCCGGCAGTTACCCCGATTTGTCGGCCGTCCACCCCGGCCTACCCACCACTCACCGTTTACCTGTCCGTTTTGCCTACCCCCGCCGGCCATCAGGTCGGCGCATGTCGCAAACAGAAGCCAAATGAACGATCGACCACCACCCAACCAAACAGCAAGTCACGCCGGTCCATTCCGGACTGGCTTTTTGCTCGCGCTCGCGGCGCTCTGCAGCGTCGCGGTGCAAGCACAAACCACCGCCCCTGCCACGGCCACTCCCGCTGCGGATGACGACGAAGTCGTGAAGCTTGATGCCTTCACGGTCTCGACGGACCGCGACGTGGGTTACCGGGCCACCAACTCCATCGCAGGTACCCGCACCAACACGCCCATCAAGGACGTGCCGTTGAACATCCAGGTCTTCACCAAGGACCTCGCCGAGGACCTGTTGATCAAAAATCAAGTCCAGTTCGAAACGTACAACGCCTCCCTCGTGGCCGGCGGTATCGACGTGTTCTCGGACAATCACATTCAGCAGCCGTACGAGCAGTTCCTCTATCGCGGTTTCAAGCAGAACTGGGGTCTGCGCGACGGCGTGCGTGAATACGACCCGGTCGATTCCCAAGGCCTTGCCCGCGTCGAAGTCGTGAAGGGTCCGGCCGCCGCGCTCTACGGCCTCGCCTACCCCGGCGGCATCATGCAGAACATCAGTAAGACGGTCGAGCTGGAGAAGAACTTCACGAGCCTCCGTCTCACTGGCGGCATGTATGGCGACTATCGCGCCACCGCCGATATCAACGCCACGGGAACGATTGCCGGACAAAAGATCGGCGTCCGCTTCAATGGCGCGTACGAGAAGACGGAGGACAATCGCGAGCACTCGCAGGGTGACGTCCGGCTCTTGAACGTCGCCGTTGCCTGGCAGCCGACCGCCACCACGAAGCTCGAGTTCATGGCGGAAGACGGTTACCGCGCGAAGCCGAACGGCCTGGGCTATTTCCTGACCGGTGAGGCGGGCGCCGCTAACAACCAAGCCCAAATCCCGCTGCAGATCCTCAATCCCTCGATCGACTGGGATTGGAACTGGGCCAACGACAACAACCTCAACGTACTCGAAACCAAGCGCTACAAGGGCACGGTCACCCAGCAAATTGGCGAGGATGTCACCGTCCAAGCCTACTTGCAGTACTCACGGCGCCTGGAAATTCCCGGCAATGGCTGGGACGCTTCAGGTTCGGGTGGCGCCAATGCTTGGGAATCGGCCAGCAGCGGCTGGGACCAGGCCACCAATACCATCCGCAGCACCTACAACTACCGTGACTGGGGCAACCAGATGCACGCCTACGGTGCGACCGCCGTCTACAAGCTGAACTTCGAGCAGATCAAGAACACGTTCGCGTTCGGTGCGAACGTCTGGAAGGAAGATGAACTCTCGCGCCACAGCGCCCCGTTGAACCCGCTCGCGTCCGCGCTGGTTTATCCCGTCCAGATGGGCGTTCCGATCAACGTGCCTCCGTTCCCGCCGGCGGACCTCCAGCCCGACCTGACCGGTGGCAACGGCTACCACCACGAGGACAACTCGAACGATTACTACTTCGTGAATTGGCAGGCCTCGATGTTCAACGATCGCCTGAAGACGAACATCGGCGTCAACAAGACGAACCTGAAAACGATCGCTTGGGACAATGGGGTCGATACCGAGCCCAACGTCTACACGGCCTCGAAATACTCGCCGCTCTTCGGCGCGGTCTTCGCGGTTACGAAGGAAATATCGGTCTTCGCCGTGCGGTCCACGTCGCTGTTTCCCGACTCGACCAAAGACAGCTTCGGCAATCAGTTCTCGCCGCAAGTGGGCCTCGGTTATGAGGGCGGCGTGAAGGTAGACCTCCTCGACGGCAAGATCTCCGGCACGATCAGCTACTTCGTCATTCAGCAGACGGGCGGCACACAGAACGACCCCACCAAGGAAAACCGCAATACCGTACGGTTCGATTCGCTCACGCCTGAACAACGGCAGATCGAGTTCGGCGGCGTCCGGCCGCTGGGCGACATCGTGCAGGGCGGCGAGCAGGAATCGAAGGGCTTCGAAATGGACCTGACATTCCAGCCCTTGCGCCAATGGCAGATCGTGACGAGCTACTCGAACGTGAACCACGAGTTCACCAAGTCCGCGCTGCCGGCGACGATCGGCCAGACCAACCCACAAGCCATCAAGAACAGCTTCGCCGTGATTTCGAAGTACTCGTTCCTCGATGGCGAGCTGAAGGGGTTGGCCGTCGGTGGCGGTCTGCGCTGGTGGGACAAGTCGCTGCAGGACTATCAGCGGCGGGCGCCCAACGGCGGAGTGTACTCCGGCACAGGCGACTTCATCGACGTGGCTCGCTACTCGCCCTCCCGGACGTGGGCCGAGCTGTTCGCGACCTATCGTTGGAAGGTTTGGGGCCAGAATGTCATGCTTCAGTTCAACGCGCAGAATATCCTGCGCGCCGACTCCTACGTCGGGTGGAAAGCCACGGGCTCGGCCGACAAGCTGGCGGTCGACCGCTATAAGGTACCGACTCCGATCGTCTATCGTTTGACCTTCGGGCTCGACTTCTAGGCGGTCGCAAAGACCTGAGTCTCTTCGGAGGGCGAGCTTCACTCGCCCTCCTTTTTTTGCGCATGTGACACGGGCGTCCCGCCCGTGAAATCAGCCAATAGAAAACGTCGCGCGTTTCCGGATTCACGCCGGTTGCCGTTCAGATCGGAGCCGCCTTACCCGCTCTCTGTAGCCGCGCCGGCTACGGCGGTTCCGTTAGCCCCGAGGCCTTTTTCGCCTCCGACATCCGTCGTTTTTCATTGGCGACACCGGCCGGTTTCCCACGCTGCTTCCATGCCCCTCGCCCCCGCGAATCGCGCTCGCTTGCAGGCCTCGCTCGCCGTTGTCGGGCTGGCCGTGCTCTGCTGGCGCGTCCCGGGCGTGGTCACCACCGTGCTGTTAATGCTCGGTGCGACGCTCGCGCTCGTCGCGTGGATCTCGCCGCGGGCCTACGCGCCCGTGCAGCGCGGTTTCGACGCGCTCCTCCATGGACTGCTGGTCGTGCTGACGTGGACTTCACTCGCGCTGGTGTATTTCGGTCTGTTCACGCCGGTGCGCGTGTGGCGGCTGCTGACGCACAATGATCCGCTCGGTCTGCGTTCGCAGCAAGGATCCGCGCCGACCACCTATCTGCAGCCGTTGCCCCCGACCCCGGCGCGTTTCGACCGGCAATTCTGAGATGCCACAGAAAGCCGAGAGTCCAGAGCTCAGAGTCCAGAGAGAGAACACTCGCTCCGTGTTCGGTCTCTCAACTTTCAACCCTCAACTCTCAACGCTTCCCTCTCCGCTCTAGCCTCTCAGCTCTCCGCTCTGGACTCCCCTCATGCGTATCCTCGGACTCAGCGCGTTCTATCACGACTCGGCCGCCGTGCTGCTCGACGACGGCGAGATCGTGGCGGCGGTCCAGGAAGAGCGCTTCAGCCGGATCAAGCACGACGCCTCCTTCCCACGCGCGGCCGCGGCCTACTGCCTCGCGCAAGCCAGCGGCCCGCTCGACGCGGTCGTCTATTACGAAAAGCCGCTGCTCAAATTCGAGCGGATCCTCGCCACCTCGCTCGCGATTGCCCCGCGTGGTTTTCGTGCGTTTGCCGCCGCGATCCCGGATTGGATTCACCACAAGCTCTGGATGCCGTCGTTGACCGAGGACGAACTGCGCGCCTTGGGCGCGGCACCGGCGCCGGTGTTTTTCGCGGGGCACCACGAGTCGCACGCGGCCAGCGCCTTCTTCCCGTCGCCGTTTCCGCACGCCGCGATCCTGACACTCGACGGCGTCGGTGAGTGGTCCACCACGGCGCTCGGCCGCGGCGCGGGCAACCGCATCGAGCTGCTGCGCGAACTCCGGTTTCCGCACTCGCTCGGACTGCTCTATTCGGCCTTCACCCACTACTGCGGTTTCCGCGTGAACTCCGGCGAATACAAGCTGATGGGGCTCGCGCCCTACGGCGAGCCGCGACACGTGAACGCCATTCTGGACCGGCTCGTCGATCTCAAGCCGGACGGCTCGTTCCGGCTGAACCTCGACTACTTCGGCTACCTGCACGGGCAAACCATGACGAACGCCCGGTTCGCCGCGCTGTTCGACGCGCCGCCGCGAGCGCCAGACGCGCCTCTCACCACGCTTTATTGCGACGTCGCGCGATCAATCCAGCAGGTCACCGAAGAAATCGTGCTCCGACTCGCGCGCACGCTGCATGCCGAAACCGGCGAGGAGAATCTCTGCCTCGCGGGCGGTGTCGCCCTGAACTGCGTCGCGAATGGACGGCTGCTGCGCGAAGGCCCATTCCGTCGCATTTGGGTGCAACCCGCCGCGGGCGACGCCGGCGGTGCCCTCGGCGCCGCGCTCGCCTTTCATCACCGGCAGGCGGCGGCTCCGCGCAACGCCGACGACGTTCACGACCGGATGCATGGCGCTTTTCTCGGCCCCTCTTACGGCGACGACGATATCGCGCTCGCACTGACGCAGCGCGGCATCACCAACCGGCTGCCGCAGACAGCGGACCTACCCGATCGAATCGCCGAGCGACTGAATGCCGGACTCGTCGTAGGCTTTTTCCAGGGTCGCGCCGAGTTCGGTCCACGCGCGCTCGGTGCACGTTCAATTCTGGCCGATGCGCGTTCGCCCGAAATGCAGCGCCGGCTGAACTTGAAGATCAAGTTCCGCGAATCCTTCCGCCCATTCGCGCCGATCGTGCTCGCCGAGCACGCCTCCGAGTGGTTCGACCTCGCCGCAGCCTCGCCCTACATGCTCTTCACCGCGCCCGTCGCTACCGCGCGTCGGAGCCCGGATACACCGCGCTCCTCCGAACTTCCCGCTGAATGTCACTCGATGGGTGACATCTCGCAGGAAGGCGGATGGCAGGAACGGCTCCGCGCGATCCGTTCCGCCATCCCGGCGGTGACGCATGTCGATGGCTCCGCGCGCGTGCAGACGGTCGATCGCCAACAAAATGCCGCGCTGCACGCCGTGCTCAGCGCGTTTGCGCGGCGCACCGGCTGCCCAGTGCTCGTCAACACGTCCTTCAACGTCCGTGGCGAGCCGCCCGTATGTCACCCGCGCGAGGCGATCGACTGTTTTCTCGCCACCGACATGGACTGCCTGGCGATCGGCTCCTATCTCGTCGATAAAACCTCCCTGCCCGCTAACCTTCGCGCGCCAGCCGCAGCGCCGCCCCGCGCCTTCGCGGCCGATTGATTTCGTTGTTTTCCTTTTCGTGTCATTCGTGTGTTTCGTGGGCTGATTCTCCTCCAATGCGTGCGCTTCGCAGCCTTTCCCGCTTCTTCGCCGAGCTCTTCGCGTTCGCGCGCGAACGCAAGGCCTGGTGGATCGTTCCCATCGTCGTGTTGCTGCTGCTGATCGGACTGGTGATCGTCTCGGTCTCCACGATCTCGCCCTTCATCTACTCGCTGTTCTAGCCGCGCCGTGTCGGCGCTCCAGCGTCTCATTGCTTCACCGCCTCACCGTTTCACCGGTTCGCCCCGTGACCGCCCTGTCGTTTCGCCGTCAGTTGCTCTTCGCCGCGATCCTCATCGTCGGCGGACTCGTCCTGCTGCTCGGGTCGCTCGAGCTGACGCTGCGGCTCGCCCACTACGGCTACTCGCCGCATTTCGCCGAACGTGCCTTGCTTCCCTCGGGCGATTCCATCTGGCGCGACAACCGCTGGTGCACCGCGCCGTATTTTTCGCCAGAGCTGGTGCGACGGCCGTTTCCCTTCCGGCTGCCGCTCACCAAAGCACCGGGCACCTATCGCATCTTCGTGCTCGGCAGCTCGGCGGCGATGGGCGATCCGGAGCCGTCGTTCTCGCTGGCCCGGATGCTCGAAGCGATGCTACGCACGGCCTACCCGAACCAGCGTTTCGAGGTGGTCAACGCCGGCGTGACCGCGATCAACTCCCATCTGGCGCGCACCATCGCCGCCGATTGTGCGGAGCTCTCGCCGGATCTCTTCATCGTCTACGAAGGCCACAACGAGGTCATCGGTCCGTTTGGGCCTTCCGGCGTGTTCGCGCCTTTCCTGAGCAGCGAACTCGGCGTACGCGCCGCGATCTGGCTCAAAGGCACGCGCACCGGCCAGCTGGTATCGGCGCTCGGTCGCCGGCTCACCGGCAAATCCGCGCTGCCGGCGGACTGGGGCGGCATGCAGATGTTCCTGGCCCAACAGATCGCCAACGACGATCCGCGGCTCGACGCGGTCCGCGCGCATTTCCGCGCCAACCTCATTTCGATCGCCGAATCCGCGCACGCCGCCGGTGCACGCACGCTGCTTTGCACCGTGCTCACGAACCAACGCGATTTCGCGCCGTTCCTGTCGCGCCACCGGTCCGGGCTGACCGCGGCTGACCTCGCCCGCTGGGATGCGCATGTCGCTGCCGCCCGCGAGGCCGAGCGCACGCATCGCACCGCGGATGCGGAAGCCGAGTATCGCGCCGCACTCGCGATCGACGACGAGCACGCCGAACTGGTTTTCCGCTACGGCCGTTTTCTGCTGCTGGCCGGTCGCCGCCAGGAAGCGCAGCCCTTGCTGCAACGCGCGCTGAACCTCGACACGCTGCGTTTCCGCACCGACGGTTCGCTCAACAAAGTCATCCGCGATCTGCGCGGTGCACACGTGCCCGGGGTCGAGGTGCTCGATCTCGCCGCAGCACTCGCGCTGCACAGCGAAGGCGGCGCGACGGGCGACGACCTGCTCTACGAGCACGTGCACCTCACACTCCGCGGCACCTACGAAGTCGCCCGCGAGATTTTCACCCATGTGTCCGCCGACCTCGCTCGGCGCCAGCTGATCTCAGGCACGATCGCGGAACCTTTCGACTACGACGAGGCGAGGCTCCGGCTCGGCTACACGATGCACGAGCAGGCCATGATCGCGCACGAGCTGCTCAATCGGTTTCGCGCGCCGCCGTTCACCAGCCAGGCCGATCATGCGCTACGCCTAAAAACCTGGGAGCAGCGAACGGAGCAGGCGTCCGCACTGCTCGCTCGGCCCGAAGCGTTGCCGGCGCTGCGTGAGTTATATGAGCGTGCGATGACGCTCGCTCCCGACGACTGGGTGCTCGCCCGCAACGCCGGCTCCATGCTGGTCGCGCGCCAGGCTCCGGCCGACGCCGTGCCGCTGTTGCAGCGCGCGGCCGATTGGATCGGCCACGACGTCGACACCCTCGTTGCGCTCGGCTGGGCCCAGCGCGCGCTCGGGCACACTGCAGAATCCGAGGCGGCCTTCAACCAGGCCCGTGCGCTCGAGCCGCGTTATCCGAATCTGCCGAAACCGGACGCAGCCGGCGACCAACGATAGGCACTGTGCCGTAGGCCAGCTCGCCGTGTGGTAGACCACCGGAGCGAAAATCGGTCTGCCCCTCTCATCCCTCAACTCTCAACCGGTTTGAGCTCTGGGATCTCGGCTCTCCGCTCTCAGCTCTAGACACTCGGTTCTGGGCTCCCAGCTACTTCGCCGCCAGCTTCTCCCACAGGAACGCGAACGTCCGCGCCACCCGCGTGGCAAGCTGCTCGC
This sequence comes from Opitutus terrae PB90-1, assembly GCF_000019965.1. GTDB lineage: Bacteria > Verrucomicrobiota > Verrucomicrobiia > Opitutales > Opitutaceae > Opitutus > Opitutus terrae. The sequence continues at coordinate 627,897 of NC_010571.1, forward strand.
TCGTCACGCTGCCGTGATGCCCGCCTTCCGTGTTCTCGTAGTAATCGACCGCGTAGCCGAGCGCGATCATCCGCGCTGCCATCTTGCGCGCGTGGCCCGGATGCACCCGATCGTCGCGCGTCGTCGTGTAGAACAGGATCGGCGGCAGTTTCATCCCGCGCCGCACGTTTTGATAAGGCGAGTATCGCCGAATGAACGCCCACTCTTCCGGCAGGTCTGGATTCCCGTATTCGGCCATCCAACTCGCGCCGGCGAGCAGCCGGTGATACCGCTGCATGTCGAGCAGCGGATTGCCGCACACCACCGCGCCGTAGAGTTCCGGGTGACGCAGCATCGTCGACGCCACGAGTAATCCGCCGTTGCTGCGGCCCTCGATGCCGAGCCGCGCGGGCACGGTGATGGCGCGCGTCACGAGATCGCGCGCCACGGCTTCGAAGTCCTCGAAACACTTGTAATGATTTTCCTTCAGCACCGATGTGTGCCACTCCGGACCGAACTCGGCGCCGCCGCGGATGTTCGCCAGCACGAACACGCCGCCGCGCTCCAGCCACAGTTTTCCATAGGCGCCCTTCAGGTTTTCATACGAACCGGAATACGACGGCGTCAGCGAGTTCTCGAACCCGCCATACGAAAACATCCACACCGGATTGCTCCCGTCGAACCGAAGGTCGCGCGGACCGACCACGAAATACGGCACCCGCGTGCCATCCGCCGACGTGCACCACAGCTGCTGCACGGCGAACTGCGCGCCGTCGAACGTCGGCGCCTGCGCCTTGATCTGCTCGGCCGCGGTCGCGCCGGCCGGCACGTAAAACAGCGTCGGCGGTTGCGTGAATGATTCGAACTCGACCCACGCGTCGCCCGTCCCTTCATCGACGCTCGCGACCTTTAGCGCGCCGTTATCCGGAAACGGGATGGGTTGCCGTGTCCACGAACCGCCCTGCGCCATAAGCCGGACCAGCCGGCCGCGCACGTTGTCGAGTCCGGTCACCAGCACGTCGTTCTCACCGGCCGTCACCGACTGCACCTCAAAGTCTTTCTCGCGCGCGACCAGCAGGTCGATGTTCCCCGGGCCGCCGTGCAGCGCCGTTGGGTCCGCGATCACGACCGATCCCGCGCGAAAACGCTGCCCACCCGCCGTCCAGTCCTCCTTCAACCAAACAATCAATCGGCCGTGCAGCGCATCGACGACGTTCGACGTCGCGGGAATGTCGAGCGGCGTCAGCGCCGGCTTCCCGGCGCGTTCCTCAACGAGAAAAAACTTCGCGCGCCAGAACGTCTCCGCCTCCACCGCGATGTTGACCGCGTTTGCACCCGAGCCGAAACGGCGCGCCAGCACCCACACAGACTCCGCCGGCGCTTCGTGCAACGTCTCCGCCGCGCTCAGCGGCGTGCCGCGCTGCCAGCGCTTGAGAATCCGCGGATAGCCCGACGACGTGAGCGAGCCCGGCCCAAAATCCGTGGCCACGAACAACGCGTCATCGCCCGCCCACGCGACCCGCGACTTCGCGGTGGGCACCACAAATCCGCTTTCGACGAACCTCAACTGCTCGAGGTCGAACTCCCGCACCTCGACGGCATCGCCGCCGGCTGGCGCGAGCTGGATCAGGCACCGCTTTTCGTCCGGTCGCCGCCAGAAGACTTCGCCCATGGCCCACGGCTTGCCCTCGCTTTTCGCGAGCGCATCGACGTCGAGCACGGTTTCCCAGCGCGGCTCGTCCTTTCGCAGCTCGGCAAGGGTGGTCCGCCGGAAAATCCCGCGCGGATGCTGCTCGTCCTGCCAGAGGTTATAGAGGAAACCGCCGTGCGCCGAGATCTCCGGAATCCGCGACGCCGAGTTCAGCACCGCGAGCGCATCGCGATAAAGCGCGTCGTAGTCGGGTCGCGCCGTCAGCCGCGACGCGGTGGCATCGTTTCGGTCCCGCACCCACTCAAGCGCCTGCGGGCTGTCGATCTCCTCGAGCCACCGGTAGGGGTCGTCCGCTGCAGCGACTGGGGCGGAGCCGGCGACGTCGATTGAAACCGCAGCACCAGCCAGGAGGAACGCGGGAAGAAAGCGCAACAACGACATGCTCCCACGAAACTCAGAAGTTGCTCCGGCGCACGCGCAGAATGCAACTGCCGCGCCGCTCCGTCCCGGCGGAGCGCACTGCTCCAACGCGCTCGGGTAGCGGGAGCCGTGAGGCTTTCGCCGCAACGCTCGCTCGTACCGCGACAGGCGTTCCAGTCGAGCGCGTTGACCGCGAGGCGCTGGCCGACTCGCCAGGAAATTTGACTGACACCGGTACCGCGCGCCAGCTAGTAACATCTTTGCGTTCCAGCCGCTCGGATGCCGATTCAGAACAAGAAGCGCTTTAGCGAGCGCGACATCTGCACCAAGTTCATTACCCCTGCGCTCACCCGCGGCGGCAAGTGGGACGTCATCGACCAAATCCGCGAGGAGGTTTCGCTGACCAAGGGTCGCGTAATCGTCCGCGGCCAGTTGAGCACGCGCGGCGAAGCCAAGCGCGCCGACTATGTCCCACGACAACACGCTCGCCAAACCCTACGCCAACTGCTCGACAACACCCCTCCACCGGCTGCTGACCGCTGACCGGTTTCCCCTCAAGAAAAACAGTGCTTGACCGAAGGTATCAATTGATACCTTCTCTCATGCATGAAACCCGCCACCCTCTGCCGCTATGGGACTTCAACCCATTCCCACCGCCTGGCGCCAAAAAGTCTGCGCCGCGCTTCGGCAGGGCAGTAGGGCTGCGCGGTTCACCGCCGAGGGCGGCCAGCGTTGGCAAAACGAGTTTCCCGACGCTTTCCGTTACGAGTTGGACGAGGCGTTGCTCCAGTTCCTCTTCGCTCCTTCTGCCCACGGCTGCCCGGTCACGATGGATCACCCGCCCGGCGAAACCTGGGAGTTCTTCTTCCGGTTCCGCGACGAGAAACTCTACGGTAAGCTGCTCCTGAAAAAGTCCGACGGTAAAAGCGTCATCATCTTCTCCGCCCACCGGCCCGACCGGCCGCGCCTCCGCTGCGGATAACTCTCCTCCCCATGGCTGCCACCTCCTCCAGAAAGGGCCTCAAGCATCGGCCCTTTGAAGTCACCATCCCCACTGCCGACGGTTCCGGCGTGGCTGAACGAATCCCGATCGATGTCCCGATGGAATGGGACGAAGATATCGGCGTGTGGACGCTCACCGCCGAGGCCGAGGAACTCATCGAAGCCACCAAGGCGCGCCACATGGGCCTGCTGCTGCCCGATCAACTGCGCACGCTCCGCGAACGCCTGGGCCTCACACAGAAAGCCATCGGTGACCTGCTCCAGATCGGGGCCAAGAGCTGGACCCGCTGGGAAACCGGCACCCAGCGCCCTTCCCGCAGCCTCAACCTCCTGCTACGCGCGGTGTACAACGGCTGGATTACGCCCCAGCAACTCGGACTCTTGTGTGCTCCGCAGCCGGATTGGTCCGAGCAATTCCGCCGCAATGCCGCTGCCGGACAGGCCGCCGAGCCTGTCGTCATCGACTACTATCGGGCGCGCGCCGAACACGCCGCTGCGTCCGGCTTCGTTGAGCCCCTACAAGTGGCCGTCTCATGAAAGAGGGCATTGTCACTCTCCTCGATTACTTCGCCACCGACCTGGCGCTCTCGACCAATAAGGCTTTCTCTACCGAAAAGCCGCTCAAGTTCGAGTCGTCCGAATTCGCGATAAACGTCGCGGTTCAGAAAAGCACGGTCGCCGAAGGCAGCGGGCGCCGGTGGCAGGTCGCGCTCGATGTGGGGCACCAGCCAGCCCCGGAAACCAACTTCCCTTATTCTTACCGCGTTGCGTTGGTTGGGCAGTTCAGCATCGCGCCCCACATCAAACCGGAGGACGAAGAACGAATCGTTCGCATCCACGGCGCCTCGGTACTCTACGGCATGACCCGCGAGATCGTCCGTGTGCTCACGGGCCGCGGTCCTTTTCGCCCGATAATCATCCCGACGGTTTCGTTCTACGAACCTAAGTCCGCCGTCCCCACCACTCCCGAGCCAACCGCTGAGCCGAAAACTGCTGCCGAGGCGGTCACTGCCACGCCCAAACCGCGGCGCAAGCCCGCCGGAAAAAAGGCGTAGGCCGGCCCGAGCAGAAGCGGATCGTGGCGAGAGTGGCGGAGCTGATGCGCGGGTGCGACGAGCTCGAAGCCCAGTTCGCCGCCGCCGATACCGCCGGCGCCCAACCTCTCCACCGGTTGCTCGCCCGATGATCGTGGTCATCGCCACTGACGAAACCGCCTTCGGCTTGTGCGTCGTTTAGCAGCCGTCACCCCAAACCGCCTCACGCCATGCTGGTGTTCTTGGATGAATCGGGCGACGCGGGGTTCAAGTTCGGCGAAGGCTCCTCGACGTTCTTCGTGGTCACGCTCGTGATCGTGCCGGATCCGGCCAGCGCGGCCTCGCTCGAGACGACCATCGCACAGCTTCGGCACAAGCTGCACACGCCGCCGGACTACGAGTTTCACTTCACCGCCACCTGCGCCGCATGGCGGGAATCCTTCATGAAGGAGGTCAACGGACTAAACTTCCGCTACCACCCGATCGTGATCAACAAGCCGGCGCTCCGCGGCGAAGGATTCAAGTGCAAGGACTCGTTCTACAAGTTCGCCTGCCGCATCGTCCTGGAGAATGCTGCGAAGGAACTCAGCGACGCCACCGTGGTGCTCGATGGCTGCGGATCGCGAGAGTTCCAGCGGGAACTCGGCAGCTATCTGCGACGGCGATTGAACCCGTCGGACGCTGCCGGACTCGTGATCAAGAAATTGAAGATTCAGGACTCGCGAAGAAACAACCTGCTGCAGCTGGCCGATATGGTGTGCGGCGCGGTCGCGAGATCATTTTCCGGGCGGAAAGATGCGCAGCTCTATCGGCGCTGGCTCAAGCCCCGCGAAGCGCGGGTGCAATTCTGGCCAAAGGAAAACCCCGGCCTATCCAGTGAAGGAACGCACACCCTACGGTGACAGTTCGGCGCGGGGTTTATTTCCGGGGCTACAATCGGTCGGAAACCGTGTCGCGGAAAGCCTATCGTGGCGACAAGCGACCGCCCTTTTTGGCAGGACTCTCCTCGGAGACGCCATTAATCCCGCTTGTCGGCGAGTAGCCCCAAGTTGGCAAAACGCGGACAGACGCCAGATATCTTGGCAAAACGCGGAAATCGCAGGCGGAGTTCCAGTCGTCATCCGTCCTTGCTGAGACCTAAGCGGCGCCTTCGCTAGGCTCCTCGTGCTCGTTCTTGCCGGCCAGCGCTCGGCAATCATCTACTCGTTGGTGGTGTCGTGCCGACGGCATAGCACGTCGCGCAGATAGATCAGAGGTTGGTCTGCCCCGGTTTGGCGGGATCGATCCGACCAAAAAGGTCATGCACGGGAATCCCTGCGTCCTTGTTATAGTAATGCTCCGGGTAAGGTTTGTAAGGCCCGCGGAAATACGGATTCGCATCGCTGTCTATGCCCACCAGGTAGAGATACGCCTTGCCGGATTCCGGCACGTTGTGACCCCGCGTCACCATCAATTCGCCTATAGCCTTGATCCCGTCGGGAACGTGTTGTGGCAGCACGTAGCCGGAAATATACGCCTCCTCGAGCTTGGGCATTCCTTTCTCGATAGAGCCCGGTAGGGCGCCGAGAGGATAAGGCCAAAGATTCCCGGGTGCGCCCGTAATCGCGGTCAACTGGACAGCGGCATCACCGGTGGCCTTCGTCCAGTCGGGATAGTAAGGGAGCGGCATGAAGGAATGCTATCCACCATCCGCATCACCGCGAGTCTCGAATCCCATCGTGGTCGAATGGCAAGTTGCGGGTTGCTCCCGGAAGCGGTGTCGGCTGTCTTGAGGCCGGAAAGCCGCATGGCTACAATTCCCGAGCGCCGGCTGACCGTAGTCGTTTGCCGCCCCAGAAGACAATCCCATCGCGACCTTCGATCCATGAGTGACCGCGAAACGAAATTCGAGCTACCCCGCAACGTGGAGCGTTATCTGGCCGCGCTGTCGAAACTCTACGCGCGCGAGGGCGAACGCCAGCTTCAGGAAATCGTTGTCAACGCTCAGACGCGGATTCACGAGCAGTGGACATCGGACAATTGGGACGGCGGAACCTACGGCCACGCACTCTACTTGGTCGTGGCGGAATCACTCTTCCTGAGTGTCGCCAAAAAGCGGGACACGTTGCAAAAGCGGATCAAGGAAGACCTCAACGCCCTCCACAATGTCCCGGGCGAATTCTTCGCGGAGGTTTTTCTCGAGTTGGAACCGAGCGAAGACTCGGCATGGCGCAAGGACTCCGGTCTGCTCCTCCTGCCGCGCAGTTCGGCCTCCACCACCTCGATCAAGCGGATCTGGGGCGAAGCCGGATTCAGGGTTTTTCTCAGTCACAAGTCGGTGGTCAAAAGACAAACGGCGGCGTTGAAGGAGCGGTTGAGTCTCTACGGCATCTCAGCCTTCGTCGCTCACGCCGACATTCGGCCCACCAAAGCGTGGCAGGACGAGATCGAGAACGCGCTGGCGACGATGGACGCCTTCGTCGCGCTGATGACCGAGGATTTCCATCAAAGTGACTGGACGGACCAAGAGGTCGGTTTCGCCTTCGCTCGCGGCATTCCCCTCATTGCGGTGAATCTTGGCCGCAACCCCTACGGATTCATCGGGAAATTTCAGGCGTTGCCGTGCACATGGTCAACAGCAGCCAAGGAAATCGTGAGCGTCCTGGTGAAGAGCGACCGGATGTTGAACGCCTACATCCAGGCAGTCGGGAGTTGCCCCAACTGGGACGATGGGAACCGCCTCGCCGAAATCTTCCCGGCAATCGAGCACCTTTCGGACGGCCAAGCGGACGCCCTGATTGCCGCCTACAACGACAATGGCGAGGTGAACGGGAGCTTCGGTTTCAATGGCACCAAGCCAAACTATTACGGCGACGGCCTCCTCACACATTTGAAACGCGCGAACGGGCGACGCTATCGGGAACTTCCTTCGGGCAAGATCAAACTCGGTTCGTAAATTGCCGGCCACGACCGTTACCTGTCGGTTTGGCGGGAAAGCCCGACGCCTCCGTTCCATCGAGGTGATCACGCTTCCGCATTGGTGTCCCCCGATACCAAGCAGTTGTCCACCGCCTTGAGAATGGATGTGTCCCACGGACAGGAACGAGAGCGGACCCATTCCTCGGCTTTCACCTGAAATCCAACGTCATCCGCAACAACGTGAAAAAGACGCCGATGCAGCTCGATGAAATACGTCGCCTGAATCTCTCTCTGGCTGGGTATCGAAGCGGACTTCGTGCCCATCGCGAAACGTAGCGTGTATTGCCGGTCAATGGGAGCAACGAGTTCGGGCAGCGCATGCGCGAGCACCTTCGAATTCGCAACGAGCACCGTCTTCCCGTCCATTGCGTCGATCCTCAAGAATACCCCGCGGAGCCGAGACCAACGGTCCTCATCCATCTCCTGCCGCTTAACCCGGCGCAATTCCTGAATCGGCTTCCACTGGGCGCGAATCGACGAAAGATATCTTTCGAACGCCTGCATTTTCGCGCCGCCCTTGCCCATGCGGTGCATGCCCCAAGCCACGAGCATCGCATATGAGGCATCGGCGAATGCCTCGGCGTTGGCGTCGATAAGCCGCAGGGCTTTTTTATGAAAATACAGCGAGGGTCCCGAAAACCGGGCGCGGGCGACAAAGGCGCGATGCCTCGCCTCATAATTCGTGAGCAGGTCGTGGACCTTGGGCTCAAGCTGTGAAAGAAAGCGCGGCAGTTTCACGGGACAGTGGAGTGCAGCAATGGTGCTCGTCCATTGCCTAACCCGAATACAGCCCAAGGCCGGTCGCCGCGCTGAGGGCGTTCAGCTTGAGCCATGTATCATGTCGCTGTTGCCAGTTACTCACCAACAGCCATTCCAACAACTGTTCGTCTGTCCATTTTGTCGGCGGCTCGGGATAGAGCGGGTGGTCATTCAATTCAGCGTGGATGATTCCGAGCGTATCAAGCGCACACAAACAGCGCATTGCGCAAAAATACCCCTGTCGCGGTGTCGGCTGTCCGATGCCGCCTCCGCGCAGGAGCGCGCGCATCAGCGCGTCACAAGGCAATCGATCAAGCGCCTCGGCCGCCCGAAGCGTAGTCGCCAGCTCGCGCACCGGCAGCTTAAGCCACGCCGGATCGGGCGCTCCGCCCAATTCCTGACAACGCAGAGTGAGCCCCTGCAAAGTGCGACCGATTGGCTCCCAATTACGACCCATGGTTTCAAGATAGGCGGTGCGATCGATCGGACACAATCTCAAGGTCCGACAGCAGCAAGTCCGCCACCGCTTCTTCATGCACCAGTTTGTTGCGCTTCTGCATTGCGGTCGTGAGTTCCGGTGCCCAAGGCGCGTTGAACACTGCTCCCGTTAAATCTTCCGTTCCAATCGCCGAATTGTAGTCATGTTCTGAATACCGCCACGGCCGGGCATTCAGGCGAGCAATCACACGCGAGGCGATGGCGAGGCCTTTCCAATCGAAGTCCCCGTGATACCAGATCTCGGTGCCGGCGCGGCGAAGGTGCCCCAGTAGATTCCACGCGGCGGTCTTTGGTTCACCGTCTACGCATATAATTGGTGCCGAGCCCGCTCCGAGCTGCCGTGCGGCCAAGGCGACGATCGAAGGATTCTCGCAAACATACACCCTCGGCGGAGCCACCACCTGTGTCCAGGAGGTGGCCAGCAGGAGGCGCGTCGTGACGTGAATCGGTATCGTCGCGGCATGTGCTGCCGCCAGAATCTCCTCCAACGGTGAAGCGCCGGGCAGGACAAGATTGAATACGAGAACAGGAGCGCTGAGTTCGTCGCAAACGACGCCTGCCTTCGACCAAAGCTCACGACGCTCGGCCGCATTGAGCGGCATAGCGCACTGATGGACAACGGAGACGCCCCGCAAGATAATCGTTGCGAGTGGTGAACCTGGATCGAGGGCGTGACTGTTGCCAGCGAGGCGTGCGGCGACGCTGGCAATGGGCTCGTCCTCGAAAGGCATCTGACGGAGCACGGCGACGGCCTGATCGACCCAATGCCCGGCGATGTCTGCATTCCCTTCGCTCAGGCGTTTGAGCAAGCCGTCGCGCCGAAGCTGATCCAGCCAGATGTGCAATGAAGGGCCAACCGTTCCCTTCACCCGCTTCCAAAGGTCTTCCCATGCTTGCGCATTTGCCGCAGCCAGTGCGCGCGTGGGGTCCGGTTGCCCACAGACCGCTTCGAGAACTTCCTCCCAAGTATTCGCCAGACCGGCCGTGCGAAGCTGAATCAAAAGTGCTTCAGGCGAAACCGACAGGGAGGCGCCGGTGCTGGTTGCCCGGCGGAGCAATTGATCGACAGCCCGCCGCTCTTCCACTGACGGAGTGTCGAGGGTCAAAGTGCCGGTAAGCGGGCGGCCCAACTCCCGGCGTTCGTTGAGGCGTTCGATGAGCCGACGAAGTTCCGGGCGTCCGAATAAGGCCTGCAGGCGCTCACGTTGGGGTGACATGGGGAGTCGAGCCGTTGTGCCCGCCAGCGGCATAATCAGGCGGATTCGCCAGCACTTTTTGCCGTCCATTCCACACCCAACGGGTCGCACCCACCGCGTCGATACCGGGATGGGTCGTGAGTTGGTAGATGGCGAGGCCCTTGACGGTCGAATAAGCCCCCCACTCGCGTTCGCTCGTCATGACGAAATCGAGATCAAACGCTTCCAGCAGTCCCATGCATTTGGCTCGGACTTTCGAGTCGATACCGACAAACACTTCGTCGAGCAGAATCAAACGCGGCGCGTGTGGTGCCGCCGAACGATAATGCGCCGCGGCGGCGGCCATCTGCGGAACGGTCAGCATCAGCGCTTTCTCGCCGCCCGACCCGGTGCCGTAGCGACGTTTGGTGAGTTTGTCCCACTTCTCGTTCTGCCGGCGTTCGACGCTAAAGCGGTGCCAAGTGCGATAGTCGAGTGCCTGTCGCAAGTGATCGGCCCACAGTCCGAGCGGATTGGAATTCCGCGCATCCTTGATGAGGCCGTGTAGAAACTGGCCAAGCTGCGCCCGCTCGTCCGGCGTCCACAGCTCGGGATCGGACAGGAGGAGCTTTCGAGCTTCTTCAAGACCTTCAGGCACATCTTCCGTGCGGGGCTCCCATTTCAGGCGCATGGAAAGACCGGTGCTGGTCGAACAGCGCACGATCTCGGCATTCATGTCGGCTACCCGCGACTCCGCATTGCGGATCAAGTCCTGAAGCGCAGTGGCAACTTCGCCGATCAGGTGATTGTCGATGACTTCGCGCTCGCGCTCTGTCAACACGCGCTCCTGAGTGGCGATTTCGGTTGCAACAGCCGCGTGCAATTGTCCCAACCGCATCGGTCCGCCGTGGAAAGCGCAAGTAACGACCCCGAGACTGTCATCCGCATACTGCATCTGTGGCTGGTAGCCACGCCCGCCCAGCGAGGTCTGCAATTCCGTGAAGTGCTGGAGCAACGCGGTCTGCCGGTTGCGCCACGCATTATCGTCAGCCGCGATGTCGCGCAGAGTGCGTTCGATGTCGCGCGCGATTTCAACCGAACGTGTGACGGACCAGGCATCCGCCTCAATCGGGGCAAAGGTCGGATGGGCGTCGCCGAATAGTCCGTGATGGGCGAACAAGCGCACCTTGTCGATGGCGGCGGCTCGATCCCGGACGATGTCGTTGAGTTGAGCATTGAGCTGCTGTAATTGCTGGATCGCGAGCTTGGCATCGGTGCGGGCGTCGACGAGCGCGTCATTGGCCTCGGTCGCCGCCTTCTCCGCTGCCGCATGGGCGATATTGGCCGTGGCGATCTTCGTTTGCAGCGCCTCCACCGAGGCCCCGACGTTTTCATGCAGCGTGTTGAATCGGGCTTGAGCCTGCACCGATTCCTTTTCGGTTTCAGCCCGGCGCTGTTCGGCCGCTTCGAGTTCTTCCCGCGCTCGGATTACCTCGCAAGCCGCCAGTTCGACCTGTTCTCGGGCTTCGTTCCATAGCCGGGCGGTGGGCCAAAATTCCGCGAGTTTGAGACGATACTCCTGCCACACTACACGCAGCGTCTCCGGTTTGTCCTGCCACGCGGTCAAACCGAGGTCGGCTGCTGCGGAATTACGCTGCGTGGATGCTTCTTGGGTTTTTCGTCGGGCCACTTCCGTGACCTCTTGGGCATCGGCATATTCCTTGCGCGCGAGGCTCAGACGATCGCGCGCTCCGGCCCTCCGGACAAGCGCGTCGGCAATCGCCGTGTCGGTCGGTGCGCCGAGGCGTTCAGCCCGAATTGCTTCGACGCGGGTCGTGACTAGTTCCGCACGCTTCGCTGCGGCCAGTTCGTTTTGCGCCGTCAGCGTCGCGGTCTCTGTTGCAATTTCCGCGAGTCGCCGCTGTCGCTCGGCTTCGCGCGCGCCCTGACCCAAATGCTGCGCGGCAACCTTCTGACCGCGGCCATGAATCGGCCCAAGCCTCCAGCTCCCATCGAGACTTACCCAGTGTTCGCCCGTGTCGCGTCCGGCGCTTATCTGTTGCAGCGCAGATTCGACCGCATCCGCCGTTAGCACGTCGGATCGATTGACCGGAACAGCCGCGCGAAGCCACTGCGTCAGTGTCGGTCCCAGGGGGACGCCGTTACCAGAGCCAATAAAACTGTCGCAGGCCTCCTGTGGCACGAGTCTACCCGTCGGCGTGATAAGTGCATCGAGCAAGACTGCCGACTCTAGCGCGGCCTCCAAGCGGGCTCGCTCCTCGCCAGTGAGATTTTCTTGGAAATCGCAAACTTCCCAGAGCGGGGCACCCGCAATTTGGCTCCGCACGTTGGGGTCTCGGGTAACGGGCATCGGCGGCGGCAAGTGCCGTCCGCCTTCGAGTTCGGTTCGTTCCAAGGCAAGTCCGGCGAGTTGTTGTTTCAACCGGTCGATTTCCTGTTCGACACCGGCGAGCTCGCCGCACCGTTCGCCCTCCGCCTCCGCGGAGGCCGCTTCCATCACGGCGGGTAGCGTGCGGTCGGACGGATCGCCGGTTTCAAGCCAGCGACCCAACGCATCGTTCAAGGCCGCAACATCGGGCGGACGCAGCCAGGTCAAGGCCGTCTTCCATCTGGCGTATTCCTTGAGCAACGTTTCGCCGGCATTCGCGAGTTCGGCATCGAGCATCCGCTCATTCTCTCGCTCTCCGGAAACACGGGTTTCAGCGTGATTCTCGCGTTCTTGCGCCTGCGCCAGTTCGGCCTGGGCTTTGAGGCACGCGGCTTGGAGAACCTCAAGTTGGGCAACGGCACGGTCACGATGTTGCACACGATCGCCGAGCGCTTTCTCCGCATGCGCCAGCCATCCGGCTTGGCTCGGCCATGTCGTGAGGTCGGGAACGTGGCGTTCGTGGTCCTCCAAAAACGCCGCCGCCTTAGCTGCAATGTCCGCGCTCTGGAGCACGGCGGAAATCTGGATACGCGTGTCTTCGGCACGCTTTTCCTGCCGCGTGTGCTCCGTTTCCGTTACGGACAAGCGGGTTTCGCGGGACATCTTGTCCGCCGTGCGCGTAACGAGCTGCTCCTTCCACGATGCGGCCTGGCTGCGCGCGTTCTCCAACGCAATCGCGTCGCGCTGAAACGGGCTATCACGGAGCGCTTCCATCTGCGAGGTCGCCTCTTGTTTGGCGAGATCCGCCGCCGTCTTCTTTGCCTCCGCCTCTGTGATCCTTCCCTCCGCTTGTTCCTTTTGCCGGGTCTGGTCGGCGATCCCACGGTTGGTCTCCTCGTAGCGAGAATGCTGTGTGCGGACCCCTTCGGCCCTACGCCGCACGGCGACCTGCAGGTAGCGTTGGTAGTCCTGCAAAAACTTTCCCACTTCGGCGTGGATGTCTCGGTGGGTCTGTAGATCAGCCCGGATCGAGTCCAGGTTCCGGAATGACTCCGCTACGTCCTTGACCAGCGTTTCCCCAAGCGGAGGCAGCGCGTCGCTCAACGCAGCGGAGAGACGGTCTTCGTCGAGCTTGCGGGCAAGCTGCGGCGCGCGCAGACGAATGAGTAATTCAATCAGCGAGTCGTAGCGGAGCTTAAGGCCGAACAAGAGTTCATCCACCCGCTTCCGATAGTCCTCCACCCGGCGAAACAAGGAAGTCTCGCCCAAGGCCAGCTCAAGTTGATCTCGGCTAAGCGGCTGACGCTGATCGGTAAGAAGCCGGAAATCCTTTCCGACCCGCAGGTGCGTCGCGAAATACCAGCGGTTAGGCAGCCCGTCGACGCCGCGAATCGCGCGCATCCCGCAACCCAACGTCACGAATTCAGCGGTGCCATCCGCTTTCCTTCGGCCAAACTCGATCCACGTGTAGCCGAGCCGGTCGTCGTAGTCGTTCATCAGGAGATGCCACGCCATGGCGCGGGCGGGATCGCCATCCGGCTCGACGCGATGCGAACTGATTTCGCCGTCGAAAAGAAAGGGAAGCTGCAAAGCGAGCACCCGCGACTTGCCGGTCCCGTTGTTCCCGCGCAACAGCAGCCGCCCGTGGTCGAACCAAAACTCCTGATCCTCGTATTTATAGAGATTGATGAGACCGCTGCGCAGCGGCTTGAACCGTTCGGATGTGGGTTCGGGAAGCATGGCGGTTACGCGACGCTATGCGCGGTTTCAAGCGGAGCACGAAGCCGGAAACGATGGATCGCCGGCATCGGCACGACGCCGTCGCGGATGATGCGGACCAAGCCCAGTCCGGCGAGCCGGGCCACAATTTCCCGAGCGAACTCGTGCTCATGGCCGGCGACGGTAGCCTCGCGGCGCCAGCGGCTGCGGTGCTCGACCGCCTTGGCCGCGACAAAATCCGCGATAGCGGGCATCGGCACGACCGAGCCTTCGGACTCGCTCCGGCGTGCCGCCAGAAATTCGGCAACAAGGATTGTAGCGTGACCGTCGGTGCCTTCCTCGGGCATTCCAACATCCGAGCAGTCGCCAAATGGATCAGTCAGGGCGAACCCTTCCGCCCGCTCCTCGGGGACGAAACCGGTTGCCTCGGCCAGTTGGCCGACCAAGTGCCAGCGCTGGCGCAAGAGGTAGGCCTGTTCTTCCGCGGGCAGTTCGCGGTAGTAGATGACGGGATCATCCAACAGTCGCCGGACCAGTCCCAGCCGAATGCGGCGGTTGCGTTGTTCATCGGTGTCAATGAGCGGCTCTTCTACCAGCGCGGCGAGTTGCTCGTCGAGAGTCTCGGCCGGCACCAAGCTTGGCGCGCGACGGCCGGCGAAAAGTCGCGAAAGCACGATATGGCGGACGTTATAGAGAACATCTGCCGCACGATCATAGACGAAGCGATCTTCAGCGCCATCGAGTCGGCGCAATACCTGCCATGCGAGCAACAAGCGCACGACCTGCACCAGATCACGGCGCTCGTCGGGGCTTTCCATGCGAAACGCCATGCCGGCGGCAACCAATGTGGTGTCCTGGTTCCACAAGTTGACCACCTGATCGGCGACGCGCCCCAGGGTTGTCTGGCGCTCCTCGCGAACGAGCACAGCAAGCGCGAGGCATAGCAAAACGTATCGACGGCGGGTGAACGGCTCATTGCTCCGGTCGTCCTGGGCCGGACGCGAAGCATCGGCGAGGTCGGCTGGTGTCTTCCGCAAGCGTGCAAAATCTGCCGTGACGTCCAAGCTCCAGCCGGCCTGGCGCGAGAACCATTCACGCAGATCGTCGGCGTGTCGGCGCACCCGCGTGAATTCGGTCGCATCGGCAGGGTCTTCGGCCAATAGGAGAGGCTTGCGCAGCAAAGCGCGCAACGCCCGCCGACGGTCTTCGACTCGCAGGTGGTCCAGGACCGCGGCTTCGCCAGGCGGTGGTGTGGCAACACTCATGCGGAAAGGGCTACGGTTTGCCCGACGACGTCCGTAGCGGCAGGAGCGTTGAGATCCGTGATCGTGACGAGGAAATCCGGCCCCCGCAGGGTGCCGACTTCGGTTTCGACCGTAGCCAGCGGCGTGCCCGTGGCCGGCGTTTCGAGCACGATCACCAACGAACCATCTTCGGAAGTCGCTTCAACGGATTCGCCCGGTTTGGACACGCTTGCATTGGCTTCGCCCAGGAGATCGAGCAAAAGGTCGAGTTCCCGCTCTTTCAGCACTGGCAGGGCAGACAGTCGACGCGGTTGTCCTGTGGCGAGGGTGCGCCGAGCCGCTGCCGCAAGCTCCTCCTCTTCGGTGGCGAGTTGCGCCAAGCGCGCGCGCTCTGCGGAACGATCAATGACGGCGCGCACCGGGCCGCGCGGAGTCGAACGCCCCACCGCTCGCAACCGCGGTGTCAGGTAGAACGGCGGTGCCTCGGTCCACGACGTGCGGGAATTGGCGCCCTCGCTCTCCCATGCAGCTAACGTATCCTCGTTCACGCGAAGGTGGCGCGCCGGCGTGAGGCCAAACGCGGCCCGCCATAGGCGATGTAGGTCGTCGTTGGCTGGGCACGCTGCGAACCACCGCGCCAGCGTGATGAAGTCGGTTGCGCGATCAGTGCGACTGGCCCGCTGGTCGTTGAGCCGGCGCACCGTTTCCAACAAGGCGGGAATCGCGGCTCGCGCCCGGCCACGTAGAATCTCCGCCTGAGATGGCGCCTCCAATTCGCCGAGGAACCATCGGCGCAGTCCCTGCCAGCGGAGTTGCCATTGTTCGCGCGCCGCGGCCCGCTGGCGTTCGTCAGGCTGCAAGGCATCGACCAAGTCCGCCTCCGCTGCGGCATCGAGCGCCCGGTCGATGCCACCGGCCTCGATGTGGCGGAGGCTGGTGCTGACGCGGAAGGTGGCCAGCACAAGTTCGCCGACAAACCGTTCAAGATAGCTCAACAACGCCTCCTTGTGCTGGAGAAACAGGTCCAATTCAGACGACGGAGCGTCGATGCTGCGCTGCACAGTGCGCATGAAAGACTGTGCGCGGGTTACAAGTTGGTGGAACCGGTCGGCGAGTTCGCGCAGGGCGCGAACGGCCTTTGCGGTGTCGAGGTCCCCGTTGGCGAGAAGACGCTGCAATTCATCAAGCGTTTCTTGAATGCTGCGGAGCGCGGTCGTCTGTAGTTCGCCAGGCCGCAGGAAGTGCAGGTCGAACGCGGTGAGTGCCTGTTCGGTCGCCTCGCCTGCCATCGTGAATTGATACAGGAATCGTGGCCGTTTGAATTCCTCCACCGTTTGCACCTCGGAGTTGTCCTGGCTCGCGTCCAAGTTTCCCCACTTGTGAAGTTGTTCGAGGGCCAGGCTCAGTTCTTCGACATCGGGGAGCGCAGAACCGTTCACCAACCGATCGGCTACCTCAGCGGGACGAAGCGAAATCTCGAAATGTTCCTTCGCCTGTCCAAAGACACGGAGGATCGCGCGATAGAAATCGACCTTGGGTGCGGCCAAGTGATGGAACGTCTGGTAGCCGCCGGGCGGGCATTCCAAATCATCTCGCTGTGGTTCCGCCTGATTCATGACACCTTCAGGCCGAATGGGCAACGAGTGACAAGCAAACCGAACCCGCGGCAATCGGCGGCGGGCGAAACGACCGGCGAGCCGACATGCAGCCAGTTGTTCATTCGGACGAGCGAATAGGAACTATTCTACAAGAATTGTGTTGGGATCCATTACAAAAATGTGCACATCGCCACCGAACGAGTTTCCGCACCGGTCGATCTGCACCAATGTTTGGAAAAGAAAACGCCCCGGTTGTTATGCCGAAGCGCTGGCCCGCAGATGATCGAGACAGGACTTGTGGAGCCTTGCAATGGTCGAACGGCAGACCGACGGCCAAATCATCCGTCCTGACGAGCGGGCAGACAGGGACACGACTCGAGTTGCTGCCGCGTCTTCTCTATCTTTTCGGCCAGCAGCTTTGGTTCAGATATCAGCGTTGCGATGGAGAGTTGGTCGCTGTAGATCGATATCGTGGCTGAAGGCGATTCCGAGTGGGAAACACTGGTTTGGGGATTGGAAAACATCCTTGCGGAGTATGGTATTTCGGTGGCCGTGCATGGTGCCTTTGAGGAGGCGGCACTCACGCTTACGGAACTCGAAGAGTTCCGAAAGAACCCAATGGCCTGCGACTGTTCGGCCGATCCCCGCGAGAAGTGGCGGAGAGCAATGAGTTTGGCTGACCTAGCCGAAAAGGTCTTGCTGGCGAGGACGCATTCTGACTTTGGGGCATTGATACCGCACTTGAGGCTACTCGGTGGGTTGGCGGACCTTTCTCAGTTCTCCACGACGCTCAAAGAGAATCAGGATAACAATAAGGTGTTCGAGCTCTATGTGGCGGCGATGGCGCTCCACGCTTTAACACAGTGCACAGTAGACCACCCGGAGGAATCGGACGGGACCAATCCCGACGTCATGGGCCGTTTCAACGGCAGGACCTGGGCGATCGCCTGCAAGGCAATGCACTCAACAAATCCCAAGACGTTTTGTGAACGAGTTCGTGAGGGCGTAGATCAAATTGAGGCAAGCGCAGCTGAGCGAGGGTTGGTGGTCGTGAACATGAAGAACACGTTCGACCACGACGCCCTGTGGCCGGCGAAAATTATCGATGGCAACTATCATCTCGGCGGACTGCGTTCGGTTGCGCATGCTCGTGAATTGCTGCTGCCGATCTATCAGACGCTGCAGGCGGGCGTCTTCGAGGTCTATGGATCGGAACGCTCATTCTACGAGCATCTCTTTAAGGGCAAGAAAGCCGCCTCGTACGTACTGCTCATATTTTCAACCGTCTGCGGCTTTCCGGGTCCAGCGTTCATGCCGGTGAAGACCATTAACTGCTTGTGTCATGGGCACGACGCCGAGGCCGAGCAACTTGCCGAGCAGCTCAACATGGCTCTGCACAATAAGCCGCATGATCCCGTAGTGCATGGGGAAGAACAGCCAGGGTAACGACGCGATCGTCCGGGTACACGCGCTAATGAGTCGGCACCGACCGGCACTTAACCTGGCAGTTTTAGCTGCTCTCCTCCTCGCCCCGAAGGAATCTTTCGACTTCTGCATGTGAGTAAATCTTCGTCCGCAGGTAAGGCAGCGATTTGAGCAAGCCACGGGCTTCCAACCGGTAGATGCTCACCTTCGAGACTCCCAGCTCCACGCTCAACTCGGCGAGCGAGTAGGCCAGTTTTGCATCGAAACTGGCGAGACCCCGCTCTCGGAAGTGGTGGCCCGGCTATCGCGCGCTCGCCGCGAGAAAGACCCGCCCGAAGACGAGGAGACACCGCCACTATCAGAGCAACCGAACGGAGCGAGCCAGCTCGCTACGCCCAAGGCCGCAAGGTATCCTGAACTCACGTTTGAGAGGGACAAAATCTCGGACAATTGCCGATCTTTTTGCCGATGTTTTATCTCTTCTAGTAGTTACAGATCAATGATCTCAAAGAGTAACCAAAGGGAACAATGTCACGAATTTTGCCGACTGTTCGGAGAGAATCGTCGACCTTCAGCTGGGTGGCAGGCACGGGGATCAACTCACGCTGGATCGAGCAACGCGTTGCGAAACGCCGATATCACTACCGAGAGCTATGGTTCACTTTCCTCGGGTCCAAGCCGAGGGTCACCCCTTTGCCCATATGGGCGAACCAAGACGCCGCGCAACCGATCGTGGGCTGGACGAATGAAGAATTGGGCCCAGTCATCAGGCCTGAACCCCCTCTGGACCCAGTGTATCCAGCGACCAAGCGCGCACTGCTGGCCGAACCTAGGGTTACTCGGGTAACGGCGCCAGCCTGTCTTCTTGTCACAGCTGATTGTGCCCTCCCAAACAGTTGCGCCGAGTTGGTCTAGAATCGTCAGCTGGTCACCTTCGCAGATTGGTTCGAGTGCGTCGTATCCATGGCGGCCATTGGCCTCGATCATCCATACGGCCCCTTCAGTGCCCGTCTCGGAGAAGCCGAGCAGTCGCCCCTCCACGATTTTGGCGGGTGCGCCGCCGGCGTTTGGAGTATTGGGAGGCTGTTGTTGTTCACTCATTGGGATCCGAGGTTTCTCTTCGCGTTTCATGCTAGGGCGCCGGCTGATTTAAACGGAAATATCCAGAAGCATTTGCTCCGGCACACCGGGCAGCAGTTCCTGGGCTCGCCGAATTGCTCGTTTTGCGTAACGCCGCCGGACCTCGTTACGGAGGATCCCCGGTTTTTGAAAAACGAGCGAAAACCCCTGCCAGGTGGGCGGCTGTCGATTGAGGAAACAGGCCGCCACATAGCTCTCAACCTTACGGCAGAACCACTCCATTTTTCTCTCTTTGATCCGGCGCCGATTGGCGGCGTAGTTAGCCTTCATCTGAGAGCATAGCTCAGGAGCGATCTGCCGAAGGGTTCGTGGCGAAATGTTGAGCTCGGCCGCGACCTCGGGCACGGGTCGCATTGGGTTCAGAGTGGCCAGAGCTTCCGTCCTGATCGTGATGATCGAGCGTTCGGCGCCTGTTAGGCGCCGCCTCTTCCAGATAAGGGCAAGTCCTCGCGTCGTCGGCGCAGGGCGAACCGCGCTGAAATCTCCCCGATATAGCGCCGGTAGTGGCAGGCCGTTCCGGAGGCCCAGTTCAACTAGCCGGGATGCCGAGGGTCGGATTCGTTTGCTGCGCCACAGCGATGCGGTACCAACCGAAATGGCGAAGTATTTCGCTACCTGCTTGACCGATCGCGCCCCGTGCGTGTCCGCCCATCCCATAAGCCGTTCGACACAATCTCGGGCGGCAAGGTAGCCGGCAGGTTTGGCGGCGGTAGCTTCGGCCACCAGGGCGCCGAGTTCCTCGGCGGCGGCGATTTCCGCATGCCCTGCCGACCGAGCATGATCTAGACGGCGATCGTGCCCGCACAAGGGGCATTCCCAAGGCTTGCCTTTGAGACTCAGCCGACTCGCCCGGCGACCGCAGCGACCACAACGGGACACCAAAACGCACTGATGCCGCACGCAGGCACCAAAAAGCGCCAACTCCCATGCGATGTGCTCATGTGGCTCTAGATCTGAACCTAAGCACTTAGGACAATATGCGGCGAAGCCTCGCGTCATGCGCGCAAACGAGTAGCCACTCAGGGTGTGGCGCCAATGCATCCTCATAACCTCCGGCCTGCCGACCAAACTCGCGAGCCGTGTGGCGAACTGATAGCCGATCTCGGAGACGCTCACAGTTCGGCGGGCGAGTGAGGCCCGAGCCGTCCGCCGGAACACCAATCCGCCATCACGCTCTTGTGTAGCCAGCGCCGTAAATGGACCGAACACCAGATGACCCGGCGAAAAACTGTTCTGCAGAGCGACACGGCAAAAATAGCTAAATAGGGATTCAGCGGCTACCGACCCCAGCCCTATTGGGGCGGGGCTGATCAGCAGCGAGCGCCGCGGAATATCAGGCAAAATGGAGGAATTGGGAGCTTCCTTCTGATTGGACATCTTCTGTAGGTCCGCTGGATTCGTTGCTGGCACTACAATGCGCCGGAGGCGCACGGCGATTGTCTGCTTTCAGACAGTCTTTTATATAGCGCTTCACTGTGCAGCTACTCTTCTCTTGAAATCTTTAGCTTCCGCCTCGGATACATGGAACCTCGCCTCTCCATTCTCCGCACAGTCCAGGATAGTCTTGAGGACGTCTATTGGAATTCTCTCGGCGAAGAGTGTTTCGAGGCTGATGGTGCTTTCACCGTCTCGCATGCTGGCCTTGGCAGCTAGAGCGAGCCAATCACGTAAGACGCCCATCAACCCGATGCAGCTCTCATAGATGACGGCGTGGTGCTCCTGCAAAGAAAACGAGAAGTAACCACGAAAATGCACGTCCATGTCCCGCAGGACACTTCTAAATACCCTTCTGTCTTCAGCAGTGCTGCGATATCTTGCCATATGAACCCGCCGATTGCGGCGGGCGAGTTGACCGTTAAGCCTAACTAGCGGAGCGACGTCATAGCTGCCGATCAGGACTAGCCTTGTGCCTGTGCCCTGCACGATGGACTTTAGCACGTTGGCCTGCTTCTCGATTCCTTCGACGTCGTCGGCCGCGAAATCGGAGATGAAGTGATCCGCTTCATCCAGTAATAGGTACAGGACCCGACGGCTCTGGAGGACCGTCTGGAGCTTGCGCCGACCTTCAGCTAAGTCACGGACAGAGGGATTGGGGTGCTGCAAGGCCGTCAGAAGCTGTGTATAGAATAGCGTCCAATTGAACTTACCTTGGGCAGTGAGCAGAGCAATCGAGGCCAAAACCGCCGGAAGGAACTGCAGGTCAGCAATCATCTCCTTGGCGTTTTCTTTAATGATCGCCTTCACCAGTTCTCGTCCTACATGCGTTTTCCCGGCGCCTGTAGGACCTATGATCGTAATCAATCCGGCGTCGCCTGGCGTCGCCAAATAGAGCTTAAGCTTATTAACAGCCTCGACAAGATTCGGATGAACAAACGTATAATCCTCGTTGAAGAAGGGAAACCCAGCTAGGTTGCGTTCCCCTCGTTTCATCAGGATATTCCTCCGAAACCGGTCCATTTCGGCAATGACCTCCGCGACGCTGTAATCTGGGTGCCTAGGTCCCGCAATGGAGCCCCGTGCTCCTGCCTATGCTCAAGCGCCGGTTTGGGGATACGCCGCGCGTTGCCCACGCGAGTTTCGGCGCGCGCCGCCTTGTTCTCCGCGGCGCGTGTGCGGGCCAATTTTACGTCGCTCCTGTCACAGTTCTTTGCAAAGAAGTCCGCCAGCGTAGTGGCATTGATAGCGCGGCGTTTTTCTTTAAGGGTTTGTGCTGCTCCGAGAAGCTCCGTCGTGGCTATGCGAATCTCCTTCTCGGACAGGCCCTTGAACCGGTAGCGGAATTCCCTCGAGTAGCAGAGCCGCCACTTCCCGTCGATCAAGACCCATGCTTTGCTGAAGTCTTCCGGGTCATACTTCACCGAAAACTTATGGCCTCTATTTTCCCGCTCCTTCGCCTCCCTGCACCAATAAGGAATACGATTGATGACAAACCCTTGCCGCGGCGAAGCAGTGGCGTATCTCCGCTTGGTGGTGGGCAGCGTGAGCAATATGAAGTCCTCATTGTAGAGGACAATCTTATGACTCCGCGGGCCGCCTAGCCGCATGTCAGCCTTGAAGGCGTCCCGTGGCGTCACGCCATTCAAGTGGTGCGCTTGAGTGTCGAGGTAATTGTAACAAAACTCGCGCACCAAGTCTGCAAGTGTGGGCAGTGAATAGATCGCCAATCTGCGTGGGTTATGTGACGCCGACACCGACCGCGGGTCTTTCATGGCAAGAGTGTTGCCAGCAAGGTTATGGAATAGTTTCGAGGTGATCGTCAAATTCAGGCGCTCAAGCACAGCACCAAAGCGCGGCTTTCGTGCTGGTCTCAGTTTTTGCGTTATACCAAAGCGGAGCAGCAGCGCTCCAAAATAGTCGCTGCGAAATTCCTTGCCGCCATCGGTGACGATGACGCGGGGCAGGCGATTGTGCCGTTGTACGCATTCTCTGATAACCTGCATGCAGGACCGATAGCTCGGCGGCTCGTAGGAAAGCGTGACCGCGAGAATGCGGCGATACCGCGGTGAGACCATGACCGTGAACCAAGGCCGCCCTAGGTGCAGACCGTCGGCTGCGAGCGGTGTCTCGCAATCGACCTGGGTGTGATCGATGTGGGAGACAGCCCAAGCGTGCTCGCCATCGATACTGAGGTCGTCCCAATCGTCCTCCCAAACGGCAGCGCGCATGGCGTAAGCCACTTTTTCACCGTAGCGGCTTTTTATGTACTCATCTTCCTTCTCTGCACTGTTTCTTCTGAGTTGGGCATAGAAGGCCGTGCGGCTCGGCGACTGTAGATTGAGTCTGTGCTTCTTGCACCGCCGCCTTACCTCGCCCCATGACACTTCCTTGTTTCGCCCCGGCGTCTTGGCCCAGTAGTTGTCAATCACGTCGTCCATGATCGCGATGACCGCGGGATCTAGCTGCCGCTGGGGATTGCCTAGTCGCTGTTTGTCGCGTAGTCCGAGCATACCAAGACCGGGCCCATACTTCTCTTCTGCGGTGTGGTAATTCGTTAGGTAGCGGTAGATAGTCCTCGTCTTCGGAGGCAATTGCTTGCGTTGATACTGCGTGCGAGCGTTAAGAAAGGGGCGAATCAGTTCCTCCCTTCGCAGCATCCGGGGCCACTGTTCACGCGCAGCGTAGTACTCTGCCAGTCCCCTTTCCCGCATGCTCTTGGCCGGTCCTTCAACCAGCTTCGCCTCATTAGAGGCAACGAGCCGCTCCAGTTGCTCGAGCATCATCTCCTCGTGGGTGTCGCCGTGCTCGATGGTTACGACGTCATCGACAACTCCCATGATCTTGGCTGGCTCGCCTCTGAGGAGAAAGGCGGTTCCAGTCCGCACGTCGAATTCTGAAGTAAGGAGATTCCGATCGATGGGCAGCTCTGAAAGGCGGGTCGCTGCGCTGGCCACGACCGCGTCCCGATAGACTGGAGTCGTATAATTGGGGGCCAACGGCTGGCGGGCGAAGTCGACGTAGAGTTCACGGCGCGCGAGCAGGAAGAACAGCGTGTCGATTTCGTCGTCCTGCAACCGATCTTGAATTTCCCGGATCTGAATCCCCGGCGAATCGTCAACGATCTTCTTTATTCGCTGCGCCACATCAGACAAGTAGTTCCCTTTAGGTTCGTCGTGGTAGTCAGCAAGGACCTCGAGGTTGTTGGAGAGTTGAACCTCGGACTGTTTCATCACAAACACGACGAACCCTAATCCGAGCGCCTTTGCGGCCGCCTCCCCGGGCGGACAGCTCCAGCGCCCGTCCTTCATGACGAACATACCGGGCTTTCCTTTGGGATTTTCGGGATGGATGATTCTCTTTATCTCGTGCTCCCACTTGCATTCGACGAACCCCGCCCACCGATCGGTCATCCAAAAGTAGTCGGGCGGGTAGTTGTAGGAGTGATTGTCTTTCCCCCCGTTGAGCTCGGTCGTTATTCTGAGGTAGATTGGCTCGCTTAATATCAAACGGGTCCCCGCCGCGGGATGATGGGCGCGCCACAGGAATCCCAATTCTGCGGAGCGGCTCGACCAAGGGATGCGGGCGTACATGATGTTGCTCGCGTAATACCCCGTGACGTTGCCGTTGCCGGTTGGCTTCCGCACCGGGCTAGTCTTGCACATGTGCTCGATGAGATCACGCGTCTCCGCCGTGAGATGCAGCTCCCGCGTCCAGCGAGGAATTTTGTCGAAGCTGAATTTCGGGCTCAGGCTACTCGGATGAGAGTCCGAAAAGACATGGTCGTCCGCTGCAGCGTCGATGAAACTTCCGTCGGCAAAAGGATGTTCGGCGCTCATGGCTCCTCCGCAACCACTAGAACGGGATTGGTATCACCGTCGACCAAGGGAGCTTTAGCCGGCTCAGACAGATCTAGCTGGCAACGTACATCGTGTGCCACGGATGGCTCAGGGTGCGGGGCTCGGCGAGCATCGCTCTCCCCAGTATCGACTGACCTTTCCCGGGCCACCGGCTTTTCGACAGCGCGCAAGAGCGCTTGTTTTGTATATGTGCAGTAGGACTC
This sequence comes from Opitutus terrae PB90-1, assembly GCF_000019965.1. Classification (GTDB taxonomy): domain Bacteria; phylum Verrucomicrobiota; class Verrucomicrobiia; order Opitutales; family Opitutaceae; genus Opitutus; species Opitutus terrae. The sequence continues at coordinate 652,385 of NC_010571.1, forward strand.
GATACGTAGAAATCCCGGCTTTCGAAATTGGCGAATGACCCCGGTGAACGTTGGACGCGATTTCTTCTCCAGACAGTCGCTGATGTAGCGATCGATTTTAGCGATTCTCCAATTTCGCCTCGCTTCTATAAGTCGTTTTTTGTTTGCGGTATGCCGTGTCAGCATTCTCGAATAGGCAACGGGCGCGAGTCGCTTGAGCGTTTTCAGCGTGACCCCAATGCGCGCCGCAATTGTTCCCGGTGCAAGCGGCGGGGAGAGTTCCGCCATCGTGGCCAGCCGGACTATAGCGCTCGTCTTCTGCTCCTCTGTCAGGCGCTGGTCAGTCCAGAGTGGCCATGCCACGTTAATTGGCGGCTCCCGGGGCGCGAATGTCGACGGTTCTCGTCGCCACCCCTCGAGGAGCGGAATTCCGAGCATCAGTGACATCTGAATCGCAGATGAGAGGGAAATGGCACTATCTCCTCGCACCCAGCAAGATACCGTGTTTCCGTCATAGTCTAGGAAATGTCCCTGTTCGCTTCGCGTCCGAGCGCCGCTGGCCCGGGCGTGGGCCGTCAGTGCGGATATACAATCTGACGAGGAGCATCGCGCACTGGCATCTCCAGAAGTAACCTGCGCTATGAGTCGTCCGAGTCGCTTGCTGATGAGGACCTCATCGTCAGAGGCTCCATTGGTAATCCCTTCACTTCGGTAGTCGCACCCGCAATAGGAGCAGCGAACGAGGTCGTTACTGCCAAACTTAGGTCTGGAATTGTGGCATCGATTGCATATAGTGGTTAGTCTCCGCTTATGCACAGGACACGCGACTGCCTGATTCATCTCCCAGAGCATTCGGACATAGGGTACCGCATCGGTTCGTAGGCACTCGTGGCACCACGCATTGGATCTGCGGGTCAAGTACCTGAATGAAAATCCCTCCATGGACGTGCCCCAATGTAGACGCCTAAGGAGGGGGCGGCCTAAAATGCGCGCTAACACCGAAGCCAATTCCTGGCCGGTGCGCGAGGTGCTGGTCACAAGTCTCAGCTGAAACGCACGCGCCACCCGCTGAAGCCTATTTAGGTCGGCGTTCCTACCCGCGAGCGGAGCAAGCGTCTTGCCGTAACTGATGCTCCCGACGGTCAAACCATTTGCCGCGACGAGCCGCGTGAAATAGCTGCCAAGGGACTCAGCTTGCGAACTACCCAGAGCAATGGGCTCTGGGCTGAGAAGCACGGAGCGTGGCGGGATTCCATAAATCTCTTCGCATAGAAATGCCATAGGGGTGTGATTGGTGTACGACATGACCGTCATCACGCCTGTTTGTTTTTGGCGCCGGTTATCTTCAGAAGCTGCTGCCGCGCTAGAATGATCTTCGTTGGCGAGGCCCTCCCAGGAGTAGAAGCAAGGCTTCGACAACGATTCATAACCAAGGGGTGCTGCAAGCGCTGCTCTGGTTTAGCTGTCGCGATGCTGTTGGCGCAGGACGCAACAACTCTGCTGTCGGGACAGAGTAAAAATTGCCGTTTTTGACGGTCATAGATTGACAGAATACCATATATGGTATTCTGTCAATCGCGGATTGTTCTCGGCTTGTAACGGTGTAATACCATACGGCCATGGCTCGAAAGAATCCGATTGCGCACAGCGAAATGGAGGTAGGTGGGCGCTTACGAAACATTCGTGAATGGAGCTACCTAGCGCAGACTCAGTTCGCACTGATTCTCGAGATCGGCCGAGAGCGATTGGCCAGCTACGAGGCCGGAAGGGTCCCACTCCCATTTCGAATCGGCGAGCGCGTCTGCGATCGGTGGTGTGTAAACCCTTTTTGGCTCGCAGAAGGTATGAAGCCGCGAATGGGACTCTACTATTTCTCTGTAAACGAAAAGGTACTCCGGAAAACCCGTTCTTTTCGCGACGTAGTGGGTTTGGCACTCGGCGCAGGGCACGATGCGCGCACCAGAACGGATCGGAATCCACCAGCAATCCACGCCCGTAAGGCAGCAGGTGTTGAAATCTTACCAGCTGGAGACTTGGTTCGTGGGGACTTCGAAGAGCCCGAAGGTTTCTTTCGCCCCGGTGTAGCGACGGTTGTGATCGATCGATTGGAGCACGATCCATTTGCCCGCCGCGCGTGTATCGAGCACTATGGCTCGGTTTGTCAGGCTTGCGGAATGCGGTTCGACAAGGTCTACGGCAAGATCGGTGCCGGTTTCATCGAGGTTCATCGCTTAAGACCGGTTTCTAGGCCGGTAGACTCTGCTGATCCTGTGAAAGAATTGATTCCACTGTGTTCAAACTGTCACCGGATGATTCATCGCAGATCGCCGGCCTTGTCGGTCGCAGAGTTAAGGGAATGCTTGGACCTTAGGGGTGCAGCCAAGTCTGACGGGGCAGCCATCTAGAACGCCATTATCTAGGGGCCATTCGCCGACCGGTCACCTTTCATCCAGAGCGACAATGAAGGCGTAGGGCGGCAAAGCCGCGAAGCCGATCGAGCATCCAGAAGCATGGTCATACGTCAGGGCCACAACGCGACAATTCGGCCGCGATCCGAGACCCAAATGGGCATGTGATGCTGTTTCGCGATTCGCCTCGCCTCTAGGGCGGACCGCCGGAGCGCGGCACCTGCCGCTCGTGTGAAATCACGAGCTTCACGTCGCTTTGCAGCCGTCTTCATGGCTCGGCGGGCGCCGAAGTGACGTTATGCTCGGCTACGCGGTTTTCGGTTGTTTACAACGTAACGTGCGGCGCTCTTTTCCGCATTTCGGAACCAGCTTTAGTCCAGCATCGGAACCCACCTTGGGCCCAGTTGGCGAAGCTCCCCAAATCACGGACCTCGCCCCGAGCAGCCTCACGAAGGCCCGTTCGAACGGAAGCGAGCGCGTCTTTGTTCCGATACAGCCAGGCTTCGGACGCAGGTATTGGCTCTGGCAACGACGAGGCCCTGCGGGGTGCCGCTGTTTGCTTCTTTGCACGAGAAAAGTGCGTCATGGTGCAAAGCACATTGCCGTTCCGTGAAGCTCGCCAATACCGACCAGATCCTTCAAAGTGGTTTTCGTAGGTGACACGTTCGGCCAGCAATCTCAGGAAGCTTTCGGGTTTCATCCCACCTCACGGTCTGGCCTCCGTTAGTGCCCAAACCGCCATCTTCCTGGTAAAGCTGAATGCTGGTCAGGCTCGAATTTGGCTGTAATAAATCTTCTGCGACAACACGGCCTTCACTTGGACGTCCAACTCACGTCGGCTTAGCTCATACATCGGCCCACGAGCGCCGTGATATCGGCAATTAATCGCAGCGAGTGCCTGGCCATAGTTCAGAGCGGCCACAATCGCAGCCTCATCTAGCTTGAGAAAATGCATGCGTCCCGCTTGACAGAGGTGGTGGATAATCCCGGCGCTGCACCAATCTCCGCAACCCGTGGCATCAATGGCATTTTGCACGGTGAAGGCCGCAAGCTCGCGCCAAGATCCCGGATTCGTATCGCCGGACTTTAGGCGGTATCGAAGACCGCGGCGGCCAAGCGTCTGGATCTCCAAACGCGGTGAACGGGAAGCGGGGCTGCGCGGCACCTGCGGAATCCGGTCAGCGGAGTATTTGACAATGTCCGACACGGCCAAACATTCAGTGAATAAATCATCGTCCTTGCAGGAAGATGGCTCGAAGAACACGACGGCTCCTTGATCCCGCAGCCCTTCAGCCATCACGAGCGCGCTCGGCTCGGCGCGGTCAAAGTAAAACACACTGGCTTCCGGCAAACCGTGCACCATCTCCTGTGCCATCGTCTTCGGAAACGGACGATAACTTGGTAGCCAGTCTCCCGAAGCCGGATGCTTCCATTCGAATCGAGGTCCAACCGTGCCATCGCGCCGTTCGGCAATGCGCACGACGACGACCGGCGTCGCGCCAGTGTCGGAGCGCAGGACGAAATCTGTCCGGACACCCGACCGCTCAAGGTCGCTGAGAACGTCCTCAGCCATACGATCAGTGCCGAGGCGTGCAACAGGGTAAGATTCCCATTCAAGATGCGCCAAAATACTTAGCACGTTCCCGCAGGAACCTCCCGCGTAGAGCGCGTTAGCCTTTACGCGGTCCTTACCAAGGAGCAGCATGTCCAGCGCGAGGAAGCCAGTTCCTACTGACACCGGCATCTCACGGAGAGGGAGAGAGCGTTGGAGAGCGGTGGACATGTGTCAGAAACGTGCTGTTGTAGCAAACTCGAGCTACTGCGAGTCGAGCTATTTCGCAGCAGTTTCGATGTTGGTTGCCTTGCTTTCCAGTTTGTTCCCCTCCGGCGCCGCGACGGCGCCAGCAGGAGACGCTTCCCACTCACCAGTCAGCCAGAGGCCGGAAAGTTCGGAGTTCACGGGGGCTTCCGGATCCACCTTGTAGCCGTGGCAATCGACATGCGCAATGCCGATCTCGATGTCGTTCGCACGAAAGTCGTAAGCCACCAGCAGCGCTGCAATTGAAAGCAGTTTTGACGAAACGGCAGACAGAACGAACTTGGCTCCATCTAGCGGCGCGAACGACTCGCGATACGCGACGATCGCCCGGGTCAACTGCCGATACACTTCAAAGGGATTTCGCTCAGAGCCATAAATGAAGTTCCGCGGCTCAATCCGCCAGTTGTCGAACAGTAGGCCATGGTACGCTTGAACCAGTTTGTCCCCACGACGCGGGTCCCGGGCGGGGGACGGCAGAACGGGACAGATCTCGTCGGGCTGGATCAGTTCGTAGATTCGTTCGAGTTGGATTCGCTGGTTTTCTCCCAACAGTGGCATCCAAACGCGAGGTAATCCGGCTGTCGCCTCGCGATCCATGGCCCCCTTGAAAGGGTAGATGAAATCGGCGCGCTCTTCTACGCCTTCATCATGGATGTGCGCATCGAAGGATGAGTCCTCTGCGACCATGACATGGAAGTTCACGATAGGCTTCCCCTCCTCGGGTTCGACCAAGTGCAGGATCTTGGCCGCGAGTGGCAGGTAGATCCCGCGGGGTGCGGCGCTCACATCGAGAATTATGTCGGTGTAGTCCCCGAGTTCGGAGAGATCGTTGAAAAGGCGCAGTGCATTCTGGGCAGAGATACGTCGCCTGTCATCGCCGGCGTGAAGTGCGAGTTGAAATTTTCTTATCGTGCCACGCCCCTGCATGGCCTTGAGGAGACGAGTATGGTTTGCTTCCACCTTGGGCAGGTAAGCGGTGGATGGGGAATTTGGGCCTTCGCTAAATTCGATCAGTGCAACGTCCACTGGATCGTTCCCACGAAGATCTAGGAGCATCTCGAGTCCGAGACACATCCGGGGGTCGAAACCCTCGGCGAGAATAAAAAGCACACGTCGTTGCCGGTCCCGTAGATGATCGGTCCAGAATTTTCTAAGCTCGCTGCCATGCGCGAGAACCGCCTGGTTCCATCGGCAAGGTGACCGTCTGTCGACATTCACAGCAATTCCTCCTCCATTGACTCACGCCGTGCCTCAAAACCGCGTTCCATCCAGCGTACCAGTTCGTCCAGTTTCTGCTCCTTGAACTTGCCATAGTTGAGCGGCAGCTGGTACTTGACGCAGAGCAGGCGGTTCAAATTAAGGATGAGCCAGTCTTGTCCCTTACAGCGGTAGTTCGGTTGTGCGTCGAGGTAGTTTAGGGTGAGCGCTGATGCCAGCACCTCTGCTAACATCGCATGATCGGGTCGATGCTGGGTCCATGTACGGTCCATTAAGCGCTCTCGGTCTGCCATTGAGATCGCGATCGCATTTACTCCTGGGTCGTTCGGCGCCGTCGGTCGTTGCGTGTACCAGCGCGAGAAAGCACCAATCGCCGCGAGTAGGTTGCGCACCCGCGCGCCCTGAGTAGCGCGGCGGGGGATTTCCTCCCACATTTCGTTCGATGCCTTCACCACTAGCTGTTGCTGGCGCGCAGCAGGCAGCAAGGGGGGCTGCGATGGGCTGATCAGCACCGCGGAGATGATCACCTCGAATTGCTGGGCGGCGAGTCCGAGGTATTGCTGAATATTGGACGACGACAGCTTCGCAAGCGTTGCGGACCCGAAATAGTACGGCAGATCAAATTCGTTCGCGAGAAAAAGCTCTGCAGCTGCCGTTAGAGAATTGTCGCTCTTGTCTGCCAAGACTTCCGTCTCGAGCGGAATGCCGAGACTTCTCTGGTTTTTTCTCAGTTCTCGTTCCACTAGGATTTCAAGTTCCCTCCACGCGAGAGCCTTGGCACGAGTTGAACCGTTGAGTGCTTCGCGTTCGGCGATCCACGCGTCAAAAAGCGGGCTCTGCGCCGCCCGAGCCTTAACTCGCGCGGTTATGGTGGCCAGTACTTCCGCATGCCGTTCTTCCCATTCCGTACCGTCCAACGTATCTTCCAGGCACTTATCGAAGTGGTATACCTCAACCGTTCGCGAACCGCGCGCACGCCGGTCGGCGATACTGTTTACAACCGTTTCGAAACGTTTGGGATAGCTCCGCCAATAGGATTCCAGGTACACGCGTTCATAATCGCGCCCTTCAATTGCTCCTACAGCTCCCAGGCTGAGCAACTCGTTGTTCGTGAGAACCTGAAGCCGCTCGGCGATCCAAACGGGCGTTGTACTTCGTTTCTCCAGGACAAATGTCAGTAGGCGCTCATGCTGCAAAGCAGTAAGGTACTGCGCGTCGTCGAGCATGATAAGGACGTGCTCTGCCACCGGCTTTCCGTCGAGGCGGAAGGCCCCAGGTTTGAACAGATCTAGCGTTAACAACCCGTCACTACCGGCGGTAATCTGGCGGGGCGAAAAGCTGTCGAGCGTAGCGCAGATTTCGTCTTCTCGGTCCTTAGCCCACTGATACAGTACATCTCCAGTGCATGGCAACGTGAGCCCCGGCAACTCTACTGGAACGTTTGGTTTCTCAAGCGTGAACCGAGGCAATTCGGAATCCGACCTTATTCGGCGCAGCGTCAAAGCATAGCGCAACGCCGCGAGTATGATCCGGGCGTCAAGCAGCGCATAAAACAGGCGAATCTGTTGCGTTGAATCGAGTCCAATGTCGGCGAGCGAGCCGTAGCTACGGGTGATCGTCAGGGGAATTCCTAGCAGGTGGGGCCCATCATCCGATATCACGCCGAACCCCCTCATTTTTTCGAAGAGGTCATCATATCCATCTACGTCCTTATTCTTGTGCAGCTCAAGTAGTGGCCCCGGTGTGAAGAGGCGCATCAAGGACGTTTTCCCCCCGCCCGGGGCGCTCTGGAAGACCCGGGTCACTAAAGCCTGATTTTCCTTCAGTAGCTCTAGCGTCCCAGGACCGAAAAACCGGACGAAGGCAGGGTCAGTATCGATGTATTCGGCTGTTCGTAACAGGAAGGGGTTGCGTTGCTCTTTCATGGCTGTTTGTGCCTGCTCACCCGAGGAAACAACGCGCGAAGGCGGCCCTTGCTGTTCCAGATTGGGAATATGGAGTTGTTCGGAGAATTATGCGCGAGCACGACTGGCAGACCACAACCGGCGTAGCCATACTTCACACCCTGCCCACCCTTCTCCGTATGCGAGTCTTCCATTCGGTCTTTATCGTAGTACTCGTCGAGTAGAGCGTCGAGTGGGTCGCCACGCTTTATGCGAATCGACTCGGCTAGGGGATGAACGGCGAGCACATCGAACGTCACATTGTACCCCTGCCACACTTTGCTCAGTGCGGCCTCAATGTGTTTGAGCGCCTGCTCGGTTGCAATATAGAGCACGACCAGAACGTGTGCACGTGAGCAGTCCATGAGTTGCGCCGTGTCGCTCTGCGGGTTAACGATGTCGAGTGCGAGTTCGTTCAGCTTGCCATCATAGTGCCCATTTTCCTCGCGCAAGTAACTCGTTCCGCTCGCCGAAAAGTCATCGAGTAGTACCATCGTGCGGAACTGCGCTTTTTCGATGGCGGGCATTCCGGGCGCAATGGATTTCGCAAGTTTGCTTCTTAGCTTATTAAGCAGTTTGCCCACACGCTGCTTCTTAATTTCGTACGTTTGAAGGACCTGCTCGTGGTCGATTGTGTCCTCGTTCGTGCGCCGGAAGACGTCCGTACGAGCACCATCGCTTAGGCCAAGAAACAAGCATGAGCGCTCGTGGATGCGGAACGCTTGGCTGTCGGCAATCCGTCCGAGATGGTATGGGTTCAGCCCGTTCTCAGTGGCTACGCGTTGCAACAATCGCGGCCGGATGAAATCCGGGTACGCAATACTCACCAAGTGGTGCATCTCCGCCGTCGAGAAGAAAATCAGACGGTCTTTCACGAACCGATAGGCTTCCTTTTTGTGTGCTGGATCTTTGAGGTCGTTGAGCCAAAGCGCGAGGCTTTCGACGAACCGCAGGCCTGGCGAAAACTGCTGATACTCGTCGTACTTGTATGCGGCCATTGCCTGCAGTGTCGGTCGTTCACGGGCCACATCTTCGGCCTGCCAGTCCATCACCCGCGCAAGCAGTCGTTCCGCTAAAGATTCCTTCATTGCTGGACGCAGCGCGATCGCGCTACACCAGGTAACGAAAGCAAAGAACTAGCGGATTGAAAGCGTAAACCTCTCCTGCTCGACAGTGAGCCATCGCGCATAGTAGAGGAGTCCCGCGACATTTCGGCAACCGGCCGGTGCTAGATTCCAGCAGCTGCCAAGCCGAGCTGATACTGTGTCGACACTTAGCGAATACGGATGCGTGAGCAGATCGAAATCGTTTCCTCCGAGCGCACCGCGATCGCCAAAGGTTAAGACCGCTAGCGCTGGATCGATTTGTTTTTGGACGAAGGCCACTCCGTTAAGCTTGTTGCTCGATTGCGGGATAACGTCGAGGGAGTGACTAGACTCCACGACGCGCATCGCATGAGCACTGTAGCTCGCCACGACTTCGCGGATAACTGCAGCTGCGGCGGCATAGTCAATAGCGCCACGTGCTTTCACAGTCAGCTGAAACCCCTTGTTCTCCGGTTCAACCTGCCGAGCAAGGATCGGATCGCCCATCAACTCGCGCCGGAGTGCTTCCAGAGCTGGATAGTGATCTGCTTTCTCCGGTGCTGGCACACCGTCGCTGAGCGCCTGCGTGAGCCCCCCGTTGTAATATCCAACGAGAATCCGTGAGTGGAATTTTTTGTCGAGAGAACGCCGGAGGATATGGGCGATCGAATCTCCGCGACCGGTCGCAAAGTACAACACGACCTTCCGTCGGAGCAGACTTGTCAAGAATGTCGCTACCGGCACCGATAGATTCGCAGCACCGCTCTGCCCCGGCGCAATCATCGTGCCATCGAAATCTGTCACGACAGCACCAAACTCCGTCTGCTCAAGGCGGCGGGAAAATGTATCTCCGGCGGCTATGACCGCTTTGTGATCCTCCGCACTGTCCAGCGTACCGCGTGCTGATAGCTTCCGTTCGACGCTGACCACATTGGAGTCGCTGAGCACGCGCTCGCGTTGTGGCCCTAGGTGATAGATGCGGCTGCCGTATCCTGGGATGCCCGGCCGGCCAGGATCGATGCCTACTTCCTTGCCGAACCAAGCAGTCAACGCAAACACACGCAACAGCAAGGGAAGGACTGCGGCTGCTCCTGACTCTCGGCTCAGCAGACGAAGCACGCGGGTCGACCTTGGAAGCAGCGAAATCGTTTTCTCCGCGATGTTTTCCGATTCCGGTGTAACGAGCGCAACGACGTACGTAGACTCTCCACGTTTATTAATCCAGTTGTGTCGGCCGTGGGCGAAGTGCCGGTAGTCTGCCAGCATCACACTGCCCAGCCCAGCTTCGCTCAGTTTTGACTCCAAGTCGATTGCTGCGGGTCTCCCCCAGTCACCGTACAGCACGACTACGTTCACCACACCAGCTCTTTGGGGCAGCTCGGGAAAATCTGAGATTCTCAAGGCACGATTGACTGCAGCGTGATCCGGTAACGCATGGCCTAAAGCGCGAAGTGTTAGTGCGAGAAATCCTATGAGCGAATTTGTGGCGAGGTATCCATCTCGACCGGTAGGGGGAGGTTCGACAAGAACGCGTGTGCGCTCGGAGCGAGACGCCCGCAGCTCTATTTTTGACTTACGCCGCGCGCAGACCACGAAGATCCCGAGGGGCTCGCGGGCCGCTGCTGCATCGTACGTAGCAACCACGTCGGGATTGCTGCCGCCGGCAGTGAAGATCAGGACATGGGCACCACGCAGGTCGGTTTTCGACTCAAGGAAAGACAACGGCGTATGCGCCACAGCGAAAGCACCCCGACGCTCGTGCAACAGTCGGGCCAACTCTGCAGCGGTGAACGAGCCGCCCGCGCCGACGATGACGAGCGGCCTTCCTTTGGCTTCAGCGAAGAAGCTGCTCAGAGAGTCAGCATTCACCTGCGACGCCCAGTCAAACGTGGATGGAACCTGAAGCAGTTCTCTGGAAAATGACTTGCCCATTAGGCGGATAAGGTAGGATCACGCAGCCTTTTCGACCGAGCTCACTGTTTAGGTGTGGCTTCCGCGCTGCAACACAAACTGAGGGCGCTCGGGAAGCGTTAGGCGCCTAAAAACGGACGAGAGAGGACCTCCGGCAACTGTGGTAAGCTAATTTGGGCGTAGAAGACTCGTGCCCGGCGGAACAGTGTGAAGCGCGGTTTCATTTTCGATGCGCTGCATCGTAGCGATATCCGAAAGTTCGCGTTAGCGAACAGTGGGCGAGTTTCAGCGGAGTATCGGCAAATTCCGCCGGGAAGTGCTTCCCGGGCGGCCTTTGCTGACACTTTCACTGGCAGTGGCTCTTCCCCAAACCCGTAATTGGCTGCCACACACGTCGCTAAAAATGGCTGGGCGAAGCCAGGAAACATACGAACTTTTCCAGACCGAGCCGGCTCAGGTTAATCGTAGGCTTACCGGCTGCGAACGCAGGTCTCGCGTCGTTCGCCATTACGCCGCTGCCGTTTCGTCTGCCCGTCGTAGAACCTGCGCCGGCTTCGCGCCGCACAAGCACATCGGAACGAACGGCGCGTTGGATGTCCGAACTGCTGTTGAACCCGAAGCTCCGTTGGGCAGACATCGCGCGCCGTGAAGGATTGAGCCGGGCGAGAGTGCCCCAATTGATTCAAAAAGAGCGGCGCTAGGATCGTGGGCATCGATGAATGGGCACGCGTGGCAGTGCGGTCCGCCGGGCACGCAAAAGCCGCATCTGTCATTGGCCCTCGAATCTCCCGGCGCTCGGTCTCACGCCTTGACCTTAACTCTACCTGCGTCGTATTTGCTCGTCGCCGACTATTGTCAGCACCTAGTCGTGGCAAATATACGCACAAGATGCCTCGTCGGCGTCGGCATCGTACTGCCGCGGATGACCAGTTCAACCCCACCGATTGCATGAGCACCGTTTCCCAAGGCAAAGCCTTTGAACTGGATGTTGTCCAGCTATTGGAACTCAAAGGGTATAAGGTTACGCGAAACAACCTGATCAACGGCACCCAGATCGACATCGTAGCCAGTCGAAACGATCTGTTGGAAAACACCACGTTAGTCGTCGAATGCACGGACCGCGATGCCGCCGTGGGCGTCGACCTCGTGAAAGAAAAGTCCGCAGTGCTCCTTTCGCTTCGCGGAGGTAAATCGCATTTTCGACTGATGTTTGTTGCGCGAAATGGTTTTTCCGCGGAGGCGAAAACTTTTGCGGATTCTCAGCCCGACACTCTCCTGCTTACGTTCGCTCAACTCGAAAACCTCCTGGTTGATTTCACGCCTTACGTGAACTGGTACCGAAGCCACTACGAGCGATCTCTAGGTGTTTTCAAAGACGCGAAGTTGATTGATCGTTACGTCGATCTGAGTGGAAGGGATGAGAAAGGCCAGTTGATCGCATCGCTTGACAGTTTCGCCCGCGAATGGCTCGCGAACGAAAAGAACAACCTACTTTTCCTTTTGGGAGACTATGGTGCTGGTAAGACGTCATTTTCCCGGCAGTTTGCGTATCGCCTCCTCCGCGAGAAATTTGACGAGCACGGCACCGGGCGATACACGCCGCTTCTTATCAGTCTGCGCGACTCTCACGGGCAGCTTGACCTAAAACGCCTTCTTCTCGAGTCGCTGACAAATCTCTACGGCGTGGAATTGCAGTCGTTCATGGCCTTCGAGCGACTCTGCGCCACCGGACGCGTCCTCGTACTCCTCGACGGTTTCGATGAGATGACGGAACGATCAGACTTCAAGACGATCACGGACGCATTTCAGCAAATTTACCTCTTTGCAGCTCTGGATGCTAAAATCATCCTGACCTGCCGTTCTAATTTTTTCCGCAGTCACGCCGATGTCATCGAACTGCTTCGGCAATTCTCAATTTCAGTCCCGACAAAGAGCGACGGGCGTTCGTTGGAGTTGCCACTCAAAGACCAAGGCAAGCTGGTCTACGTCGAGAAGCTAAATGATGCGCAGATTCGCGCTTTTATCGCCAAGAGATTCGGAGGTCAAAGCGACGAGATACTAGCATCGATTCGACGAATTCACGATCTATCAGATCTTTGCACGCGCCCAGTCCTGCTAGACATGATTCTGTCGACTTTGCCGGAATTGGAACGACTTAAGAGAAAGATCAATTCCGCGGCGCTTTATCAGCATTACACCGATCGCTGGACAATGCGCGACCAATGGCGGGTCACCATTCCACTCAAGGTTCGAACCATTTTTTGCGAATCGCTTGCTTGGTTGATGCATTGTGCGAACGCGACTGCCATTTCATCAGCCACCTTGGAGACCACCATGGTTGCTGCTTTAGGACCTATAGCCGGGAAAAATAGAGACGACCTTGCGAAGTTTCAAAACGATATCCAGACGTGCTCGTTTCTCGTACGCGTCGGAGAAAAAGACGAATTCCGGTTTGCGCACAAGTCGTTCAGCGAGTTCTTCGTTGCTCGTAAGCTGGTGGCTGACCTTATGGCTGGAACCGAGGTACAGCGGGCTGATACCACAGGAGTCTCCGCATCACCTAGTCACGTCGTAGAGAAGAAGAGGACGGGAACTCACCAGCCTACCGAAAAGCGTCCCGACATCCTCCGGGTAAACGTCACGGACTTCGTCATCGATGCTCCCGTCACGCTGACGTTCAATAGTGGAGGCGGCAAATATTCTCTATTCGAAAACATTCGCGCTTCTCTTAACGATCGGCTCCGCTCGACCGATTTCTTCCAGGCCATGCATGTGCAGGAGCTTTCACATCAATGGCCGTACATTTCGTCAGACACTGCCGTTCGCTCCCATTTGGAGGCAGAGATCCGTGCAATTTTCGCAAAACAATGGCGGAGCTCGCTTCCTGAAGATATTACAATCTCCGAAGAGATCGCAACGTTCGCGCTAGAGCACATGGGCGCTAAGCCCGACGCGTTTGCCGTTATAGTAGCAAAACTTAGAACGGCCCGCAGTATTGATGTATTTTCCGATTTGGTTCGGCTCTCAAAGAGCGCGGATTGGGTGCAGCAAAACGCGAGCGCACTCCGGGACTATGTCAGGAATGGTAAGTACGAGCAGCTGAAGACTGCCGCTGCCGCTGCGCTAGCCAGGCACCCTGAGCCACTGACGCTGGAATTTGTAAGAGAGATCAAAACGTCACTCCCCGAAGGAGGCTGGAGTTACTTTTTGTTTCAGCTAGCCGAGGATGGTCCGCGCTATGCCGACGTCCTTGGAGCCTTGTCGCTAGACGAGACCATCGCGCCGGTCGATCGGGTAATCTGCTTGTATGGGCTCGGCGGGCAATTGCCTTCCGACAAGAATCACGAACGGCTCGCTCGACTAGTTGTTCAGTTGCTGCGCTCAAAGCAGTCCAGCGAGCAACGCCTAGCCACCCGCGTTTTTAGCACATTCACACCCGAACAGCGCCTCGCAATCTTGGCTGAAGGGTTCAAAGATCCAGATCCTGGCTTGCGCAAGATTCTACTTGCTCTCACGAATGCCGAACTGGAGGGGATTGACTGGCGTCGAATTCGAGCGCTCGCGGTCGCGGAGCAAAACGCTGAGATTCGGAAAGAAATATATGCGCTTGAGGAAACAATCCGCAATTTCGAGAGCGAGAGACAGAATCGCGCCAGTTGGGACCGTTCCAAAAATTCACGCAATCTACGCGAGTCACTTTGGCAATCACGGTTGAGGTGAGATATCCCCGCCACAGAGTTCGTATCGCCGCGTAAGTCCCGCCCGGGCTGGGATCGAACCAGCGGGCGAAGTGATCAACAAGAAATGTGGCCAGACCTTCTAGAGCCTGAACGAGCGACGAACACGGCGTAGGAATTCCATGTGCACACGAAATTATTGGCTCGGCCGACAAACGCCCGGTTCTCACGCCACATCAGGCATTGATCATTTTGAAGATTTTGACGTGAAGATTCACCGCAAGTCGACGAGTCGCGTAATTCACTGCAGTATAATAGCTTCTATGCTGTAAGCCCCTAGTTGGCAAAACTCGGAGTAAGCCCCTAGCTGTCAATTTGTGCCAAGTTAGGGCACCCCGGACAAACCGGGAAAATCAAGCCTGCAGAAAATTGGTGGAGGTGGCGGGAGTTGAACCCGCGTGCCCCTGACCTTCGCACACCGCGTCTACCATGTTTAGCGTGACTTTAATTTCGCCAGGACCAAGCCGTCACACGCGCTAAGGCCCCAGCTATTCCCCGGATGAAGATACGGCGCGCAGTCCGCGGACCGCTCCGCGCGCTATACCTGCTGTCGACGTCGGTCACGGCTAGCAGGTGTCGCCGGACCAACGTAGCAGCCTAATTAGGCCGCCATGGGCATTTCTTCGTAGTTGCCTCTTATTGGTTCGAAGGGGGATTAACGAGTGACCTTACGACACTCGACAGGCAGCGGCGCACTCCAACCAAGGGTAGAATCCAGAACACCCCCGTAAAACGGGACTGGTTCCATCGTGTGGGTGCGAACCAGTCAAAGAACAGTCCGCACCATGCGGGATTCGCGGCGGTTTTCAAGCGCCGGGAGGTATCGTGCCATGTTCTTCCAAGCGGTGATTGCCACGCGTCGTCACTAGGAAGTCTACGCGATTTTAGGTGGTTCCCCCGCTACCGCGCGCCCCACGTCTGTCGCACACTCGTCGGCGCCCGACGCCCCGCTGCCCTCGCGTCTGCTTTCCCTCCCCACCATGAAAAACCTGATCGTTACGTGCGACGGCACGTGGAACACCGCTGACCAGAAACAGGACGACATCCCCGCGCCGACCAACGTTGTGCGCCTCTACAACGCGCTCGCCAAACAGGACGCCGCCAGCAACGAGCAGCGCAAGTATTACCACCCTGGCGTGGGCACCGAGGGCTCGAAGCTCGAACGGCTCGGCGGCGGCGCCTACGGCCTCGGCATCAGCCGCAACATCATGAGCGGCTACCGCTGGCTCGCCGATCACTACGAGACGGGCGACCAGATCTTCCTTTTTGGGTTCAGCCGCGGCGCCTACACCGCGCGCAGCCTCGGCGGATTCATCGGCTGCTGCGGACTGCCCGACCTCGCCGGACTTTCACCGGCCGACGCTTGGAAGCGCGTCGAGCAGGCCTACCACACCGTGTATCGCGTGAAGCCCGCCGAGCGCCCGCCCATCTCGTGGCCGGTGCTTTCTCCCGGCGCCGGGCAGACGAAAATCCCGCTTCAGTTTATTGGCGTGTGGGACACCGTCGGCGCGCTCGGCGTGCCGGACGATCTCGCGCTGCTCAACCTGCTGGACGATCCGACGAAGTGGCAGTTTCACGACACCACGCTCGGCGATCACGTGCGCTTCGCGCGGCATGCCGTCGCGATCGACGAGCTGCGCGCGAGCTTCACGCCCACGTTTTGGACCGACGACCACGATCGTCCGCTCAATGACGGGACTCGCGTGCGGCAACTCTGGTTTCCCGGCGTGCACAGCGACGTCGGCGGCGGCTACGCGCAATGCGGACTTTCGGACCTCGCGCTCGCGTGGATGATCGACGAGGCCGCGACCGCGGGCCTCGCATTCCTGCCGTCCTATCGCGCGCAGATCAAACCCGATCCCCGCGGTCTCCTGCACGATTCCCTCGGCGGCGCGTTCAAAGCCCTGCACTCGCGGCCGCGCAACCGCCCGCGCCTGACCCCCGACGCGCCCGATTACCACCCGAGCGCTTGGGATCGCGACGAAGCGCCGCCAATCACGCAGTCACCTTATCATCACCCGAGCGTCGCGCTGCAGGTCGGCCAGAGCAGCGAGCCCATCGACGTCTACGCGCGCAATCACTGGAACGAAACCGGGCTCTTCCTCGAGGACGGCGCCACCTACGAGTTCACGGCGAAGGGTGAATGGGTGGACAAGAGCATCCCCTGCGGACCAGCAGGCACCAACGACGGCAAGTTTCACCTTGGCGAGGTGGTCCAGCTCGCGGGCACGCTGCTAGGCAAACTCGAGTCGGGCTTCCGCAAAGTCAGCGGCAACGCCGAAGCCGACTTGATCGGCACGCGTCGCGCCGAGGAGCACCCGTGGTTCGCGCTGCTGGGCGCGATCGCCAACGACGGTCCGCAACAAGGCAAGAATCCCAGTCCCGACGGCTCGCCGTATCCGCACCAGACTTTCCTAATCGGGAGCGGCCCGACGCGGCTTACGCTGAAGCCGACCGAGGCCGGCTACCTCTATGCGTTCGCGAACGACGCGTGGCATTTTTATGAAAACAACCGCGGCAGCGTGACACTCACGGTGAAGCGCGTTGCGTGAGGCGCTGACAGCGGTAGGCGGTAAGCGGTAGGCTTGAAACGCTGCTATAGCCCAGGTCGTCGACCTGGGTCCTCTCCGCAGTCTCGCAGCTCCGGTCGTCGATCAACCGTCGTTACGCTGGCCCCTGCACCCGCGTCGGCTTGGCCCGCCACCGCACCGAGGTGGCCTACAGAGCCTTTCGAAGCTTAATGTTCGAAGTTCGTTTGGAGTTCACGCGCCAGCGCACCCAACGCTCAACCCTCAACTCTCAACTTTCTCTCCCTCCACTCTGGACTCTCTACTCTGGACTCTAGCCTCTGAGCTCTAGACGCTTCCGCCATGCGCATCACTCTCCTGGGTGCCGCCGGCGGCGAAGTCACCGGCTCCTCCTACCTCGTCGAAACCTCCCGCGCGAAAATTCTCGTCGATTGCGGGCTGTTCCAAGGAGGCCCGCAGGCTGATGCGCTGAACCGCGCCGCGATGCCCGACGCTTGTCGCGCACTCGATGCCGTGGTGCTGACGCACGCCCACCTCGATCACACCGGCCGGCTCCCGCTGCTCACGCGCGCCGGTTTCGCGGGCCCGGTGTTCGCGACCCCCGCTACCGTGGACATGACCGGCCTCATCCTGCGCGACGCCGCGAAGATCCAAGCGCAGGACGCCGAGCGCCACAACCGGAGGCGTGAACGTGCCGGCGAGCCGCCGTTCGTGCCGCTCTATTCTGTCGCGGATGCTGAACAGATCATCAGTCAGCTCCGCGCCGCTCCCTATCGCGAGCCGGTGAGCGTCGCACCCGGCATTCAGGTTCGCTTCGTCGAAGCCGGGCACATGCTGGGTTCGGCAAGTCTGCAACTGCTGGTCGACGACGGCGGGCAGCGGCGCACCGTGGTGTTCTCTGGCGACCTCGGCCCGAAGAGCGCGCCGATCCTTCGTGAGTTCGAACCCTTCACGCAGGCGGACCTCGTCTTCTGCGAGTCGACCTACGGTGATCACGATCACCAGCAGTTCGCCCAAACCGTCACGGAGTTCATCGCGATTCTTCGGGATGCGATCGCCGGCGGCGGCAAGGTGCTCGTGCCAACCTTCGCGGTCGGCCGGGCGCAACTGCTCACCGCGCTGCTCGCGTGGGCGTTTCGGCACAAGGAACTGAAGCCGTTTCCCGCGTTTCTCGACAGCCCGATGGCGATCGAGGCGTCACGCATCTACGACAAGCACGGCGAGCTGTTCGACGACGAGATGGTCGCGTTCCTGCGCGAACGGCCGATCCGTCACGATCTGAGCACGCTGCGGATGACCGCGACCGCCGACGAATCGCGCGCGATCAACGCCGTGCCCGGCCCGTGCCTCATCATGGCCGGAGCCGGCATGTGCACCGCTGGACGGATTCTGCATCACCTCCGGCACAACCTGTGGAGCCCGCAGGCACACGTCATCATCGTCGGCTATCAGGGCCGCGGCACGCTCGGCCGGCAACTCGTCGACGGCGCGACGCGCGTCTCGATTTTCGGCGAACCGATCGTCGTCCGCGCGAAGATCCACACGCTCGGGGGATTCAGCGCGCATGCCGGA
The DNA here is from genome assembly GCF_000019965.1 of Opitutus terrae PB90-1. Taxonomy (GTDB): domain Bacteria; phylum Verrucomicrobiota; class Verrucomicrobiia; order Opitutales; family Opitutaceae; genus Opitutus; species Opitutus terrae. The sequence continues at coordinate 670,585 of NC_010571.1, forward strand.
CAAACGGATCTGCTCGCCTGGATGTCCGCGCTCGCGCCCGTGAAGCCTCGCGTGGTCCTGACGCACGGTGAAGATCAGCCGCGCACGACGCTCGCCGCTCTGATCAAGGAGCGCTTCGGACTCGTGCCGCATCTCCCCGCCATCGGCGAAATCATCGAGCTGTAGACCGAATTCTACAGGAGGTCGCGGAGGAGGCAGAGCGAAGGGACGGTTTCATCCTTCGGAGTTCGCCTGCGTGGGAGCGCGGCCGTCTCGGCCGCTTCCGGTCGACGTTCATTGTCCGCCGTGCGTCGCGCCGAGACTTATCGGACACATCACCACAGGTGTTTCCGGCCGTTCAGCCAAATATCTGCTTTAGCGGTCGACCGTTTTCGGTTTGCCTCGGCTCCACCCCCGGCGAGCCCCCTTCAACCCGTAGGGCCGATGTCCTCCGATCCCGTCCCGTCCGTTCCTTCCTCCTTCAATCCGCCGGCCGCCCCGCGCATCAAGCGCCGGCTCAAGCGCGTCGATCCGCTTTCCGCCGGAACCACCCTCGCGCTCCTCTACGGCACGATCAGCCTGATCGTGGCGCCGCTGCTATTTATCATGACGAGTGCCGCGGCGCATTCATCCGGTGCCCACGTGGGGGGCGGCTTGGCGATCGGCGCCTGGTTCGCGGTCGCGATTCCCTTCCTCTACGGACTGATCGGTTTTCTCACCGGGGCCGTCGGCGCCGCGCTCTACAACTTTCTAACCCGCTGGACCGGCGGGATCGAAATCGAACTCGAATAGCCCCGTCCCTGTTCGGACGAACACCTCTGTGCACGATGCTTCCGCCGTATCCGATCCCGCGGCGCGACCACCTCTGTGCCGGTAAACAGCACCTCCTCACGACCATGCGCCTCTGGATTCCCCTAGCCTTCTGTTCCGCGCTGCTCTGCCTCGCCATGCATGCGCAGAGTTACACGTTCACAACCCTTGCCGGAGAATGGAACAAGGGAAGCCGTGATGGGGCGGCGGCGGTGGCGAGGTTCAACGGAGCCAACGGAGTGGCGATCGCCCCCAACGGCCTTGTCTACGTAGCGGATCTCGCCAACTCGACCATCCGTGCGATCACTCCCGCAGGGGTGGTCACGACGCTCGCCGGCGTGGCGAATGTGCATGGCTGCATCGACGGAGTTGGCAGCAACGCATTGTTTCACAATCCGAGCGCTCTCGTCGTCGGGCCGAGTGGTGACCTCTACGTTGCCGACAGCAACGGCCATGCGATCAGAAAGGTGACTCCGGCCGGGGTCGTCACCACGCTCGCCGGAGGCCCGCTCCGCTATGGGTACATGGATGGGCCCGGCACCGAGGCGCAGTTCTCCTACCCCCGCGGCATCGCCGTGAATGCCACGGGCGTTATCTTTGTCTCGGACCGCTCAGCGCACACCATCAGGCGAGTGGACCAACTCGGAAACGTGTCGACCTGGGCGGGCCACGGCGGCAGCGCGGGCAGCGCCGATGGTCCCGGGGATCAGGCGCGGTTCAGGGATCCCGAGGGACTGGCGATCGATGCTGCGGGCAATGTCTACGTGGCCGACATCAACAACCACACGATCCGAAAGATCAATCCGGCCGGTGAAGTCACTACCCTGGCAGGCGCGGCAGGAGAAAGCGGCTTCGCCGATGGCCCGGCAGCAAATGCGCGCTTCTTCTGCCCCACCTCCCTCGCTATCGACCCGGCGGGTGCCATCTGGGTGAACGATGCCATCAACCGGGCGATCCGGAAGATCAGCCCGGAGGGAACGGTGACGACCGTCGCCGACACCGCAGGCGAGGGCATCACGATCGATCCGAACGGAGTTCTCTACATCGCGGCGGATGATCGCATCAAACGGCTGGAGTCGGGCTCCGTCCTGTCCGTCGTCGCCGGGCCGACCGACTCGTACACCAGCAGAAACGGCGTTGGCGCCAACGCGCGTTTTGTGCAACCGATCGGATCCGCGCTCGCCGTTGACGGAAATCTGTATGTGACGGACTCCGGCGGATACGCAATCCGCCGGGTCACGCGCTCGGGCGAGGTTTCGACCCTTGCCGGGTTGCTGGGTTACCCCGGATTCCGCGACGGATCGGGCTACGCAGCACAGTTTCGGGATCTACGAGGGATCACGCCGGACAAGGAGGGCAACTTGCTGGTGGGCGACGGTCGCACGATCCGAAAGGTCACCCTGGCCGGCGCAGTCACGACCATCGCGGGCGCGGACGGCGAGGACGGCGACACGGACGGCCCCGCTGCATCAGCCCGGTTTCGCGCCGTGGATGGTCTCGCGGTCGACAGTTCGGGCAACATCTTCGTCGTCGACAGGGGTGCGAGCACCATCCGCAAGATATCCCAAGGTATCGTGACGACGTTTGCCGGGATGCCGGGCGAAACCGGCCAAGATGACGGCGCCGGGGCCGCCGCGCGATTTCGCGACCCGATGGGGATCGTGATCGATGGGGCGGACAACCTGTATGTCGCGGACACGAATAATTGGAAAATCCGGAAAGTCACTCCCGCCGGAGTGGTCACGACCTTCGCGGGCCATACGTCGACCCAGGGCGCCAACGACGGGCCGATAGGCATTGCGTCCTTCTTCAATCCCTACGGTTTGGCTATCGGCCCCAACGGCGCGCTGTACGTCGTCGACCTCGCCGGCGATACGCTTCGCATGATCTCACCCGACGGCTTCGTCACCACCCTTGGAGGATCCTCAGCACACCGCGGCGAGACTGCGGACGGGATCGGCACCGCCGCACGCTTCTACGGGCCCATGGGAGTGTCGGTGGACCGCTTCGGCATCATCCACATCATCGAGTACTACACCAACCTAGTCCGACGCGGCGTCCCCACCGGCGCGCGTACCGCGGTGATCTCCAGCAATCCCGCGGAACAGCGCGTCGTGGAGGGAACTGCAGCTTCGTTTTCGGTGGCAGCGAGCGGGCTGCCAGCACCCCAGTTCCGCTGGGAACGAAAGCGAATCGGCGACACCACGTTCCTCCCGCTCGCCGAGGGTGGTGCTTACGCCGGAGTGGAGACCAGCACGCTGAAGGTGTCCTCCCCGACTTTGATCATGAACGGGGAGCTATACCGATGCGTCGTCGACAATGGCATTGGCGCCGCCGTTGCCTCCACAAACGTGAGTCTGTTCGTAATCGATCTGCCCGATATCACCACTCAGCCAACTAGCGCGACAGTACGGCTCGGAGCGACGGTGCAGATGACGGTGTCCGCCACCTGCAGCAAGGCCATGAGCTACGAATGGTACCGGAACGGTGAAATCCTCTCCGGCGCGACATCGCGGACTCTGACGATCCCGGACGCTGCTGCCTCCGAGGCCGGTCAGTACCACGTCCGGATTACCACACCGGATATCGCGGTCGACAGCCAGTCCGCAGTCATCGCGGTGGAGGGCACCACCCCTGTCGCGGGCAACGGCCGGCTGGTTGGGCCGGACATCGTTCATGCCAACGGCCACATCTACGACCAGGTGTTGCTCGAGGGCAAAGCGGTCGTCGTCACCGCCGATCAGCAGCAGATGACACGCACGTCGTTCCTCGACTTGGATGGAGACATCGTGCAGGTCGAGTTCAGCGGGTCCGGCTCACTGGCGGTGGTGCTGATGGACAACTCCGGGCCCGCGCAGCCCGAGAAATACAACCAGAATGTGAGCTACGCGAAAGGACACGCGGGCATCGTGATCACGGGTGCCGACGAATCCACGAACGTCTCGGTCTTCAGCGTGGGCTCGATCACCGCAATCGATCAGGGCCTCTTCCGCGCCGGCGTCGAGTACGACGGCCTGGCTGACATCGGATTCATTCTGATTTCTAGCCGGAACGGCCGGTTTGGCGGAATCCGCACTGGGAATGCGGTCTATTTCGGATCGGATGGTCTGACCGGTATCTATGCGCCCGGCGTGCAAATCGTCGGACCGGTGGTCGTTGGGGACATCCTCGCGTTCGATAACGCATCTCCAACGATGATCTTCGGAGACGCGAACGACGTTCGGATCGCAGGTGGCGGAATGGATCAGCCGAATGGACAACCGGTTCGCGTGAGCGGGATCAGCCAGATCCGGTTTGTGGACGGCATGAACTCGCACGCCCGTCCGCTGCCGGCACAGCTTACCACCGCGCGATTCGAGCAGGACGGACAAGATGTGACCGACGCCATCCTTGTGGGACCCACTCACTGAGATGTCGTGCGTGAGTCCGACGGCGGACTGCTCGAGCGCGGCCGGCGCAGACGCCAGCCGCGATAGAGCAGCGTGAGCGCGATCCATAGCAGAAGGGCTCCCGCCGGATACGCGAGCACCCGCGGAAACACGACGAACAGCACGGCCAACCCGAGCAGCACCGCGCCCGTCCCCAACAGCGTCCGCCGCTCCACCGGCTCGATCACGCGCCGATCCATCAACGCGGCACCCAGCACGTTGCCGATCCGCGCCGCGCTCGCGGCGGCCCGCCCGCTGCCGTGACGGTGATCGCGCGCGTGCCGCTTCGTCCCCGCGGCGTTGGCGCGAATCCGGCGCCGCGCCTCCAGCACGATCTCCGTCGCGTTCGCCAGGTCCTGTTCGAACATCTGTTCCATTTGATGCGCGAAGCCTTCGTCCTCGACGACCGCGTCCAATTCGCAGTTCCCCATCCAGCTCGCCAGATTGAGATTGGTGGAGCCGACGCGCGACCAGCGGCGGTCGATCACGGCGGTCTTCGCGTGCAGCACCGAGCCGTTCCACTCGAAAATCCGCACGCCCGCCTCGAGCAGCGGCCGATAACCGATGCGTGACACCACTTTCAACAGCGGCACGTCGCTCGCCCGCGTGAACAGCATCCGCACGTCGACCCCGTCGCGCGCCGACGTGATCAATGCCTGCACATACGTCGGCGCGCCGAGATAATAGGCATCCGTGAGCCACACCCGTTGCCGCGCAAAGGCGACGACCAGCTGGTCCAGCCGATACGTGCCCGAGGTCGCGGGCTCGCTGGCGACAATCCGCATCGCCACGTCGCCCACCGGCGCAATCGCCGCGGTGGAACCCGCCGTTCCCGGCCGGTTGTTCTCATCCGCGGTGCGTCCGTTCGCCGCGGGCAGCGGCGCGCCGAGCATCGCCCACACCCGCCCGAACGCTCGCTCGAGCTCCGTCACGGCCGGCCCGCGAATCTCCACGCCGGTGTCGCGCCACGGCTCGAGATCCTTCAGCGGATCACCGAGCCACAGGTCGGCGACGCACAAGCCGGATACGAAACCCACCTCGCCGTCCACCGTCAGCAGCTTCCGGTGATCCCGCGAGACCCAGCCGAGCGGTGATTCGAGCCGCGGCGGGTTGTAGCAACGCACCTCAACCCCGCCCGCCGCGAGCCGTGCTCGAAAAGCGCGGGACGATTTTCCGAACGCGCCAAGCCAGTCATAGATCAACCGCACGCTCACCCCCGCGGTCGCCCGCTCGATCAACGCCTCGGCGAATGTGTTGCCCGTCCGATCGTCGGCGATGATGTAGTTTTCGAAATGCACCCGCCGGCGCGCGCTGCGAATCGCCTCCAGCCACGCCGGATAATTCTCGCGCGCATCACGCAGCAGCCGGATCGCGTTGCCCGTGATCAGTGGCGCGCCGGCGCTCCGTGAGAACGCGTGGTCCGCCATGTCGCGCACGTCCTCCAGCGTCGCCCACGTCGACGATCGTGAGCCGGCCGGGGTGGGTCTGACAGAATCAAGGGTGCTCACGCGCGGAAACATAGCTGACGCCCGCGAAAGGTGAAGCCCGTTGCCCCGAATGCGCCTCCGCGCAGTGCAAATCAGCTTTTGGCACGTTGGCACGGACGTCTCGCCCGTGGGTTTGTTGAAACGTAAAACGCACTCACTTCCTCGTAGCCGCACGACTTCGCCGTGGGGACCGCGTCGCACCCGCCGACGCGCGGGCTACGCAAAACCGCGCAACGCGGTTACGACTCCGACCAGCGCCTTGAGGGCAATGCGTTCCACCTCCTCCGCGATGCACCCTGCCGCGAGCGGAACCGCCACGCCACCCACGCCTCCAGTTTTGTCGGGGATCCCGCGGCGGCCGCCCTTCCGCATCGACGCCTGCTGTCGGGCTCTGGCAGTCTGCCGCCGCATGTCCGAGTCCCAGCCCGCCGCCGACAATCACCTCGATTCCTCGCCCACACCAACGCCCGTCGACGCCGACGAGTTCCTGCTCGCGCAGGTTCGGGCCCGGGGCGAGGCAACGCCGGCCAGCGGCATTTCGTCGCAGCTGCTCCTGATCACCGCCGTGCTGTTCATCGCGATCGGCGGACTCAACTGGGGCTGGCGCACGGTCATCTTCCTCGCCGTCGCGATTGCGATTCACGAACTGGGCCACGTGCTCGCGATGCGCGTGTTCGGCTACAAGAACGTCCGGATGCTCTTCCTCCCGTTCTTCGGCGGCCTCGCCACGGGCCAGCCGCGCGAACTCGACGCCACGAAGAACGCGCTCGTCTCGCTCGCCGGTCCGCTCGTCGGCATCGCCAGCGCGGTGCTTGCGGGGGTGCTTGCGCTGGTCACCGGCGCACCGCCGTGGCTGGTGGAGTTTGCCTGGGCCTCGCTTTTCCTCAACGCGTTCAACCTCCTGCCGCTCGTGCCGCTCGACGGGGGCCAGTTTGCCAACGACACGCTGTTCTCCCGGTTTCCCGTTTTGGAATTGCTGTTCCGCCTTCTCGCCGTTGCCGGACTCGGCTGGCTGGCCTGGCGGGCGCAAAGCTGGGTCCTCGGCGTGGTCGCCGGGTTCATGCTGCTTGGCACACCGCAGGCGTTTCGCCGCGCCCGCATCATTCGCGAGGCGCGCCGTGATCCGGACTGGCAGACGCGACCGCTCGACCGCGACGCCGTGGTCGCACTGCGCGGGTTGGTGAACCAGATCTACGCCGGCGTCTCGGAAAAAACTCCGGGCCGGCTACCGGAACTGGCTCACGGCGTCTGGCTCGAGATCCGCAAGCGCTTCCCCGGCCCCGGCGGCACCACAGCGCTGCTCGCCGGCTACCTCGTGCTCTGCGCGATCGTGATTCCGGTGATCGCCGTGTTGCTCGCCCGGCTGCTGCCGCATCCGGCGCTCTAGCGGCGCTCCGAAATCCCCGCGCGTTCGATCGATTCACACCGTAGGGCCGGCGCTAGCCGCCGGCCGGATGCTTGCTTGCGGCTGCGTTCTGAGGCGCGGCTGCCGGCGAGCGGCAGCCCTACACATGAAATCTGCCGCTTCCACGCACCATCAGGACGTAACACCGACCGAATCGCCTCGAAAACGCGAATCCTCCACTCGACTGTTGGCGAATACCGCGCTTGGCAAAGGGTGGACGTGGCCGCCGCGCGTTTCCATCCTGTGCCCATGCAATTTCCCGCCCGCCTACGGCCCTGGCTGGTGCCGCTCCTCCTCTCCTTCGGTGTCACGTTCGTCGATCTCGTCGCGGCCGCGCCGAACTCCGCCGCGCCCACGTGCACGTTCGACGGCGTGGAATATCAGCACCGTTGGAGCCGGCAGGGACAGCATGAATTCACGCCTGCCGGCCAGCCGGATCTCGTCCATTGGGACGACCTGATCACGATCAACGTCCATGCGCAGGTCCGCGACGAGGAGGCGCTCGCCCAACTCGCGAACGCCGTGCTCGGCAACTACAAGGCCGCTCGCGCGACGGTGGTTCGCGCGTTCTCCACGCCGCGCACGCCCGACAAACCGGCCGAGCACCTCGCGGTGGTCGTGTTCCCGCAGCTCACGAAAACCGAATTCGTCGTCGCACACGTGAAGCTCGTCGGCGGCGTCGGTTGTGTGCTGGTCTACTCGCACCGCGAGTACGGCGACGACAGTGGTGAGCGTGTGCGCGACTGGCTCGAGGCGAACGGTGCGACGCTCGAGAAGAAATGGCTGGCGTGGTCGGGCTATCCGTCACCGGTTGCGCTCGCCGCGCTGCCCGACACTCCGCCCGAGTCGCGCTAGCCCGGAAATTTCACGAACGAGAGTAGTCATGTGCTCGAAATTTTCGTCCGCCTGCGACGGAGCGACCTTGTCGCGGTTAGCCCCGACAAAGTCGGCCCGCAGGGCGGATATTTCACGAATCTCGTGAAATATCCGGGTTAGTCGCCGGTCCGGGTCTGCCTCGCTCGGCTTCGGACAACGCACCCGATTCCGGCCGTGGCACGGGCATCCTGCCCGTGTAATGGGTCAACCTCTCTCACGATCACGGCGCGTTTGTCGTTGGCGTTGGCGAAGGCGGCAAACGGCTTCCACGGGCGGGACGCCCGTGCCACTTCTGCAAATCCGCGAGGGCCGCTGTGCCGGTCGCGCCGACACGCAATGCTCGCGGTGCGCCCGCGTTCGCAGTAGCGTGCGGTTCCACTGCGAGGATTTTCCCATGCGTGCATTTCTGCTGTTGGCCTGCCTGCTGAGCCTCGAGCTCGCCGCAGCGCCGGATAAGCTCGTCGGGGCGGCTGCGGCCGCGCCGGCTGTAGTCGTCCTGCACGACATCACCGGCCCGATGAAAACCAACGCCTACCTGCTCTACGATCGCGCGACGAGAGACGCTGCGCTCATCGACGTCGGCGGTCCGATCGACGCGCTGCTCGCGGTGATCGAGCAGCGCGGCTTGCAGGTCCGATATTTGCTCACTACTCACGCGCACGTGGATCATGTGCAGGGGTTGCCTGCGGTGCGCGCCCGCTTCCCCCGCGCACAGTGGTGCGTGTCGCGTCTCGAATTCGAGGCCACCGCATTCTACGCGCAATGGGAACAGGTGATGGCGCCCGAAGAAGCCGCCCGCATCAAGGCGGGCATGGCTGCGGATGCGGCGCTGGCCGAGACGATGTCGTTCGATTTCGCACGACTCGGCCAACCGGACGTCTTCGTCGAAGACGGGCAGACCTTCCCGCTTGGCGGGCTCACGCTGCGGGTGATCGCCAGCCCGGGGCACTCCGGTGGCAGCGTCTGTTACTCCACCGCGGGCATCCTGTTTTCGGGCGACGTGCTGTTCCACCGACGGATCGGTCGCTGGGACCTGCCCAAGGCCGGCGGACGCGCCGTATTGGAAACATCGGTGCGCCGACTCTACCAGCAGTTGCCGGACGAAACCATCGTCCATCCAGGACACGGACCATCGACCGAAATCGGAATCGAGAAAACGCAAAACCAGCAGGTGAAGCTCGCGCGGGCGAAAACCTGAGCGCGCACGGCTTCTCGCCGTGCGGCGGTTTTCACCACTCGGTGATTTCACGGCCGGACTGTGCCGGTCCTGTGTTGCTGGTTTTGCTGCGGCTGTGCTGCCTGTGGACGGCGCGGTTGCAGTATAGACTGCAGCCATGGACTCCACCGAACCGGCTGACCTTTCCCCGTTGTCATTTGGCGCCGGTCTGGCGCTTGGACTCATGTTGATCCTCGGCCTGCCGCGCGCCGCCGCTCCCGACCAGATCAGCGGCCGGCGCGAGTCCGTTTTCGAGCTGCGGACGCCCGATGGTCGGGATCAGCATCTTGTGCTCGAAGGAAATGCCCGGCACGAGGCGACCGATCCGATGGCGACCGCGCCTCGTTAGCAAGACGCCACCAGGTGCTCTGATCGAGCTGGCGCACGACGGTCGCAGTCCGGCGGCGGGAACTTTTCAGCAAGGCGGTTTACGGATGGCTGGCGCATGAAAACCCCACTCGCGGGCTTGGTTCTGCTTTCGCTCGCCCTCCCTCTGGCTACGGCCGACACACCGCGGATCGTTCCGTGGAAACCCCACAACATCTCCAGCCCGCAGTTCGAATCGCACGCCGCGTTCGATCCGGTAACGGGCGACCTCTACTTCGTCCGCAGCTCGCCGCAGTTCCGCGGTTGGCGAATTCTAGTGAGTCGTCCCACGACCCAAGGTTGGTCCGAGCCGGAAGCGCCGTCGTTCGCCGGCGATGGCGTGGAGGCCGACCCTTTCTTCACCGCCGACGGGCGCACGCTCTACTTCATCTCCAATCGCTCAACCGACGGCGTGCACCGGAAGGATCTCGATCTCTGGCGGGTCGACCGCAACGCCGACGGCACCTGGCAGCAACCGACACGACTGCCCGAGCCGCTCAACTCGACCAGCACCGAATGGTTTCCGCGACCGGCGCCCGACGGCTGGTTCTACTTCGGGTCGAATCGGCCTGGCGGATTCGGTGGCAATGACATCTGGCGCGGCCACCCGCAGCCAGACGGCCACTGGGTCGTGGAAAACCTCGGCGCCGCGATCAACTCCGCCGCGGACGAATTCGAGCCGTTGCCGTCGCCCGACGGCTCGCGACTCATCATCATGGCCGCGGACGGCCTTTATCAATCGCGACGCGACGCGCGCGGCTGGAGGCCGAAGGAGAAACTCGGCGATGGGGCGAATGCCGACGGCATGGAGGTCGGCGCCGTGTTTTCGCCAAGCGGCCGGTCGTTGCTCTTCTCCCGCGACACCGGCGCGGCCGACTCGGGTGAGTTTTTTGTCCTGCACGAAAGTGACGGCGAATCATGGCCGCCGTCCGGGCGAATCTCCGATTCGGCGAAACGCGCCGCCCAGCGATGAGTCAATCCGTCGGCGCCACGCCGACGAACGATGTGTAGCCGCGATCGTTTTCGCGATAGGGCACCTCACGCACCAAGAATCCAGCTTCGCGCAAAACCTCCTGCCAGATCGCTCGTGAGAACAATCCCAGCACATGCCGATCCTGCTCGACGCGCAGCCGACCGCCTTCGCGGATCAGGAAGAGCATCATCGTCTCGAACGTGTCGTCGTTCGGGTCCGGGTCGTATTGGTTCTCCACGATCGTCACCTCGGCTGGGTGTTCGCCCGCCGTCTCGACGACTGGCCACACGGTCGTGGCGTTCTGTTCGAACGTTTCTTTCAACGCATCCGCGGTAAAGATCACCGCTCCGCCCGGCCGCAGGTGTTTCCGCGCATTGCGGAACACCGCCAGCAGATCCTCCCGCGACACGAGGTAGCCGATCCCGTCGTCAATGAACACCGCGTCGAACCGGCGCTCCAGCGCGACGGTGCGCATGTCGCCCTGGACAAACTCGCACCCCGGGTTCGTCGCTCGCGCGAGCGCTAGCATCTCCGCACTCAGGTCGACGCCCGTCACCGCGAAGCACTCCTTGAGATGCGACACGTTGGTGCCGCCGCCGCAGGCCAATACCAGCATCGACCCCCCGTGGCGAACGCCCGCGCTGGAGAGCAATTCCAGCACATGGTGGCAGTAAGTCCGGTAGTCGCCGTCGGGCCGGCTCCACCACGGCCAGATCCACGCCAGATCGCGATAGAGTCGCGGCAGATCGGCCCACGCGCCCGCCGGTGCTTGGTCCGTGCTCGCGGCGGCCACGGGTTGCTGCACGGCGTCCATGGCGGACCGTCTGTCATCTCGCGCTCGCCGTGGCAATCCTACGCCATGGCGTCGCACGCTTCGCGCCGGGTTTTCCGATTTCAGCTGAGCCTTCCAGGCTCACGCATTGCCAGCGGCGGCCGGACCCAACCAACGATTCGCACCGCGGGCCGATTTTCCCTCGATCCATCCCGCGCGAGCGCGTTACCATCCAAGGCTGTGACCACGACGCTGTATCTCGTGCGGCATGCGCAGAGCTTGCCCTTGATGCATCAGCCGGAACCGGATTGGGCGCTCTCGCCCGCCGGCGAAGCTCAGGCGACCGGACTGGTGCCAGCGCTCGCGCCGCTCGGAATCACGCGGATCTACACCAGCCCCTACCGCCGCTGTCGCGACACGCTCGTCCCGTTCGCAGATGCCTGCGGCCTCGAGATCGCCGTGCACGAAGGCCTGCGCGAACGTCGCATCGCCGGGCAGTGGGTGCCGGACTTTCGCGAGGTGTGGCGACGCTCGTGGGAGGATTTCTCGTTCGCGCTCGACGGCGGCGAGTGCTCGTGGACCTGCCGTGCGCGGATCGCCGCCGCGGTGGACGAACTCGTGCACCGTCATCCGGGCGAGACGCTGGCGCTCGGCTCGCATGGCAATGCCCTCGCGCTCTTCCTGCACTTCGTCGAGCCCGCGTTCGGCGTGCACGACGCGAGCGCCATTCGCACACCCGAGATCCTGAAAGTGACTCATTCGGATGGCCGCTATCACTGGCGCCGTGACTTCCATGCAGGCGCCGGCTTCGAGGTGCTCGCCACCGATTTCCGGCTCACGCCGGGCATCGTCGCGTAGCAGGTCACACCGGGCACCGGCTTGCCGGGAGCTCGCACCGAGACGGAAGCTGTTCGAAACAGCAAGTAACGGCCGGCCGTCGGCAACGTCTTCCCGCGGGTCTGTTGGTCCGGCCTGTTCCACCTCGCACCCTACCCTCCGCACCATGAAGACCGCTTGGCTCCTGCTCGTCTCCGCTGCGCTGATGTATGCTGGCTGCGCCGCACCGCGCGCCACTGTCCCGGTATCCGACCGCAACAGCTTTGTCGCGCGACTCCCCGCCGAAACCTACGTCGCATCGATCACGCCTTCGCCCGAAGGGCTCCGGTCACAGAAGGCTCTCGCGACGCTCGGCGCGGTCAAGCTTACGCCGTTGCCACCGGGCGCCACCCCCGCGAAGCCCACGCATTCCGTGCCCCCGCGGCTGCCGCTCACCTGGGAGGACGGCGAACCGCTCACCGGCACGGCCGATTTTCTGCTGCTGATCGGCGCGGATGGGCAGCTACAGGCGATCTATTGTTGCGATCAGACCAACCGTCTGGTCGCACAAGGCACGGCAGCCACCCTGCCGCAATGGACGTTCACTCCAGCCGAGGTCCA